>NZ_JAJAEF010000029.1:0-55852 GCF_020447145.1 Shewanella sp. SR1 | reverse complement strand
GCGAGCGAGTGCTTCTGAGAGTTGCATAAAAAAATCCGATGACATGAGGTCATCGGATTTTGATCTTTTCAGCGAGATCGTCAAGCGATCTGTCTTAACTGATCGGCATTAAGCATTATGCTGGCTGATTTTTTTGGTTAACGCTCTATCTCTATCTCTATCTCTATCTTTAACCTAATCGCATTAAGGCTATCAGTACTTAACTTAGGCTACTTGCCGCTTAGGTTTTTTGTAGCTTAGAGTGCTTGGTCTAGCCCGCGGCGTTTAAGCAATCCTTGTGTGGTTGGCTCTTGTCCGCGGAAGTTTTTGTAGGCTTCCATTGGCGCAATACTGTTGCCCACTTCACGAATGGTTTTGCGGTACTTCATGCCGATTTCACGATTGAGCCCGCCTTGAGTTTGCACATAGGCAAAGGCATCCGCCGCTAAAATCTCACTCCACATATACGCGTAATAACTTGCCGAGTAACCACCGGGGAAGGCGTGGGCAAAGTAGGTCGATTTATAGCGTGGCGGCACGGCGCTGATGTTTAAGCCGTGCTTTTTCAGGGCATTGGCTTCAAAGGTGGCCACATCTTGCAGTGGTGCATCTGGGCTTAATGAATGCCACTCCATATCCACTAATGCGGCGGCCATGTATTCCAGGGTGTCAAAGCCTTGGTTGAAGCTGCCAGATTTCAGCAGTTTTTGCAGCAGTTCGTCGGGAATCGGTTTGCCGGTTTCATAGTGTTTGGCGTAGTTGGCCAACACTTTGGGATGAGCCGCCCAGTCTTCTTCGAAGGTTGATGGGAATTCGACAAAGTCGCGGGAAACCGAAGTGCCCGCCAGACTTGGATATGTCACTTTGGAGAACATGCCGTGGGTGCCGTGGCCCATTTCATGGAACATAGTAGTGACTTCGTTATAGCTGACGAAGGTCGGTTGTCCCTCTGGCGCCTTCTTAATGTTCATTACGTTGACGACCACAGGTTTAGTACCTTCAAGGAAGGATTGACCGACGAACGAACTCATCCAAGCGCCGCCACGTTTACCTTCACGGGCAAAATAGTCGGCGTAGAAAATGGCCATGCTTGAGCCATCGGCATCAAACATTTCGTAGGCTTTCACATCGGGATGATAAACCGGTAAATCTGGGCGAGGTGTTAGGGTGACGCCATAGAGTTCTTTGAGTGTGTAGAACACGCCATCTTCGAGGACGCGGTTAAACTCAAAGTATGGGCGAATGCTATTACCATCAAGGGCGTATTTTTCTTGGCGGACTTTCTCGGCGTAGAATTCCCAGTCCCATGGCGCCAGTTCAAATTTGCCGCCAGTCTTGTCGATCATGGCTTGAATATCGGCCGCTTCTTTCTCTGTATTTGCGACTACGGCTGGCACCATAGAGCCAAACATGCTGTAAACCGCTTCTGGTGTTTTGGCCATTTGCGGCGCTAGGCGATAACTCGCCCAGTTTTCATAACCTAATAGCGTGGCGCGCTCAGCGCGCAGTTGTGCTAAACGAGACACTAGCGACGCCGTTTCGTTTTCACCACTTAAGCCACGGTTAGCCGAGGCTTCCCAAATGCGTTGGCGCAGTTCACGGTTTTCCAGTGACGCCAATACGGGCTGACGAGTGGTGTTGGTGATATTGATCAGATACTTGCCATCATGACCTGCAGCTTTAGCATCGTTTGCGGCCGAAGTGATGTCGCTGTCAGTTAATCCTGCAAGCTCATTCTTTGATTCTACGATAACGGCGATTTCTTTGGTTAAGCGCAGTAAACGTTGGGAGAACTCGTTGGTCAGTGTTGATTGTTCTTCATTTAATGCGCGGATTTTCACTTTTTGTTCGTCGGTGAGTTTTGCGCCCGCCATGATAAAGCGTTGATGATAGACCTCAACCAAACGCACAGCTTCTGGGGTTAAACCTAGGTTGGTGCGATCGTTATAAATGGCTTCGATACGGGCAAATAGCGCTGGGTTTAAGTTAATGTTGTCCGAGTGGGCCGCCATTTTGGGCGCCATTTCACCTTGAATTTTACGCAGCTCTGGATTGCTGTTCGAACCCGCTAAATTATAAAACACACTCGATGCACGGCTGAGCAGGGCGCCACTTTTCTCCATAGCCACAATCGTGTTATCGAAGGTCGCCGCTGCGGGATTATTCGCAATCGCGAGGATTTCTTGATAGTGCTCGGCCATGCCTTGCTCTAGGGCAGGCGTAAAATGCTCATTCTTGATGAGGCTAAAGTCGGGCGCTTGATATTGCAGACTACTGACTTGAAACAAGGGGTTTTGGGCTTGTACCGACATGGCGTTAGGGGCTTTGCTTTCTGTGTTGCTACAACCTGCCATAAATCCGGCGGTGAGTGTGGCGCCGATGGCGATGGCAATAAAACGTTTACGCATAATTGAGTGACTTCCTTTGAATTGTTGTTTTTTTAGGACTGTAACGTTAGTAACTTAAATGGGACTGAAAATGGCTTGTATGGGGCTGTATCTAAATAAAAAGGAGTCCCGTGTTGATGAGACTCCTTGGCGATTTCCTTGCAGGGAAAATCGGTACCGCTTTTTACTGACTATTTAATCATGCGATGATGAAATGACTAATTAGCGAGTAAACTTGTGGTATTTATCAATACCAGAGCTTCTACCTGTGTTATGACATACTGCACAGGATTCAGTCGTTGGTTGTTTAAACCAATCTGCCACGCTAGGAACGCTGATCTCACCACCGTTGCTCACCATGTGCGCTTTCGCTGAATCAATCGTATGGCAGGCATAGCAGTTTGCAGAAACAGGGCTGGTCATTTTGTTACCTGGCTCAAGAATGTATTGATTTGGAATGTTATCTAAATCAATCGCTTTTTCGTGACAGGCAACGCAGCTAGTAGAGGCTTCAATCGCACCTGCACCGTTAGCCGCATTCGCTTGAGTTCCATCCGCTTTCATCTCACCGACTTTAGCGCCATTACCCCAGTGCCAGCTGTGAACCATAGGGCCAAAACCTGCGCCTAAGGCGGCTGATGTCCGCGCCATGCCGTTGTCATGGCAAGCAATACAGCCATTACCGCCGTCATCGAAGGCCCCATTTTTGTGGAATGCAGTGGCATCGTTATGACAAGTAGTACAGCTGTTAGCGCTCACTATCTCACGACGCTCGAAGCCAGAGACTTTTTGAGTCGTGACTGGGTTAACGACGTCTGAGTAGGCGGTAAAGGATACGCCCATAGAACCGTCATAACCTGTCGCTCTTAGGCTGCCATTACTTTGATAACGTTGATTGCCATCATATTCCATCCAACCTGCGGTACTGAATGTCACGCGGGCAGAGTAAACATAGTTAGCATTCACTGCGCTGATATCCGTCAGTAAGTGACAGATATTCTTAGTGCCGTCGGTGTTGTAACCATAGTAATAGTTAGTACGGTTACCTGGGCGGCCCACTAAACTGCCATTGTCATAGGCGTGCAGATAGGCACTGGCATAGACCAGCGGTTTCTTGGCATCAAACACCAGCGGATCTGAGTAGTTGAAGTTATCTTTGATACTAAAGATATTGCCATCAACATCCTTTACAGTAAGTGTTGTACACCAGCCTGGGGCGGCGACTGCGGCGGCAGCACCTGTTGGCGCATAGTGATCTGTTTTCGTTGATATATCATCGACTTTAACTGGGGCCGCTAATGTCACTTTGTACTTAGCGCGAATAGCTTGGCGTTCAGTAATACCAGACTTACCTTCATGCATAGTACGGACATCGGCACCATTACTTGGGATAATGACGCCTGGCACACCACCGCTATCATGGCAATCGATACAACCGGGTCCTGCAACGTTGATGTTAGTTGGAGCTTCAACGTGACAAGATGTACAGTTTTGTACTGAAAAGTCTTTAGTAAAATCTTGGTGATTAACATGACCAATCTTAGACAGGGTGTTAGTCGCATAGCCACCTACAGAGAAACCTTCCGCATTGACAGCGCCGCGACTCACGGAGCCGTGACACGCTAAACAGCCTTCTACGAAGGTGACTTCACCGTCCATACCGGTTGCAACATAGCTTGCATGGCGGCGAGGACTGGTTGCGTAATCGACGTGACACGAATAGCAACTATCGGTTGTGGTGGAATGAGTGCCTTCGGGTTTATTGACAACTAAGGGGGCTGAACGTGCGATACCTGTTGCGCTATTGCCGCCAACGCGTAACCACACAATACCTTCAGTGCTGGGATTTACCCCTAACATTGGGGCCACAAAAGTGTAGTGACCGTCGCCTAAAGAGGTCAGTGTGGCGCCTTCTGTCGCTTGAGTTGCCGCGCCACCAATATGCACATTGTCTGCAACGCCATTAAGATCACTTTCGGTACGGTTATTGATGAAACCTTTATCGGTTAACGCCGCGACTTTAGCCTCTGCGTTTTGCAGCCCGTTGATTAAATTATTATTCTCATCGGTAATTTCAAATTCGTAACTGATACTGCCTTCGCCAAAGCTGTAGTTGATCACTTTGACTTTCGTCAGCGTCGAGCTGGTGACTGGTGGCGGTGTTCCAGGTTCCCCGGGTGTGCCAGGCGTACCTGGGGTTCCCGGAATACCGGGCGTTCCTGGTGCGCCATCGACACCATCTTTGCCATCATCGCCACAACCAACAAGGGCACCAGTTAGTGCTAAAGCCACTAAGTATGCCAGTTTTCTAGAGGTGAAAATTCTCATCATTATCTCCATTTGATCCAATATGCGCATAAAGGACGGAGTGGAGCACTAAAGTTTGCAGGGTAGATTAGTGCTTTGACCGTTAGCTTTAATTTGCAAGCTATCGAATACTTTCTTTTTTTAAATTGAGCACGTTTTGTCTCGAATGAAATACTACTGTTAACGTTATGTTTGTTTTTTGAGCACAACCCCATTAACACCTAATACTTTGGAGGTAGATCTCACTTTTGAAATTTAGCTTTATTCACTATTTCCTTATAAAACAATATTTAAGGTTCAGTTAAGCTTACGTTAACAAAATTTAATCATTTGGCTGTTGGTGATGGTTTTTATCGTGGAGAGCATTAAATAAAGTGGGCTAGAGATGTTTAACTCGACGATGGGTGAGTAAAACGCTGGTTAAGTCGGCGCCGATGCAGAATTTCATGATAAAAGCTTAGTGGCTGCTAGTGTTCTGATGTGAAGCGCAATGTTAGACTAGCGCCCAATTTGGCTCTGGTGGCAGACGCGTAAGCGTTAACGTTTTTTAAAGGGTATAAGTCTTGGCTCAATTGTATTTTTATTATTCGTCGATGAACGCGGGTAAATCCACTTCCCTATTACAGTCATCCTATAACTACCGAGAACGCGGTATGAATACCTTGGTGATGACAGCCTCCATAGATGACAGATATGGCAAAGGTAAAGTGGCTTCGCGTATCGGCATTGAAACCGAAGCACAGGTTTTTAGTAGCCAAGATGATCTGACTCAGATGATTAGCGATGTGCATCAAGCCACGCCATTAAGTTGTGTGTTGGTGGATGAGTGCCAGTTTTTGAGTAAAGAACAGGTAAAGCAGCTGACGCATGTGGTCGATAATATTGATATTCCCGTACTCTGCTATGGCCTAAGGACCGATTTCCAAGGTGAACTCTTTAGCGGCAGTCATTATTTATTAGCGTGGGCCGATAAGTTGGTTGAGCTGAAAACCATTTGCCATTGTGGCCGCAAAGCCAACATGGTGGTGCGCCTCGACGGTGACGGCAAAGTGATGCGCGAGGGCGAGCAAGTGGCGATTGGCGGTAATGAAAGCTATGAGTCCGTTTGCCGTAAACATTTTCGTGAGTTTATCTGGGATTAGTCTTTGCTAACTGGGTATTGTTGGCGGCTAAATATTTTTTGTGTGGCTTATGGGCTCGTTCTGTTTCTCGGTCACAGTGTTTATGAGCCACATTGCTGCTGAGTCACAGTGTCGGCGAGCTTAATCGTTGAAAATACCTGTGTATCAACAAATTAAGACTTGGCGAAATTTACTCTTTGCTTAAAAATAGTATAAGTGGCCAGCTTAACATTAGCGTGAGTGATTGGCGGTTGTGGATTATGGATACCACTCTTTTGGGTGAAACATGGTTTGAGAAAGTGTGGATATACTATTCCACTATATAGAACGGATAGCTAAGGCCGAATGAACGTAATGGTTAATGAGTTGATGTCTTGCTTTACTGAGTGGCAACGGATTTGCTGAGTTGCATGAAAGATATTTATTTTAGTGTTTTTTTGGAGCTGTTTTGCCTAATTCCCCGTCAGAGATGAAGTTCGAAAATTATCGTCCTCGTCCACCACAACCCGAACCTAAGGTGAAGGTTAAGACTCCGCGTAAAGCCAGATCAAAGGGCAGAGTCTGGTTCTTATTTTTTATTTTGATTTGCTGTATCGCATTATTGATTGGCCTTGAAGTGAAAACCTCGTTTTATCAAGCCAAATACATCAATCAATATGCTAAGACGCTCACCTATGAATTAGAAAACTCACCGAGCACAGCGGTGATTTATCCAAGTTATGGCCCCTTTGATGAGCGCCATGGTTATAGTAAGTTACCCCAGTATATCGACCGATTAATGCAACGGAATTTTCAGGTGACGCAGCAAGTGGCGTTTTCGCCTGCCTTGCAGGAATACGCGCAGCTGGGATTTTTCCCGCCTTATCACGAAAAGGCGCAATCTGGCTTAACGCTGCTCGATTGTCGCAATACCGATTTGTACGAGTTCGCCTATCCCAAACGGGTTTATCAGGACGACGATAAGATCCCCAATGAAATCGTTAATACCTTATTATTTATTGAAAACCGCGAGTTATGGACCACGGAAGATAAACTCAATCCCGTGATCGACTGGCCACGTTTTGTGGTGGCGGGGATGAGCCAAATTGCAGAGATGGTCGGCATGAATGTGTCTACCGCCGGTGGCAGTACGCTGGCGACTCAGATTGAAAAATTCCGCCATTCTTCCCAAGGCTTAACCTTAAGCATCAAGGATAAGTTATTACAAATTGGCTCGGCCAGTGTGCGCGTGTACCAGCAAGGTGAGAATACCGAACCCGCTCGTAAGCGCATCGTCCAAGATTATTTAAACACTGTGCCATTATCCTCGGCGCCAAATCATGGTGAAGTGCATGGTATTGGTGATGGGCTGTGGGCTTGGTTTGGCACCGATTTCGATACCGCAAACAAGCTGTTAGCATCGCCACAAATCAAGGGTAATGCCGCCAAGCGTGGACAAGTATTCCGCCAAGTGGTCGCGCTGATGATTGCCCAGCGTCGCCCTTCATACTATTTATTGCAAGGTCATGAAGATCTTGAAAATTTAGTCGATAGCCATATCCGCTTACTCGGCCAATATTACCTTATTGACCGTGGTCTGCGTGATGCCGCACTCGCGCAGAAATTGCAGTTTAGGGTCACAAAGCCGCAACGAAATACGCAATCGGGCGCCGATAAGGGCGTGAATACAGTGCGTATTCGTACTGCGGGCATGTTAAATGTGGGGCTCTACGATTTAGACAGGCTCGACTTGACGGTCAACAGTAGCTTACACAGTGATTTACAGCAGCAAGTGAGTCACTACTTACGCAGCCTGGCGCAAGTGTCGACCGCTGAGCAAGTGGGTTTATTGGGTGAGCGTTTACTCGAGCCAAGCCAACTGCAAAACGTGCTGTATAGCTTTACGCTTTACGAGCGTACCGACACCGCCAACCGAGTTCGTGTGCAGACCGACAGTACCGACCAACCCTTTGATATTAACGAAGGCAGTAAGTTGGAACTGGGCTCAACTGCTAAATTACGGGTGATGGCGACCTACTTAGAAATCATCGCTGAGATCCACGAAAAATATTCGAAAAAACATGGTATTGAACTGGAATCTATCATTATCGAACCTAGGGACCACTTAACCCGCTGGGCGATTGATTACTTGATTGTGAATCCTGACAGACGTTTAGATCGCATGTTAGATGCGGCGCTACAGCGGGAATATTCTGCCTCAACCAGTGAGCAGTTCTTTACCGGTGGTGGTTTGCATGTGTTTAATAACTTTAAAAAATCGGAAGATGTTAAGACTCCGACACTTTATCAAGCTTTGCAGGATTCGATTAACTTGCCGTTTGTGCGCCTCATGCGCGACATAGTCAATTACAGCAGCAGTATGCAAAATGAGGGCAATATGGCCCAGTTGCTGCGTAACGATAAAGATCCGCGCCGCGACGAATACCTGCGGGTATTTGCCGATAGAGAGGGCAATACCTTCGTCACTAAGTTTTATCGCAAGTATAAAAAAGTGGCCGCGAATGAGCGTTTTGGGATGTTCTTCGACGGTTTATCCCAGTCGGAGCAACAATTAACGTCGGCGTATCGCTACCTCTTACCCGATGAACCTATGTCGGCATTTAAGGCTTTTCTGCAGCAAAGATTGCCGCAGGTGAGTTATACCGATGGTCGTATTAAGAGCTTATATAACAAGTACGGCCCTGATAAATATAACCTGCCGGATCAAGGTTATATCGCACGGGTGCATCCGTTGGAATTGTGGGTGCTGGATTATCTTAATCACAATCCCGAGGCGAATTTGAACGATGTGAAACAGGCGAGTGAAGCACAGCGCCAAGAGGTTTATCGTTGGTTGTTTAGGACGCGACATAAAAACGCCCGTGACGTTCGAGTGCAAGTGATGCTTGAAGTGGAAGCCTTCCTCGACATACATCAGCGTTGGGCGCGTTTAGGTTACCCCTTTGATGCTATGGTGCCATCCTTAGGTTCGGCGCTCGGCAGCTCGGGTGATAGACCTGCGGCTTTAGCCGAACTCATGGGCATTATTCAGAATGATGGCTATCGTTTGCCTACCGTGCGTATCAATCAGCTGCATTTTGCCGCGGATACACCATACGAAGTGACGCTGGAGAATCAGAACACCCAAGGTGAGCGAGTCATGCGCCATGAAGTCGCGCAAGCCCTAAAAGCTGCACTGGCGAACGTAGTGCAAAACGGTACTGCCCGTCGTTTGAAGGGCATTTTTACCGATGCAAAAGGCGAGATGTTAGCCATAGGCGGGAAAACCGGCACCGGTGATAACCGTATCGTGACTCAAATGCAGCAAGGTAAAAAAGTGGCGACGACTGCCATGAACCGCACCGCGACCTTCGTGTTTTATCTGGGGGATAAATACTTCGGCACTTTAACTGCCTTCGTGCCCGGCAGTAAATCCGATGATTTTAGTTTTACTTCGGCGCTGCCATTACAAGTGATGAAAGGCATGATGCCTATTCTGTCTCCCTATGTGAAAACAGAGCAGGGGATGTGCGTGGTAAACGAATAAAGGCAGGAGGTTAGTGCCGCGCTAACAACTGCAAGTTAGCAAAGCTCGTTAATAACAAAGAGTGTTCCTGATGAACACTCTTTGTCGTTTTAAGGCTTAAATTCTCTACCGATTCTTGTAGGAGAATTATAACGTCTCATACCAAACGATAAAGATTTATTATGAATAATTAAATTGTCCGCCTAAATAGCAGTAATTTGGGCTGATTAAAGGCATTTTTTGACTCGAAAATGCCCCAAAGCAAGGCCACTGAGTTACGCAGCATTAATTGTCATTGTTTCCCCAGTGACTCGCCATAAACTCGTCCCTGAGGGCTCTACTAAAACATCCATGTTTTAGAAGGTCACTGGTGCAACAATGCCAATCTTAACTAACACTTCTGCTGTTCGTTCAGCTAAAAGCTATTGCTCCAAAGCGAGTTAAAAAGTTGTCGATGGAGCAGTAACGAACGGACTTTCTGTCCTAGAAATTTTCATCGTTATACCCGTGTGATGTAATTCACTACTACCCATCAAAAAACTGGATAATTATATAGTCGTATTCAAATCATAAGGATTTTGAACGATTTGTATCCTTTATTTGTGCGCGTTTTCTCATTTTTGTTTAAATAAATAGCTTTAAAATTAATGGCTTATACTTTTCATTAAGTAGATACTAGGTTTGAAAAACGCGCATGTGCGTTTTTCTAGGTGGCGTATTTGAAGTAAAGCTGATAACTTCTTTGCAATACAATCAGTTAACAATGCGTGTTTTCACTGGTCTAACGTGATAAACAGCGCAGCGCATAAATACTAAGACGTTAGCTTCATGGATAAATCGATGCTTTTAGAAAAATTGCAGAATTCGTTAAGAGATGCATTTCAAGAATGTATAAGTTCAAATTATTCTAAGCCTAGATTATTTCATGCAGCTAGAAGTAAAGCTTGGGTGAAAAATATCGCAGCATCATTTAGAGAAGAATATGTTCAAACTGAATACAGAGTTTTTTCAGCAGATTATTCTGATAATAGAAGCGAATTTAAATTAAATGAATTGCTTTTTGATATTAGTGTTGTGAATGTTAAATCTATACCTTCTGCGTCAAACAAGAAGCAGCTAATCTATGTGAATAAAATGGAATGGGCTATTGAAAGTGAATTTCAAAGAAGCGATAGTCGCGCTTCTATAATCGATTTTAGTAAATTCGCCATGGCTCGATCAGAAAATAAGCTATTGATACTCTCTCAAAGTAAAAGTATAAAAAATTGGGCGTTATCAATACTGAGTGGTGCTGTACCGGAAGATGGTGATAATTACTTCTTAGCATTTGTACCTCATCCTGAAAGTTGGGATGAAGACATGAAAGTGGAACTATATTCTCATGGTAAAGATGGCTGGGAAGCAAGAAGCTAACAAGGCAAGGCACAAGACCTCCGGCGTGTGCTCGCGGCGTTACCCATAAAAATTTTAATTCGAAACTTACTAATTCGAGCTAAAAGGCTAACTCGAAAATGTCCCAAAATGAGTTATCTTGAGTATGAAACTTTAATTACTTAATTACTTAATTACTGTTCGATTTATGCACCTAAGCGCAGATGAGTATGATGCTTTATTTTGCCACGTATTCAATCTGACGGTTTAGAATCAAGCACATGTGACGATTCAGTATAGAACTTTATTCCTCTCCCACCATTGAGCTTGTTGCATTGGTTAAAAGGCTGTGGTTAAAGCGAGTGCTTAATATTGCTGCGGTGAGATCTGGTAAATTTTTGATTTCGCTTCATCGGTCACAAGATAAATCAACCCATCAGGCCCTTGCACGACTGAGCGTAATCTTTGCCCCAATTCATTTTTTAGCAGCCGTTCTTCTTTAATAATCTTGTCGCCATCAAGCACTAAACGTACTAGCGTTTTTTCCTTTAGGCTGGCGAGTAAAATATTATTTTTCCACTGCGGAAATTTATCGCCTGTGTAAAACATAAAGCCCGCCGTGGCAATAGAGGGAACCCATTTGTAGACGGGTTGCTCCATTCCAGCCTTGTGGGTGCCTTCGCCGATTTTGCCGCCGCCGTAATTCTCACCATAGGTAATCACAGGCCAGCCATAGTTTTTGCCCGCCTCATCAATGTTGAGTTCATCGCCGCCCTGCGGTCCATGCTCGCCAGTCCATAATACTTTGCTGGTGGGATTAATGGCCGCGCCTTGCATATTGCGATGACCAATAGACCAGGTCTCGGGTAAAGCGCCCGCCGTATTGATGAAGGGGTTATCCTTAGGCACTGAGCCATCGGCATTAATCCGCACCACTTTGCCTAAATGATTGTCTAATGTTTGGGCGCTATCTTTTTCGCTGTAACGATCGCCAAGTGTGATAAATAAAGTGCCGTCAGGCGCCCACACCAAACGAGATCCAAAATGGTGGCCGCTGTTGATTTTGGGTTGCTGACTAAAAACGCGGCTGAGATTTTTAAGCTTGTTGCCATTGAGAGTAGCAAAACTCACCGCTGTGCTATTGAGATCGCTTGCATCACCTTCAGCGGGTTCTGAATAACTGAAATAGATTTTTTTGCTGCTGGCAAAATCTGGCGCAAGCACCACATCAAGTAAACCACCTTGACCTTTGGCATATAGCGGTGGCAAACCCGTTAAGGGTTCGCCCACTTTACCTACGGCGCTGACAATGCGCATTCTGCCGGCGCGTTCAGTCACGAGCATGCTGCCGTCGGGTAAAAATGCCATACCCCAGACATTTTCTAACCCTTGGGCTATGGTTTTTACCTGAATGTTACCCGTTTCCGTTTTGACGCTAATGCTTGTTGCGCTAGTGTTTTGCGCGTAAATAGCGGGTGAGCTTGCAACAAGACACAGGGCAAGACTTAAGGTACTGAGCTTCAAGGCCTTTAGCTTCAAGCTGCATAGTTTCTTCAAGCTGCATAGTTTAAAGGTGATCCGTTTCATCGCTATCCTTAGTCACAGTGCTTTCCTAAATGATGGCTCAGAGTAACAAGCCAGCAACCTAAGGGCAATTTATCGATGTGACCTTGTATCGAAACTCACAGTCTTGTTCTATTGAGTCCAAGAACTGCGCGTTGGCTAATGCATTCAAAGGCTAACGTATTAAAACCTTGCTTCACGCATAAACAGCTCAGCGCATGAAAAAGCCTAAAGCCATCGCTAAACCGACAATCACAATAAAGCCGCGCAGCAAGGGCTGTGAAATACGATAGGCCAGCGCCGCGCCCACATAGCCGCCGATAATCGCCATCACAGCAAGCAGCAACAGATATTGCCCATCGATAACATTGCCCGCGGCATAAACCACAACGGCGATGGCGGTGAGCAGAGCAGAAATGAGATTTTTAAGACCGTTCATCCCATGCAGATTGGTTTGCCCCATCAGCCCAAAACTTGCGAGCAGTATAATGCCTAAGCCACCATTAAAATAACCACCATAGATACACACTACCGACAGTATTATCAGTGCTGTCATCCGACTTAACATTGGCGTTGAGGTGTTTTCGCCTTGCTCAGCGATTCTTCGTTTGAGCAACCAAGGGCCAATGATAAAGGCCGCGGTGGCCAGTAAAATTAGCCACGGGATCAGTTTTGCGAAGACTTGCTCGCTGGTGGTCAGCAAAATGCCTGCGCCAATACTGCCGCCAATAAGGGCAATCAAGATCAGATGCTTAAGGCTAAGACTCGCCGGATATTCGATATCTTTTCTAAAACGCCAAGCACTGGCGATATACCCGGGCAGCAGCGCGGCTGTCCCCGTTGCATTCGCCGCAATCGGTGGAACCCCGACAAACACTAACGCCAAAAGGGTAATAAAGCTGCCACCACCGGCAACCGCATTGAGCATGCCGCCTAAAAAGCCAGCGAGTGCAATAATAAGCCAGTCCATAGATACCGCTCCTTTGGGCAATGAGAGAGTTAAACAGAGTGCTAAGAATGAGTCTGTTCTCGTGAGTCAATCGAAGTACGTCACCCTAACAGGATGATTTCGATATTGAAAGTCGAGCAATGATTCGTTACATAATCGAAAGTCGCGTAATAGAAAGTCGCGTAATGGATAGTCACATACAGCTATTCGTAAATGTGAACACACAGAATGAGTGAACAGGCTTTTACTTGCTTAGTGCTAGGGGACTTGATCCCAAACACCAGACATAAAAATAACTGCAGCTATGGCTTCACTTTGCTCGGTAAAGACATCTTCTCCCCAACAGTTTTGCCCACGTTCTTGATAGTAAACTTCAAAGGTACTGAGCATAGGTGTTCGAATGCAATACCAACCATCGAAGGTATTCTGGGCAAAATGCACCCAATGCCGCGCATCGGCAGTTTGGATTTGCTGTACGAGTATTTCATTCTGAGCCAGTAAAGCCGCAAGTTCACTCTGGGTGGTGATCTGGTGCTCGGCTTTTACTGCCCCGAGAAGATTTTTCAGTCTAATCACGCAGTCCCTTGCTTCTGGCTGCGAACCTGAACCACTCGCTAGCGAATTGCAGCTGCTATTGATGATTGGATCAGCGTCTCATAAATATCAGCTTGGCCTGCAGGAATAAGCTGCCTGTGTATTTCGCGGCGTTTTGCACTGTCGAATAAGCGCTCAGCGACCCAGCCGGTTAAATAGAGTGAGGACAGGCAGCCACCCGCGGTGGCAATATTGCCATTGATAACCAGAGCACAGTCTTCTACATCCACGCCCATGGCCACTAATGCGGGTTTTGCATCGGGGTGAGTCGTTGCCGAGAGATTGTCGAGTAGCCCTAATTTGGCAAAGAAGAATGACCCCGCGCAGATACTGCCAAGCAATTGCCGTGTGGGATCTAATTTAAGGGCAGACATAAACTCAGTATCTTCGAGCGCGGCTGGCACGCCTTTGTAGCCACTGCTAAATAACACCACGTCGGCATCAGTGACTTCGGCCACATGACCATCGGTTGCAACCGTCATCCCCAAACTCGACCTGTGGCTAGGCTTTGTCCCGAGTACTTTTACTGTCCAATCGGTTTTTGTACGGCCGAGAATATCGCGCATTAAGAAGAAATCGATATCGGTAAATTCATCAAATATCACAATCGCAATCTGGTACATAAGCTTTCCTCTGGCTTTGTGCTGATAGTTGTTTTAGATACGCTTCTCGAATTGTGTAATTTATACAATTATTTGGCGATTTTTAGGGTTAAGGCTTTTTCGATTTTGCGGGTAAGTGATGCCAATTAACTGCGTATCGATATAGGGCTAAACACTGCGGAATGGTCAGCATTAGGATGATCACATAGCCGATATTTGAGCTTATATCTGGTGGATTTGTCGTATTACTGGCCCAATTGATGCCTACATACATCAAGCTCCATACGCAGAATATGGGGAAGAATCGTTGCCACACTTTTTGTGAGAAAAACCGCAATTTATAGACTTGGCCTTGAAGGCCAATTAATCCCTGCAACATCACCAGCCAATTGATAACATCGTACCAAGCGACAGTGGACATCATAGCCGCGCGGTAATTCATGATTAATTGCAGTACACAAAACCAGAAATAGATCCTCCATACCCGCATACCGCTCTCCGTGTTACCCATACCTTAAACTTTTATCGCTATGAACGGTTTGCGAACGACAAATAAGGTATTCGTTCTGCATCCTTATCACGATTTGCAATGAGCCATAGCCTACAACTTGCCGCGTATTATCGCTTTTTAAAGAGGTAATTTGCTCAAATCTAACGAGTTAATCAGGTAATTCATACTAATGAATGAGTGGTGCCATTGACTTGGATTAGCTCTCAAGTCGCAGCGCTAGCTAATTGCTAGATAAACAAAAAGCCCAGAATTATCTTCTGGGCTTTTAAGGTATAAAACTTAGTGCATCAAACTGGAGCATTGATGTTAAGAAGCAAACTTAAACTCTTAGGTTAGAGAACGCTTAAAACACCATTTCGGGTACATGCTCAGGTACGATTAACTTACCGGCGGTTTTGCTGACGATTTCTTCTACGCTGACGCCTGGGGCGCGCTCTAAAAGATGGAAAGCGCCATCTTTGATTTCGATAAAGGCTAAATCTGTGACAACGCGTTTAATGCAGCCGTAACCAGTTAGCGGCAATTCGCACACGGGTAGCAGCTTAGAATTACCGTATTTATCGGCGTGCATCATAGTCACGATAATGTTTTCAGCGCCGGCGACTAAATCCATCGCGCCGCCCATGCCTTTGATGAGTTTGCCGGGGATCATCCATGAGGCGATTGAGCCGTTCACATCGACTTCAAAGGCGCCGAGTACGGTTAAATCCACATGGCCGCCACGGATCATGGCAAAGCTTTCCGCCGATGAGAAAAACGACGCGCCTTTGACTGCGGTAACGGTTTGTTTACCCGCGTTGATTAAATCGGGATCTATGGTGTCTTCGGTAGGGAATTCGCCCATGCCGAGTAGGCCGTTTTCCGATTGCAACATCACTTCCATGCCGCTGGGAATATAGTTAGCGACCAGTGTTGGAATACCTATGCCGAGGTTGACGTAGTAGCCATCTTTTAATTCTTTGGCGACGCGCTGAGCCAGTTGTTCTCTTGATAATGCCATGATATCTATCCTTTCTATTTGGCTTTGACGCTTTGGCCTTTACTCTTAGGTTTTTACCCTTAGTTTTTACTTTAGGGAGCTAAGTGCCAATTGCGTTAACTGTGTTTCAAGGTTTTGCCAGCGCCTTTTATTTCGCGGCTTTTACCGTGCGCTGCTCGATACGTTTCTCGAACGTGCCTTGAATAACGCGGTCAACATAGATGCCCGGCGTGTGGATATGATCTGGGTCTAGCTCGCCTGGCTCAACAATAAACTCGGCTTCAACCACAGTGATTTTGCCCGCGGTCGCCATCATAGGGTTAAAGTTGGCGGCGGTTTTACGGAACACCAAATTACCCATGGTATCGGCTTTCCATGCGCGCACTAAGGCAAAATCTGCGGTCAGCGACTCTTCTAACACGTAATGGCGGCCTTTGATTTCGCGGGTTTCTTTGCCATCAGCTACCGGCGTGCCGTAACCCGTTGCAGTGAAAAATGCCGGAATACCTGCGCCACCTGCGCGGATTTTTTCCGCTAATGTGCCTTGTGGCGTTAAAATTACGTTCAGTTCGCCAGAGAGCATTTGTTGCTCGAAAGTGGCATTTTCGCCCACGTAAGAGGCGATCATAGTGGCGATTTGGCGATGTTTTAACAGTAAGCCAAGGCCAAAGTCGTCAACGCCAGCGTTGTTTGATATCGCCGTTAAACCGTTAACGCCCATCTTAACCATTTGATTGATTAAGCCTTCGGGAATGCCGCACAGGCCAAAGCCGCCGACCATAATGGTCATGTCGTTTGATAAGCCGTTTAACGCTTCTTCATAGCTGCTGACGACTTTATTGAGTCCTGCCATTGTGATGTCCTTTTATGCTGTATAAAACGCGCGGGAAATAACGCGCGTTTTCAATAACGGTTGTTGTCGTTAATTATTGTTGTTCTATTTTGCTAACAGGGCCGTGGCCACTTTCGAGCCGTTGTTGCGATTCAACTGCGTGCTAATGACTTGTCCTGCTAAAGCGAGTTTTTGTAAATCGATACCCGTTTCGAATCCCATGCCGTGCAGCATATACACTAAGTCTTCGGTGGCAAGATTGCCCGACGCGCCTTTGGCATAGGGGCAGCCGCCAAGACCCGCAACCGAGGAGTCAAACACCCGCACACCTAAGTCTAAGCAGGCCAAAATGTTAGCTAATGCTTGGCCATAGGTGTCGTGAAAGTGTAGCGCCAGTTTGTCCATAGGCACATGTTCAGCCACTGTTTGCAGCATTCTACGGGCTTTTTGCGGCGTGCCGACACCGATAGTGTCGCCGAGCGATATTTCGTAACAGCCCATTTTGTAAAGGATTTCAGACACGCGAGCCACTTCACTGACCGCTATCTCACCTTCGTAGGGGCAGCCGAGCACGCAGGACACATAACCGCGCACCGGAATATTGTGCGCTTTTGCTAATTCCATCAAAGGGATAAAGCGTTCAATCGACTCTTCAATCGAGCAGTTGATATTGCGTTGACTAAAGCTTTGTGAGGCGGCGCCAAATATCGCTACTTCGGAAGCTTTTGCATCCAGTGCCAGTTCAAAGCCTTTGACGTTGGGCGTGAGCGCGCTATACACCACGCCGCTTTGACGCTGTATTTGCTTGAGCACATCGGCAGAGTCGGCCATTTGTGGCACCCATTTAGGTGATACAAAACTGCCCGCTTCGATGCGTTTAAGCCCTGCATCTGCCAGCGATTCAATCAAGGCGATTTTAGCTGCCGTCGGCACGGCGACTTCGTTTTGTAGGCCGTCGCGCGCGCCCATCTCGAAGATGCTGACCCTGTCTTTGGCGTCCGCTGCTTGGCTTAGATTGACTAAAGACATCTTAGGCTTCCTTGGTCGCGGTTGGCTCGTCTGTCTCTAACGGCTCAACGTTAAGCAAGGTTGCGCCATCGGTCACCAGCTCGCCCGCCTTAAAGTAGAATTCACTGACTATGCCATCAAAGGGCGCTTCTATGGTGTATTCCATCTTCATGGCTTCCATCACTAGCAAACCTTGGCCCGTTTTCACTTGTGTGCCGACATCGACTAAATGGGTCACTACCGTGCCGTTCATGGGGGCTTTTAACTTGTCAGCATTGCTGGCTTGTTCTTCGACCACTAGCGTTTGCACTGCTTTGAAGTGGTAACTGCCAGAGGATAAAAACAGCGTAAAGTCATCACCTTGTGCGCTAACCGGCACTTTACTCTTATGGCCGTTGATTTCGGCGAGCAGTAAGTCTTGTTTCAGTTCGCCATTGAGCAACCAATCTTGGCCGTGCAGTGGCAACTGATACATGCCGCCTAAATCGAGCATCACCAACTGCTGTAATTCATGGGCGTCATCAAGCAGTGCAATATTGTGTTGGCTACAACTGTTGAGTCTAAAGCCGCTCACTTGACCCCAAGGTGAGTAAGGATCGGCGCTGTTGATCGCTTGCGCTTTGGCGGCTTCTTTACGGGCAAGTACTTGATACAGCGCGGCAAAGGCGAGTGCAGTGTCGGCTTCGCTTGAAGCTGTACCAATCAGGGTATCGCCATAACGGCCAATAAAGTCAGTGCTAAAGTCGGCATTGGCAAACGCTGGGTGCTCGGCAATGTTCGCCAAAAACTCAATGTTGTGCTTAAGGCCGCTGATTTGATACGACTCTAAGGCATGCACTAAACGTTGCAGGGCGCGCGGGCGCGATTCATCCCAAACAATAAGCTTGGCAATCATAGGATCGTAGAAGTTACTGATCACATCGTTTTCGCGAATACCCGAATCGATACGCACATATTTACTTTGCTCGGGTTCACGCAAAAAGTTGAGCTTACCGCTGGCGGGTAAAAACTCATTTTGCGGATCTTCGGCGTAAATACGTACTTCAAAAGAATGGCCGTGAATACGCACTTCATCTTGCTTAAGGGGCAGTGGCTGACCGCTGGCGACCAGTAATTGCCATTTCACTAAATCTTGGCCTGTGACCATTTCGGTGACGGGATGCTCAACCTGCAGACGGGTGTTCATCTCCATGAAATAGAAGCTATTGTCCGTATCTAACAGAAACTCTACCGTCCCCGCGCCAACATAATCTATAGCTTTAGCTGCCGCGACGGCCGCATAACCCATTTGGGCGCGCAGTGCATCACTTAAGCCCGGTGCCGGCGCCTCTTCGACCACTTTTTGGTGGCGACGTTGAATCGAGCAATCGCGATCCGATAAGTAAATCGCGTTGCCAAAGGTGTCGGCAAACACTTGTACTTCGACGTGGCGTGGTTGGCGTAAATAACGCTCCATCAATAACTTATCGTTACCAAAAGAAGAGGCCGCTTCACGACGCGCCGAGTTAACGGCTTCCATGATTTCGCCTTCATTCTCGACGATACGCATGCCTTTACCGCCGCCACCATAAGCCGCTTTAATCAGCATAGGGAAGCCGATTTTCAGTGCCTCCGCTTTTAAGGTCGCATCGGTTTGGTCATCGCCGTGGTAACCCGGCACTAACGGCACATTTGCCGCCGTCATAATAGATTTGGCGGCGCTTTTACTGCCCATGGCATCGATAGCATCGCTACCTGGGCCAACAAAGACGATGCCTGCGGCTTCACATTTACGGGCAAAGTCGGCGTTTTCAGATAAGAAACCGTACCCAGGGTGAATGGCTTGGGCGCCGGCTTTTTTGGCGATATCGATAATCAAATCGCCCTTTAAATAGGAGTCTGCCGGCGCACTGCCACCTAGATAGAAAGATTCGTCGGCCATGGCGACATGGCGCGCTTCTTTATCGGCATCGGAATATAGGGCAACGGTGCGAACACCCATGGCATGGGCGGTTTTGATGATGCGACAGGCGATTTCACCGCGGTTAGCAATCAATAGCTTGGTAAACATTTGCTTGGTTAACATCAAAGGGCTCCTTGGGTATCACTTGGCTTTTGCGTGGGAGTTGAGAGCGCTTGTTGCCAGTTAGGCAGACGTTTCTCAAAAAAGGCGTTTAAGCCTTCTTGGCCCTCGGTTGATACCCGAATGCGGGCGATACGCTCGCTAGTGTAATCAATGGTGTTTTGGTCTATCACGCCATCTTCAAGATGCGACAGCAGTGTTTTTGCCCATGCCATACCTTGCGGACTATTGGCCAGCAGCGCGCCAATCATTGGCTTTGCGGCGGCATCTAAGTCATCGCTGATCTCATGAATGACATTAAGCTTTAATGCGGTGTCGGCACTAAAACGCTCAGCCGTTAACATGTAGCGGCGCGATGCACGGTTACCCATAGCGCGGGCAACGTAAGGGCTAATTACCGCAGGAATTAATCCGAGTTTCACTTCGCTCAAGCAAAAACTGGCGCGCGTCGTTGCGATAGCGATATCGCTGGCGCAAATCAGCCCCAGTGCGCCGCCAAAGGCTGCGCCTTGCACTAATGCAATAGTGGGTTTTGGAAAGGTATCTAAATCCTGCATCAGTTTTGCTAAGGCTTTGGCATCATTTAGATTTTGCTCAAAGTCCATTTTGGCTTGTTTGCGCATCCAATTGAGATCGGCGCCGGCGCTGAAGTTTTTGCCGTTCGCTTTGAGTACCAGCACTTGGCATTGCTTGTGCTCAGCAAAATAGCTAAGGACGCTAATCATCTCGCTAATCATCACTTCATCGAAGGCGTTGTGTACTTCTGCGCGATCAAGGATTAACTCGGCAACGCCGTTATTGAGTGCGTAGCTCACGTGCTGCAAGTTGCTTAATTCCTGTGGCGTTATTGGTAAATTTGTCATAGTTGTTTCCCTATCTTATTGATTTGTTGTGTATACGTATGGTTTACATACGGAACACACCAAAGCGGGTGTCTTCGATAGGGGCGTTTAACGCCGCTGATAGGGCAAGGCCGACCACATCGCGGGTTTGCGCTGGGTCAATAATGCCGTCATCCCATAAACGGGCGCTGGCATGATACGGATGACCTTCTTTGTCGTACTGGGCGACAATCGGCGCTTTAAAGGCTTTCTCATCCTCTAATGACCAATCTTCGCCTTTACGGGCCAAACCGTCGCGGCGCACTGTGGCGAGAACGCCAGCCGCTTGCTCGCCGCCCATCACAGAAATACGGGCGTTAGGCCACATCCACATCATGGTCGGTTCGAACGCGCGGCCACACATGCCGTAGTTACCCGCGCCATAGCTGCCGCCGATAATCACAGTAAATTTAGGCACATTGGCACAAGAAACCGCGGTTACCATCTTAGCGCCATGTTTAGCTATGCCTTCGTGTTCGTACTTTTTACCCACCATAAAGCCGGTGATGTTTTGCAGGAACAGCAGCGGAATTTTGCGCTGGCAGCACAGTTCAATAAAGTGCGCGCCTTTTTGCGCCGACTCTGAGAACAAAATGCCGTTGTTGGCGACAATGCCGACTGGGTAGCCGTGAATACGGGCAAAACCGCACACTAAGGTTGCGCCATAGTTGGCTTTAAACTCATCAAAATCAGAATCATCGACGATACGGGCGATCACTTCTTTGACATCAAAAGGCTTTTTAAGATCGGTGCCGACAATGCCGTACAGTTCGCTAATATCGAATTTTGGTGGCTTGACAGGGCTCAGCAGTGATTTGATTTCTTTTTGATGATTCAGGCGTGATACCGCGCGGCGCGCAAGCTCTAACGCGTGCTCATCGTTTTGGGCTAAATGGTCCGCCACGCCGGAAATTTTGGTGTGCACGTCGGCGCCGCCTAACTCTTCGGCGCTGACTTCTTCGCCTGTGGCCGCTTTGACTAATGGCGGGCCGGCTAAGAAGATAGTGCCTTGATCTTTTACGATAATGGATTCATCCGCCATGGCGGGCACATAAGCACCACCTGCGGTACATAAGCCCATCACCACAGCGATTTGCGGTATGCCCTTAGCGGACATTTGCGCTTGGTTGTAAAAGATACGGCCGAAATGGTCGCGGTCGGGGAAAACTTCATCTTGGCGGGGCAGGTTAGCGCCGCCCGAGTCGACTAAATAGATGCAAGGCAAGTGACAACGGCTGGCAATATCTTGGGCGCGAAGGTGTTTTTTAACGGTAATCGGGTAATAAGTGCCGCCTTTAACTGTCGCGTCGTTGGCGATGATCATGCATTCCACGCCACTCACACGGCCGATACCGGCGATAATGCCTGCTGCGGGCACTTCTTCGTCGTAGACTTCAAACGCGGCAAATTGCGACAGTTCTAAAAAGGGTGAACCTGCATCGAGCAGCTTTTCAACCCGTTGACGTGGCAGCAATTTACCGCGGGATAGATGGCGCTCTAACGCCACAGGGCCGCCGCCGAGTTCGATTTTATTGAGTTTAGTTTTAAGATCGGCCACTAGGGCGGCCATATCGTCGGATTTTGCTTTAAATTCATCGCTACGGGCGTTGATACGACTGCTTATTTGCGTCACTTTGATTGTCCTTATAAAGCGGAAACTCGGTATCACCTTGCTCGAATGGGTGGCGCAAACTGTAAATTACAGTGAGGGGCTACCCATTCACTTGTGAGAGATTATTTGAACGCGCGTTATTTCGACTCATTGAACAGTTCGCGGCCAATCAGCATGCGGCGAATTTCTGAGGTGCCCGCGCCGATTTCATACAGCTTGGCATCACGCAGTAAACGGCCGGTGGCGTATTCGTTCACATAACCATTACCGCCCAGCAGTTGGATTGCATCCAGTGCCATTTTAGTGGCGAGTTCTGCGCTATAAAGAATGGCGCCTGCGGCGTCTTTACGGGTGGTTTCACCGCGATCGCAGGATTTTGCCACCGCATACACGTAGGATTTGGCGGCATTCATGCCGGTATACATGTCGGCTAATTTGCCCTGTACCAGTTGGAATTCACCAATCGATTTACCAAATTGCTCACGCTCGTGGATGTAAGGCACAACGATATCCATGCAGGCGTTCATGATCCCCAGCGGGCCGCCAGATAGCACGACGCGCTCGTAATCTAGGCCGCTCATCAGCACTTTAACGCCGTTGTTGAGGCCACCTAAAATGTTTTCTTCTGGCACTTCCACATCTTCAAACACCAGTTCGCAGGTGTTAGAGCCGCGCATGCCGAGTTTGTCGAGCTTTTGCGCTTGGCTAAAACCTTTCGAATCACGTTCAACGATAAAGGCGGTAATACCGTGTGCACCTTTGGTTAAGTCAGTTTTGGCGTAAATCACATAGGTGTGTGCATCGGGGCCGTTGGTGATCCACATCTTGTTACCGTTTAAGATGAAACGGTCGCCTTCTTTACGGGCGTGTAACTTCATTGATACTACGTCAGAACCTGCGTTTGGCTCACTCATGGCGAGTGCGCCAATATGTTCACCGCTCACCAGTTTGGGCAGATACTTGGCTTTTTGCGCAGCATTACCGTTACGGTTGATTTGATTCACACACAGGTTTGAGTGGGCGCCGTAGCTTAGGCCGATAGAGGCCGATGCACGGGAGATTTCTTCCATCGCCACGACGTGGGCAAGGTAGCCCATGTTCGCGCCGCCGTACTCTTCAGCTACGGTCACGCCGAGCAGTCCCATACTCCCCAGCACAGGCCAAAGTTCATTGGGAAAGGCGTTGTCGTGGTCCACTTTCGCGGCAATCGGGGCGATTTCGTGAGTGGCAAAATCTTGCACCGCATCGCGCAGCATGTCGACGTCTTCGCCTAGGCCAAAATTCAGACTTGTGTAGAGAGAGTTCATTGCTTGTGTCCTTTCAGATGTTCTAATTTCAGATGATTAAACTCTGATGTTTAAATTTATAGTTTTTATGATTTTTAGGTGCTTGAGTCTTTTAAATCTTGTATTTAATCCTAGTGCTAACATCCTGCGTCTTGAGATGCGCGAGCCAATCATATTGACTTGATCTTGTTGCCACTGGGATTTAGGCTTTTGCCGTTTTGTTATCTTCTAAGGCTAAGCGGCATTGCTGCTCGGCGGAATTGAGTTCCATCAACACGACTTTAATGTCGTCCATTTGCTGCTGTAGGGCGGATTTCTTTTCTTCCACTAGCGCCAGCATGGTATTGAGCTGTGAGGTGCTGCTCTTGTCGGCATCGTATAATTCGAACAGGCGACGGGTTTCTGCCAACGAAAAGCCCAAGCGTTTACCGCGAAGAATGAGCTTGAGGCGCACTCTGTCTTTGAGGCTATAAATACGGGTTTGGCCGCGGCGTTTAGGCTTAAGTAAACCTTGGTCTTCGTAAAAACGAATACTACGAGTAGTGATATCAAACTCTTTTGAGAGATCACTGATCGAGTAAGTCGTTTGTGGTGTGTTCGTTGCGCTCATTCATGCACCCTAAATAATCAGTTTTAAGCAAGATATATGAAGTTTACGTAAAGGTAAAGATTTGGCTTTTATTCTGTTGGCAAAAAAGTGTCAATCCCAATTGCCATCAGCCTGTGCAGCGAGATTAAAACGAGTGCTTTAAATTAGTGTTCTCACATAAAACCACAAATCTTTTCTGGTTATAGGCTAACGTCTAATAGTGGGCTTGATGCCCCCCTGTTAATAATGGTTGTTGGAAGGGGTAGTTATTGCGGCTGACGATTTTAGCCGCAGTCCTGATTGGAGGACATATGTTGACCGAACAGCAAAATGCATCTGTAGCGCAAGCCGCAAATCAAAAACAGAACCAACAAAAACATCAAGCGTTGCACCAAGCATCCTTGCTTAATAAAGCCGAATTCTGGGGAGAAGCGGCGAAGACGCTCGATTGGATTAAACCTGCGCACACCGTGCTCGATGAGTCGCAGGCACCGTTTTATCACTGGTTTACCGATGGTGAGATGAACACTTGTTATAACGCCGTTGATCGCCATGTGTTGGCCGGACGCGGTGATCAAGTGGCGATCCAATATGTGAGCCCAGTGACAGACACTGAATACGGCATTAGCTATGCGGAGTTACAGGCTCAAGTGAGCCGACTCGCGGGCTTTATGCAATCTATTGGGATAGTGAAGGGCGACCGTGTGGTGATTTATATGCCTATGGTGCCGGAAACCGCCTTCGCTATGCTGGCATGTGCTCGCATAGGTGCGATTCATTCTGTGGTTTTTGGTGGTTTTGCCGCCAATGAACTCGCGACTCGGATTAACGATGCTAAGCCTAAATTGGTACTGTCGGCATCCTGCGGCATTGAGCCCTCGGGCGTCATTCCTTATAAGCCTTTGTTAGATAAAGCATTGGAACATGCTGTTCATCAGGTGGAGTATTGCCTGATTTTAAATCGCAGCCAGTATCAAGCCGATTTGCAGGAGGGCCGTGACTTAGATTGGCAAGCCGCATTAGCGACTGCACCTAAGGCCGATTGTGTTTCTCTTAAGGCCACTGATCCCTTGTATGTGCTTTATACCTCAGGCACCACGGGTCAGCCTAAAGGTGTGGTGCGCGATAATGGCGGCCATGCAGTGGCACTGGCTTGGTCGATGCAACATATTTACGATATTCAAGCGGGCGATGTGTTTTGGGCCGCGTCTGATGTGGGCTGGGTTGTGGGTCACTCTTACATTGTGTACGGACCGCTGCTGGTGGGCGCTACAACCTTAATGTATGAAGGCAAACCTGTTGGTACGCCCGATCCCGGTTCTTTTTGGCGCACGATTGCCAAATATAAGGTTAAAAGTTTTTTCACCGCGCCGACAGCCATTCGGGCAATCAAGCGTGAAGATCCTGATGGTGAGTATCTACAAGGTGTTGATTTAGCTTGTCTTAAAAATGTGTTTTTGGCAGGTGAACGTTGCGATCCCGACACTTTAGTTTGGGCACACACTAAACTCGCTAAACCTGTCATTGATCACTGGTGGCAAACCGAAACGGGTTGGCCAGTCGCGGCAAATTTGATGGGCACTGCGCCCGTCGACATTAAGCCAGGCTCGCCCGCTTTACCTGTGCCTGGCTATGCGGTTGAAGTGGTGGATGAATTGGGTGAGCAAGTTGCGCCCAATACCTCGGGGAATGTGGTGATCAAGCTGCCTTTGCCGCCGGGAACCTTGACGACACTGTGGCAAAATGATCAACGCTATCAAGATAGTTACTTGTCTATGTATCCAGGTTATTACTTAACTGGAGATGCAGGTTATACCGATGAAGACGGTTATCTCTACATTATGAGTCGTATCGATGACATCATAAATGTGGCGGGGCACAGGTTATCGACTGGACGTTTTGAAGAAGTCTTGTGTCAACATCCTGATGTGGCCGAAGCGGCTGTGATTGGTGTGGATGATCAGCTTAAAGGTCAGGTGCCTTTAGGATTAGTGGTGCTGAAAAAGGGCGTGACGATCAGTGATGAAGAGCTGCATAAACAGCTCATTACTCTAGTTCGTCAAGAGATTGGTCCCGTCGCCTCCTTTAGGTTAGTGAGTGCGATTCAAAAATTGCCCAAAACGCGCTCTGGTAAGATTTTACGTGGTACTATGCGAAAAATTGCCGATAATCAGCAATATACCGCACCAGCGACCATAGAAGATCCACAGACCTTAGAGCTAGTGCGCACCGCGCTCACTCGCATGGGTTATGCCGATGCCTTAATCTAAGCTTGCGTTTAGTGAATGGGGATTTCATGTAGGAAATTCCCATTCTAAAAATCGCTTGCTGTTGCGAATTGAAACAAATATCCCCGCTAAATTTGAACAATAGTCCATTATGATTTGCTATTCTTGCCGCGTATTTATTGAATGTTTTTGCTACTTAATTGCATTATTTTGAGTCGTTTATATGCGGGAATTGAGCATTAGCAATTGTTTAATTCATTCAACTAAAACCACCACTAAAAGCAATGTGTATCTATGGATATTTTAGATACACATCACTGACTACTTTATATTCTCACCGGCTTAGGGACGACCCTAAACATGCCTTAATTTGGTAGGGGACGACCCCTAATTAGGAGTTCACTATGAGTTGGTTCTTATTAGTCCTTGCGGGTTTATTCGAAATTGGTTGGGCCATAGGGCTTAAATATACCGAAGGTTTCACGCGTTTGTGGCCAAGTATCTTTACAGTGGCGTCGATGGCCGTGAGTGTTGTGCTACTAGGACTCGCGGTTAAGCAGCTGCCTATCGGTACGGCTTACGGCGTGTGGGTCGGTATTGGCGCTATGGGCACCGCTATCGCGGGAATTATCCTGTTAGGAGAAGGAGTTAGCTTACTTAAAGTTGCCAGTTTGATACTGATATTACTGGGCGTTTTAGGGCTTAAACTCGCAAACTAAGTTGTCGATAAACGTGCCAATACAAGTATCACTTGGGCTAAGTCCTAACTAACCCGTTTCGCAATACGGGATTGGCAATCTCACTGTAATCGAGATTGCCAATCGTATACATCGCCTTTTCTCTCTGGTAATTAAGTTACAAAGATCGGTATAATTACCCCTCAAAATTGGTTAGCTCTAACCTCTGTGACCCGTGGGAATTATATAATGCAAAACCACAGCAATCTTAATGATATCGGCGTAATTGGCCTTGGCGTTATGGGTAAAAACCTCGCGCTAAACATCGCGGATAACCAATATCACGTCAGCGCATTTGACCTCGATCCTGTTAAAGTTAATGGTGTTATACAGCAAGAAAAACAGGAACGCGCTGGACTCGAACCTCGCATTCTTGGCTGTGCTAATCTTACCGAAATGTTAGCCAGTCTCACAAAACCCCGCATTCTTGTGCTTTCTGTTCCCGCGGGCGCACCCGTCGATGGTGTCTGTAGTGCTTTGATTTCTGCCGGAATTGAGTCCGATGATATCGTTATCGATACTGGTAACAGCCTATGGACTGACACTGTTGAGCGTGAAGCGCGCTACAAAGGTCAGTTTGTATTTTTTAGCTCTGCGGTTTCGGGCGGTGAAGTCGGTGCGCGTTTCGGTCCATCACTTATGCCAAGCGGCGATATCGATGCATGGCATCACGTTGCACCTATTTGGAAAGCCATTGCCGCTAAGGTTGATGCGAGTACAGGTTTACCCATAGAGCGCTTTGAGCCGGGTAATCCAGTGACAGAAGGCGAGCCATGCACGACTTATATTGGTCCTGCGGGTTCTGGCCATTACGTGAAGATGGTGCACAACGGTATTGAATATGCTGATATGCAGTTGATTTGCGAAGCCTATCAAATGCTGCATGACGGTTTAGGCATGAGCGCTGCAGAAGTGGGCGATGTGTTTGAACGCTGGAACAAAGGCAGCTTAAACAGCTATTTGATGGGGATCAGTGCCGAAGTCTTAAAACAGGCCGATCCATTAACGGGTAAACCGTTGGTGGAAATGATCTTAGATAAAGCGGGCCAAAAAGGCACGGGTTTGTGGACGGCCGTAAGCAGTTTACAAATTGGTTGTCCGGCACCGACGATTGCTGAAGCTGTATATGCTCGCGCCGTAAGTACCCAAAAATCCTTACGTTTACAACTTAGCCAGAAATTGGCTGGGCCAAATGCACCAGCTATCGATGATGCGCAAAAAGCGCAGTTGATTGAAGCTTTAGAAAGCGCGTTATATTGCGCGAAAGTGTGTTGTTACGCGCAAGGCTTCCAGTTGATGGCGATGACGGCCCATGAGCAAAAATGGCAGTTAAACTTTGCTGAAATTGCAAAAATTTGGCGTGCGGGTTGTATTATTCGCGCGACGTTCTTGCAATCAATCACTCAAGCCTATGAAGACAATGCCGAGCTTAGCAATCTGTTGATGGCGGACAGTTTTGCGTCAGCCTTATCTGAAAAGCAAGGCCTATGGCGCACTGCGGTAGCGACAGCGGTAATGCAAGGCATTCCAGCGCCGTGTATTAGCTCAGCACTGGCGTATTACGACAGTTATCGCTGCGAAACATTACCTGCGAACTTGCTCCAAGGTCAGCGTGACTTTTTCGGCTCTCATACCTTTGAGCGTATCGATACGCCAGCTGGCGAGAAATATCACTTAGATTGGAGCGCCAAAGAGCGCACCTTAGCTAAGGTTTAATCTAAGGTTCTGCCTGCTAACAAAATGAAAAAACGCCCCTTGATAAGGAGCGTTTTTGTTTATGGGCGATGATTATATAACGGCTTATGAATTTTTGACTTCAATTCATTTTAAGTCACTAAGCTAAATCTTAAGCTTGAATTCCTAAGCATTCAGCTCAGATGCAAAAGCGATCAGCTTTTGCCAGAGTGCTTGGGCGACAGGGCCCAAAGGTGAGTGAGGTTTTCGCATCACATAGTAATCGAGTTGAATGTTGTTTTGTCTTTCGCGTAGATCCAGTGCGATTAATGCACCTTGTTTGAGTGAATCTTCAATCATATAGTGCGGCAGTTTGCCCCAGCCCATGCCACTTTGAATAAGCATTTTCTTGGTATAAAAATCATTAACATACCAACGTCGTTGCCCCGCCTGTACCCCAAACTCAATATTCGCAGTGCCTGAGCCCGTATCTTGGATCACGATTTGATATTCGTTAACGAGCTCTCGTGCGTAGCTCAGTGTCGGATGACGCTCAAGCATGCGCGGCGCGGCGACATCGAGCAGGCTACCGGAAAAAAGATAGGCTAATTCTAAATGGCTCGAACGTATGGGTTCAATTCCGCCCGCAGAGATGATGATTTCAGCTTTATCTTGATTCAACGCTTCGAGTGCACC
The DNA here is from genome assembly GCF_020447145.1 of Shewanella sp. SR1. Taxonomy (NCBI): domain Bacteria; kingdom Pseudomonadati; phylum Pseudomonadota; class Gammaproteobacteria; order Alteromonadales; family Shewanellaceae; genus Shewanella; species Shewanella sp. SR1. Next base: position 26,379 of record NZ_JAJAEF010000029.1, on the reverse strand, counting down.
AGTTAAAAATTCTTGTTTGAGAATAATTTGGGTATAGGGGAACTCATTTTGAGTCAGTTCTAAAATCGGTAGAATTCGAGCGAGATTGAAAGAAGCTTCAAAAGCTAAGGTGATACTCGCTTCGTTGCCTTTGGCTAAATGTTTCGCGACTTGCTTCATTTCCTGCGCTTCATTGAGTACCCGCTGGGTATGTTGCAGCAGTTTTCGGCCTTGCTCTGTGATGGCGAGTCGATAACCTTCACGGTTAAATAAGATGAGGTCGAGTTGAGATTCTAACTGTTTGATACTTTGACTAATGGCGGGTTGGGTTTTATGTAGCTTGTCACTGGCGGCTTTGAGTGAGCCCGCCTCAGCCACGGTTTTAAACATCAGCAGTTGGTCTAAGGTCACTGGGATTGCTCGCAAGTAATAAATTATTAGTTTATGAGATATTAGATTTTATTCCATATTTATTTATCTTTTATCGGCTCATAATCTACTCCATTCTCGCTCGTCGTCTGCGCATTTATGCCCAAGACTGACGGCAATATTAAGATCAATGGGGTGTGTGCGATGCGATTTTCAAACTTATGTGGTGCTAAGGGCTCAAGTATCAATGGCTTAGTTGCTGAGGCCGATTCGCAGAAGCTATTCCTTTGTGCCAATACACTCAATCGCGCCGCCGCAACCGTCACACTGGCGATGAGCATAGTGTTTTTTATCTCGGGATTTGCCAAGTTATTTGGCGTGCCTATGTTCCATGTTCCGTTTACTTTGATGAATCTTCCCACCGGATTTGGCTATTTTATTGGTTTGATGGAAGTGATTGGCGCCCTTGGATTGTGTCTACGTGACTACCGAGTGCTATCGGCGAGCGGTTTGCTGGCGATTATGATGGGGGCGATTTATTTCCACTTTAACTATGAAGCGGCGATTAATGCACTGCCTGCATTGAGTTTATCGGCTGGACTCTTTCTAGTTATCAAACTGGATGAAATTATTGAGCGTTTAGTGCAATTTCAGCGGCAGTTGGCGCTAAGTCGCTCCGCATTTTAAGTGATAAAAATAGAGTCTGAAGTCAGTCGTACCGATATAAGTTAATCAACAAGAGAAAGCCATGATGCAAGTTAAAGCGAGTCGTATGCCTGTGCTATTTGTGCCCCACGGTGGTGGTCCAATGCCTTTGCTAAATGATGCCAATCATAAAGAGTTGTGTGCTTTTTTAACCTCAGTGACCGCGCCCATTCCAACCCCTAGGGTGATTGTGCTGATCACCGCCCATTGGGAAGAATCTGTGGTGACCTTGTCGAGTAGCCCTAAGCCCGGCATTTTATATGACTACTATGGTTTTCCACCCGAAGCATATCAGCTGACGTATCCTGCACCGGGTGAGCCAGAATTAGCGGCACAGATTGCGAATATGCTTGCGGATAAAGGTATCGCCGCCCGCTTAGATAGCGAACGCGCATTTGATCACGGCACTTTTGTACCACTTAAGTTGATGTATCCCGAGGCGAATATTCCCGTAGTACAAATGTCGTTAGTCCACAGTCTCGATCCTGAAACCCATATAGCGATTGGCGAAGCTTTAGCGCCGCTGCGGGATCAAGGGGTATTGATCGTGGGCTCAGGGATGTCGTTTCACAATATGCGGGCGTTTTTTTCAAGCGATCCCACGGTCCAAAGTCGCAGCGCAGAGTTTGACTATTGGCTGACGCAAACATTAACCGCAAGCGTGAACACTGCCGAGACCAAAACAGCACTGACTCACTGGCAAGCGGCTCCTGAGGCGCGGTTTAGTCATCCGCGGGAAGAACATTTATTGCCTCTGCATGTGTGTTTCGGCGCTGGTCACAGTGACTCATCCCAAGCGCTACGTAACTTTAACGGCATTTTGCTAAATACTCTGATCTCAGGCTATATCTGGCAATAATCTGGCAATAATCTGATGTTGGATTGCCGTGGTCGAACATGACAGTAAACCTAAGGCTAAGCATATTTAGCCAATAAAAAAGGTTCGTATCTGTTGAAGATACGAACCTTTGTTGTATTCAGGATTAAGCTGTGTGCATGTAGCGACCTGTTGCATTAGCCTAGCGGCTTTACTCTTATGCGGTAAACACTAAACCCACGCTAAACAAGGTACTGAAAATCATGGTTAACTTAGCCGTGCGGCCGAGTAACGGATTTAACGCTTCACCAGACACCGCATAGAAATCGCTGCTGAGTTTACGGGCGATAAGCAGTGACAAACCCGCGAGCAATACTGGTAACCCAGGTAAAATACCCAGTAGAAAGCCTGCAATCACTAAGCCGAAGGGCAGGTAAATCAGCGCTTGATATAACACTTTTGATTGCGCTTCACCGATACGTACTGCCAATGTGTGTTTGCCCGCTTGGGTGTCGGTGCGAATATCGCGGGTGTTATTGACCAGCATGATAGCCGCATTGAACAGCCCAATGGCGCAGCCTAATAACCAAGCATTGATTGTTGTATCGCCCGCCTGCAGATAATAACTCCCCACGACGGCGACTAATCCGAAAAAGATAAAGGCCGCGACTTCGCCCAGCCCATGGGAAGCGAGGGGATAGGGGCCACCACTGTAACCGAGTGCACCTAAAATGGCGGCCGCGGCGAGAATCGCGATAGGCCAACCCCCGTGCCAAATTAAATAGGAACCCACAGCAAGTGCCATTAATAGGCAAAATATCATGGCATTGCGGACGCTCGTTGGTGGAATTAAACCACTTTGCGTCACGCGAACGGGTCCTAAGCGTTCGACCGTGTCTATGCCGTTTTTAAAGTCAAAATAGTCGTTAGCGAGATTGACGGCAATTTGTAATAGCACAGCGCACAGCATAGAAGTGGCAGCGATTAACCAGCTGTAACTCTCAAGATGCAGGGCGAGAATATTGCCTATCAATAGGGGACCTATGGCCGCGGGTAGCGTACGGGGTCTTATAGCTAAAATCCAAGGATTCATGGCGTCCAGTCGTTATTGGTAAATGGGAATGGTATCGAACAAGGGCTCAATTAGCGCATAGCATAACAAGATTTAACACGAAAGTGAGCACTATCTAATAAACGCATTTAACAGAGTTTGAATTGGCGCACATATGTTCACTGATGTAGGCAAAGATTTGTCGTCAAGCTCAAAGAAAATCAAAAAAGTCTGTGTTTCTATAGCTGATGTTGTTGGAGACGCTGCACTGCTCAAGACATAGGCGTAACGCTAAATCCTATGTTCAACTGGAGATACCACAGGTGCGAGTCGCCTTATGCGGGTTGTTTTTGTGCATTCATTGGCGGCGTTTTGCCGCTACTGTTATGCCGATAAGGATATATTTGGATGCGTTTCGATAATCAGGTGGCGTTAGTCACTGGGGCGGGAGCTGGGCTAGGTCGAGCCTATGCCATCATGTTGGCTGAGCGGGGCGCGAAGGTGGTGCTCGTTGATCAGCCGTTATCGTCATCCGAGTCTATTTCTACCTATGGTGCTCAAACAATGCCGGCCAACTTAGCATTGATGCAAACCTACTGCAGCATTATTAAACTCGGCGGTGACTGTCTCTACTTTGTGCTTGATGTTAGCCAGCGGGATGAAGTAAACCGCATGGTCGAAGAAGTGATCCTACGTTGGCATCGCATTGATATCTTGATTAATAACGCGGGGATCTACGGTGCTTGTCCGTTCGAGCACATTAAGCTTGAGCAGTGGCAACGGCAATTGGATGTCGATCTCAATGGCAGTTTTTATCTGACGCAAGCCGTTTGGCCCTATATGCAACAACAGGATTATGGTCGGATCATGATGACGACGGGAGCTTCGGCCTTATTTGGTGATTTGCATCAAGTCGGTTTCAGCGCGAGTAAAATGGCGCTGGTGGGCATGGTGAATTGCTTATCGATAGAAGGAGAAATTCATAATATTCGCGTCAATAGTTTATGCCCGCAGGCCGTCACAGCGATGACCGCCAAACATTTAGCAAGTGCGATTCAGCCGTTATTTTCCTTTGAGTCATTAACCGCCACAACGGCTTTTTTGGTGAGTGAACAGGCGCCCAATGGTCAACACTTGCTCGCAGGTGCGGGCAGCGTCAGCCATGGCATGTTTGTCGAGTTTCAGCCGATGTATTTTAATGAGGGGCTTTTTACGCCGGATAATCTTGCGCAGCAGTGGCCACTGCTATACCAATCCTTTCCTGTCACTTTGCACTCCAGTGGTGAGGATAAAGTCTTGTCTTGGTCTCAGTTAAGCGCGCTAGAACACCATATTAAAATTGATTGATGAGTGATACTGGTAACCATAACTCAGCCCATGACCTCTGTTATTAAACCGCGTTAACGGGTCAAGTAAAACCCTTCGCAATATGCAGATGACATCCGCACTGAACTTGAGTCAAGCCTCGTTTAAATCCTGTATCGTGGGAGTAATGATTTCATTGTGAATAATCGATAGAAGACTGGTCAGCTTAAGGCGAACTGAGTTACCCTTTAGCATTAATGGCTAATTATGCAGTAGGATCCCATGAGTCAGGTATTAGACGATCTTTTATCATTACTTTCCCTTGAGCAAATTGAAATCGGCCTCTTTCGTGGTCAGAGCCAAGATCTGGGATTTGGGCATGTGTTCGGTGGTCAAGTGATGGGGCAAGCGCTGAGCGCCGCTAAACAAACCGTCCCCGCTGAGCGTAAGGTCCACTCATTACACTCCTACTTTTTACGTGCCGGTGACGAGAAGTTACCGATTGTGTATGAAGTCGAAAATATGCGAGATGGCGGTAGTTTTAGTGCCCGCCGCGTCAGTGCAATCCAAAAAGGTCGACCGATTTTCCACATGACCTGTTCCTTCCAAGAACCTGAAGAAGGATTTAGTCATCAAGCGATGATGCCGCAAGTACCAGGACCTGAAGGTTTATTGAATCAGCAGGAATTAGCGCTGACTATGCGGGATAAAGTGCCGCCGAGCATACTCGAAAAGTTTATGGCCGATGCGCCCATTGAGATGCGACTGGTTAATCCATTACATCCCTTTGCGCCTAAAGAAACTGAGCCGTACCGTCATGTGTGGATGAGGGCCAATGGTCCCATGCCAAATGACGCCCATATTCATGAATATTTACTCGCCTATGCCTCGGACTTTAACTTTCTCGTGACAGCGGCTCAGCCCCACGGCGTGTCGTTTTTAAGTCCTGGAGTGCGCATGGCGACGATAGATCATGCGATGTGGTTCCATCGCTCGATTAATATGGGAGAGTGGTTGCTTTACAGTATTGATAGCCCCAATGCCAGCGGTGGCAGAGGTTACGTCAGAGGGCAGTTTTTCAATCAACAAGGTGAATTAGTGGCTTCTTCTACCCAAGAAGGCCTGATCCGCATGGTAAAAGGACGTTAATATGTATCTGAAAATAAAGTCGTTTGTATTGTTCTCGCTCATGGCAATTTTACTTAATGGCTGCGTGACGGTGAAACCTGAACCCCCGATTATTATCAATGGCGCAGCGGGTTATTTAGAGAAAATTCCCTTGCCTCAAGGTTGCCAAATCACCATTGCAATCATTGATTTGAATACCCCGGGTATTATCGTCGCACAGAAAACCTTTAACATCGCCAGAGCGCCAGTGCCGTTTAAATTTACGCTGCCTGCAAAATCGATCGATAAGAGTATCCAATATGGCGTAGTGGCGATGATCAAGTTCCAAGACCAAGTGATCTTCCAAACCTATGACAGGTTCCCTGTCGTCAATAATGATAAGTTCACGACAGAAGTGTTAATGAAGGCGGTCATGGCGAATTAATCACTCCTAATTATTGCCTGCGCATCATTTTTGTATTGCTGAAGATGTAGCCCTTTCAATTTATATTGGAAGGGCTTTTTTGTGGTTAATATTCGGGTATCCATGTTGTAAATGTAAAATCAAATATGATTTTGCTTTACACAGAGCTAAGAATATTAATGCATAAGTTAGTCTTTTTTATAATGAATGTCATTTTGTAAAAATGGCATTCACACTAATTTTGTTTGAAAAAAGCTAAAGAGAAGTTTAATTTGTGTTTAATTTTATTTTCGCAAATGTTTATTTTGTAACAGATGTTTTTTACGAATAATAATATTTTTACGGTCACTCGTTCTGTTTTTTGGTGCACTATCTTGGCGCTCAAACATTTAAGCGTTTTAATTAATATACTGATTTTAAATAACTATTTGTATTTCACATTTTTGTTTATGAGCTTTAATTTACCGGCTATTCAACCTGCGAAACAATCTATTTCTCTTTTTTAAGATAAATAGAAGCTGATATACGATTTACTGAGTAACGTTCTGTTAACTTGGTGTTTTAATTTGTATCTTTGCGTGTTACAAGTTATCGCGATAAAACTCAGTGATCATCATCACAGTAAATTGAATGGTTATTCATAAAAAATGTCAGTTACAGGTGACGTTCTTGGTTGTTGCAGTGTGTTCATGCCACCAACCTGAGTTTTATAAATCATACAACTTATAAGAATTAGGGAAGTCACAATGAAAACTAAAATAGCACTAGCAGTGTCTATGGCGCTGCTATCGTCGGCGGCAAATGCGCAAACAGTTTTATCACCTACGGGTGAAACCTTGCAGTTAGATATTCCAAGTGAACTACAAGCCACGTCATTACGCGGTAATGCCGCCGGAGCTGAAGTTAAGTTTGTACCAGAAGCGGATTTAGGCGAGGGTGAATTTACTTATATCGTTCGTTTACGTGACAGTTCAGTCGCCAATTATCAAGGAACGACTCCTGGCTTTAAAGCGACGAGCTCACAGAGAGTGCAGACAAGTGGCACTTCAAAAGTCGCTGTGAATGGCAAGCTCGATGCTTCAAGACCTGAAGTCAAAAGTTATGTAAGCTATTTGAAAGTCAAACAAAACCGATTTTTAGCTAACGCGAGTGCGGCAATTGGCACCAATCTGCAGCCATTAACGACCTATCAGTATGCGTTAAACGGTATGGCGGTTCGCATGACTCAAGCTCAAGCTAAGAAAATGGCTGAGTTACCTGAGGTTGCTTTTGTTGAGCGCGAACGCATGGAACAAATGGAAACCGACGTCAGCCAAGCGCTTATCGGTTCTCCAAATGTATGGGATGGCAGTGCAACGGGCACGAAAGCCATGGGTGAAGGTGTGATTGTCGGTATCATCGACTCAGGCATTAACTCTGACCATGCTTCATTTGCGGATGTTGGTCAAGATGGTTATGACCACACAAACCCATTAGGTCAAGGCATCTATATTGGTGACTGTAAAACTGATTTCGCCAGCATGTGTAACGATAAACTGATCGGTGTCCGTAGCTATCCAGAAATCACCAATAACTTTGATGACGTAAAAGTGTATGGTGACACCCCTCCGGCAAAAAATGGTGAGGATTACGGCGGACACGGTTCGCATGTCGCCAGTACAGCAGCGGGTAACATTTTAGTGAATGTCCCTTATGTGCAAGGTGAAACCGGTAAGTTAGAAGGTGATGGTATTGCGACGGGTCTTGAATTTGCGCAAATCTCAGGTGTTGCACCACATGCAAACATCATAGCTTATCAAATCTGTAATCCGGGTAATGCGGGCGACACTTATTCTGGCTGCCCGACCGCACCTATTTTAAAAGCGTTAGACGATGCAATCAAAGATGGCGTCGATGTGATTAACTTTTCAATCAGCGGTGGTGGAAATCCGTGGAATAGTGCAACAGAACAAGGTTTCTTAGCTGCGCGTAATGCGGGTATTTTTGCTGCCGTTGCTGCGGGTAACACACGTGCCGCGACAAACACTAGCCCTGCTATTAATCAAACACCTTACTCTACGCCTAAAAATGCGCCTTGGTATACTTCGGTTGCTAACTCGACCCACAATCGCGACATAGTTCGCGCCGTTGAATTTAATGGTAAAAACTACCACTACACTGCTGGCTCTGGCCCGGTTCAAACTGAAGTGCTCAAAGGTGTACCTGTTTATGCTGGCACAATCGATGCCGCTAATTTTGAAGCCTGTAAACCATTCGCTGCGGATGCTTTTAAAGACAAGATCGCTGTTTTAAGACGCGGTGGTTGTTCATTCGATATTAAAGTCGCTGCGGCGATGAAAGCTGGCGCTAAGGGTGTGATTGTTTTCAATAGAGATGGTGAAAATAATGCGCGTCTGACCATGTCTGGGCTAGATAAATTGGATATTCCAGCGGTATTTATTGGCGATATCGATGGCTTAGAACTGATTGCTGCTATGGCGGCAAATCCAGCGCTTGAAATCACGCTGTCTCCAACCCCTAAAGTGGTCAGTAAAGAAGCGGATGTTTTAGCTGCCAGCTCCTTGATTGGACCTAACCTGACTAACGATGTACTGGTGCCTTATGTTGCTGCACCGGGCAGTGACATCTACGCTGCTTATTCAGATCAACAGTTTGGCCATGATAAGACGGGGACTGATCCTGCTGATTTCACTTTGATGTCAGGTACTTCAATGGCGAGTCCTCATGTTGCCGGTGCTGGCGCGTTACTTAAATCGCTGCATAAGGATTGGACGCCAGATAACATTCGTTCTGCGTTAATGATGACAGCAACGACAGCCCAAGCCATGAAAAAAGCCGATGGTAAAACCGTTGCAGATCCGTTTGACGTAGGCGCAGGCCGTATTCGTGTGGATTTAGCGGCAAAATCTGGCTTAGTGATGGATGAAAGTGCTTTAAACTACGAGATTGCTAACCCTACAACAGGTGGCGATCCACGTAAGCTAAACATTCCAAGCATGGCTGATTCACGTTGTATCGATACTTGTACTTGGACACGTACTGTCACTGCAACGGCTGACGGTAGCTGGACTGCAAAAGGTGTTTCCGCAACAGATAAGTTCGCGTTAACTGTGACGCCAGAAAGCTTCAACCTGAAAAAAGGTGAGAGCCAAACTATCACAGTGACTGCTGATGTGACTGACGTGGGTGCAAGTTGGGGCTTTGGTAACTTAGTATTAGCTTCGGAAGCCTTCCCAACGGCTAACATGCCGATCGTGGCTAAGATTGCTAAACGCGACTTACCTGCGGTTGTTAATGTTTCAGCCTCACGTGATGCCGATGAGCGCAATTTAGCTCACTTAAAAGCGATTGATCTACCGGGTGTTGCGGCGACAGTGACTGCACTTAAATTAAGCGACACTTATGAATCAAGTGTGAAACAGGATTCAAATACCGATAGTGCATTTGATGATTTGGCCGATGGCGTAAAAGTATTTAGCTTTAACGTTGAAGACAAAGCGTTATTTTTCAATGCATCAATCGGTAATACCACGTCTCCTGACTTAGACATGTTTGTGATACTCGATAAGAAAGATGGTAGTAAGCTTTCTATGGCGGCATCTTCTGCGTTTGGTGGTTCAAAAGAAAGTGTGTCTATTAAGAACCCAGTGAAAGGTGAATATATCGTCGTGATACAAAACTATCAGGCATCAGCAGCCGATGCGGATGATGCTTTTAGTTTGAAACAAGTGACCTTATACGATGAAGCGGGTGATAACTTAACGGCAAATCTTACCGGTGATCATAAAGATTTCAACGTCAACTTAGCTTGGAAACAAGCGATGTTAGTGGGCGATGCAGGCTTGGCAATGCTGACTCTGACCACCACTGACGACAAAGTCGCACCGGTTAAAATTCCGGTTATATTTGAGCGCGTCAGTGATGATGTTTTACCGCCTCTAGGTAGCACTGTTTCTGGCGAGTTAACGCCAGGCGCCGCTAAAGTGATGAAGACCCGTGTCGAAGCGAACAAAACGCAAGAAACCCGCGTTTACACCTTAGAAGCGTTATTACCAGAAGGTCATGAAGTGGCTAATATCAGCCATCAAGGTACGCAAGTGGGCAATAAGATCACTTGGACTATCGAGATGGCCTCTGGTGCCGCGGCGCAAGATGTGACGTTTGACTTAGTGCCACGTAAGGCAAGCCAAGACAACCTTGTGACTTTGACCAACAAAGTGAACAACGAGTCGGCTGAAATCTTGAAGCAAGAATATCAATTTGATGTTCCAGAAGTAGCGCCAGTGGCAGTGATTGAAGCACCGGTGTCTGTTCAAGAAGGTAAACCACTGTTTATCGATGCGAGCAAGTCATCCGATGCCAACAATGATCCATTAACCTACAAATGGACTCAGTTAGGCGGCGCGAGCTTTAACTTTGACGCTAATGCAGCCAAGCTTAATCTAGTGGCGCCAGAAGTGAGTGGTACAGCTCAAACAGTGTCATTCCAACTTACTGTAGCGGACAACCATGGCAACAAAGATTCAAGTGTCGTATCTGTGTCTGTGACTGAAACACCAGCTAAGAAAGATGATGGTGGTTCATTAGGTTGGTTAAGCTTATTATTGCTACCGTTTGCCTTTGGTCGTCGTAAACAAGGCTAATCGCTCAGGGTTAAATCGAAAGGTTTAACAGTAATTTAATAGTAAATAGAGAAGGGCTGATATTGATATCAGCCCTTTTTGTTTTAATCGATTGAGGTTAGCGATTACTCATCAAAAAATCGACAAAGGCACGGTCTGCTTGACTGACGGGGCGTTGTTTTTTCCATGCGATATGCAGGTTCAAAAATACCGGTGGATCGAAGGGTTTAGCTAAAATGTCATCTTTTGAACTTATTGCCATTTCGAGCACGCTGGTGATCCCAAATCCTTGGGAAACAATCTGTTTGATAAGGTTGATCAGATTAGTCTCGAAGGCGACATTGGGCTTTTTCCCCAGATCCTTGGCTTGCGATAAGATCCACTCGCGGTGGAAATAACCTGTCTTGAACATCACTAATTCATGGTCGAAAAAATCATTGAGACTGACGGCGCTATGTTCCGCTAAAGGGTGTTCGGCTCCCATAGCGATCACCATTTGCTCACGGATCAACAGCTGACTATCAAATTCGGGTTGTAGGTCTTGGGCGGTAATGATCGCTATATCCACTTCTTCCTGTTGCAACATACGCAGTGCGTCCCGCGTCCCGCCTTCAAACAGTGATAGTTTTAACTCGGGGTATTTATGCCGAAAAGCCATTAAGCGCGAGGGCAGGTAGAAAGACCCCAGCATGCCCGGTACGGCAATGCGGACTTCCCCCGAGGTGAGATTGGCCATGGCACGGATTTGCGCTTCGGCCTGCTTCATCTGTTTCAGGATCAAAGTGGCATGTTGATGCAGGACTAAACCTTCGGCCGTGAGTGCGAGTAGCTTGTCATTCTTGTTGCTCGTACGATTGACCAAAGTCACGCCGAGTGCGACTTCTAAGCGCTTGATACTTTGGCTTAACGCCGGTTGGGCCATATTCAGTTTCTTGGCTGCGGCGGTAAAGCTGCCAGTGCTGGCAAGGGCATCTAAATGTTTGAGTTGGCGGATATCCATCAATCGGGCCCATACTGTTGAATAGTGGCAAGGTCGGTGCGTTGTGGCTATAACAAAAATCAATGATGGCGATAGATATTATCTATTATTGTTATGTTATGCCCAGTGATAACCTTTGTCTATCCTATGAGTGATGCTTTGTCGAGGCTCCTGTGCAAGCCGTGTTAGATACTATGATTGATCATAAACAGCGTGATACCCGACTGATGTGGGCGCTATGTGTTGCCTCTGTGGTGGTGTATATCAACTTGTATCTGATGCAAGGCATGCTGCCGCTAATTGCGGAGCATTTTGCGGTTTCAGGGTCTAAAGCGACGTTAATCCTGTCGGTAACCAGTTTTTCCTTGGCCTTTTCATTGCTCTTGTATGCGGTACTGTCAGACCGTATCGGTCGACACACACCGATTATTGTCAGCCTGTGGTTGTTGGCGCTATCTAACTTATTGTTGATTTGGGCACCGGATTTTAATGGGCTAGTGCTAGTGCGATTGCTGCAAGGTGCATTACTCGCTGCCGTGCCAGCGATTGCTATGGCGTACTTTAAGGAGCAGTTGTCACCGAGCACTATGCTCAAAGCCGCGGGCATTTACATTATGGCGAATAGCATTGGTGGCATTGTTGGCCGTTTACTCGGCGGCGTTATGTCGCAGTTTTTATCTTGGCAAGAATCCATGTGGCTGCTGTTTTTAGTCACCTTAGCAGGCGTGGCTTTAGTGAACTATTTGCTGCCTTCACTTGCCGATGCGCAGGCCATGTCAAAGAGTAAAACTGAGCCCTCTTTATCAAAACGCGCCCGTTTAGCCCAAGATCTTCATGGCTTTAGCCATCATCTCACCGATGCACAAATGCGCTTGGTCTTCGCGATTGGCGGCTTAACCTTTATGATGATGGTGAATCAATTTAGTTTTATTCAGTTGCATTTGATGGCGGCGCCCTATGAATGGAGCCGCTTTCAAGCAACCTTGATTTTCCTGTGTTATTCCAGCGGCACTATTGCGTCGTATTTCACCGCGAAATGGCTTGCCAAATTTGGCCAACATAAGTTATATCAGTGGTCTTGGTGCGTGATGTTGCTCGGAAGCTTACTGACCCTGTTTGATACCACTTTAACCATTAGCTTAGGTTTTTTGATGACAGCCTGTGGCTTCTTCCTCACCCACAGTTGCTGTAATTCCTTTGTCGCGATGCGCGCCAGTCGCGATCGGGCTAAGGCGACATCACTGTATTTATGCTGTTACTATTTAGGCGCGGCGATTGGCGGCCCTTATTTGATGATGTTTTGGCATGAGGCGCAGTGGCGCGGCGTGGTAATGGGGTCGTTAACCTTACTGGCTTTGATTGCCTTGGCCATCACTCGTTTGGACTACCATCAAACCAATGATGTTCGTGCGCTTGCATAGGCTTTGACAGGGCTATTGTTGTTAAAGCAAGAAACGTAAACGTAAACGTAAACGTAGTCGCTAAGCTATTATATCAAGTGATTAAATCAAATGAATGAAGGCCAACATCAACTGTTGGCCTTCGTTTTTGGTGTGGGTCGTTTGATCAGCTGGCTCAAACCTGCAAATCATACTCGTTATGCGGAATGTGGGGCTGAGTTTCATGCCTTGAGTCTTATGGTCGATATTTAAGCTCATCCACTAAGCGTTCTGATTTAATGCATCTGTTGCAGCTTAAGTGCAGCGATTTATTAACCTTGATATTTCCAATAGGGCGGATTGCCATACACCTCAAGAAAGTAGTCAATCACAGCGCGGACATTCAATGAGGGAGTGCGAGAATTTGGGTAAATCGCAGTAATATAATGCTGATCAATTTTTATCGCTGATTCGCAATCCGTGAGCAATGAAATAAGTTGTCCATTTTTAAGAGAGTCACCGATTAACCAGTCAGGAAAGAGGACGATTCCCATATCATTTAATGCGGCTATGAGTAATGTTTCCGCATTATTTGAGGTGAGGATTGGGGTGATAGGCTGATGCAGCCATGTCGTCTTGTTCTTGTTAAAAAACCAGCGATTTTGACCCGAAGATCCGCTATAGACTAGGCATTGATGGTTTTTGAGATCGGCGGGTTCAGTGGGCATGCCATGCAGTGCTATATACGCTTTGGACGCCGCAAGATGATAGGTTTGGCTTCCCAGTATTCTTGAGTGGAGTGATGAATCAACCAAAGTGCCAATACGAAAGATAATATCGGCGGCACTAACATGCGGATCGATATAATCGTCTGTTTGTGTGAGTTCCACTTGTACCTGCGGATATCGCCTTAAAAACCCCGCTAACCAAGGCGCAATATGTCGCTGCCCGAAAAAAACCGGGGCATTAATTCTGATCAATCCCTTAGGTTCTATCGTCCTACCTAATAATTCATTGCGGACTTCATTCAGTTGATCTGCCATGGAACGCGCATATTCAATGAAAATCCTGCCCGATTCCGTGGGTATGATTGCTCTGGTATTTCGATAAAACAGCTGCTGTCCCAGAGAATCTTCTAATTGGCTGATGACTCTGGAAATCATCGAGGGAGAGACGCCTTCCTTTCGAGCCACAACAGAATAGCTTTTGCTGTCATAAACGCCGATAAAAAACTTTAACGCTCGCATATTGATTGAGTTTATATCATTCATTTTTGCAAATTCTGCACAGGTGTTTCCTGCATTGTCTCATTTATTGGTTTTATCGACTAGGGTACTCTTGCTGCCCTTAATCACAGGAGCTTATGTATGCAGTTTTTAATGATTTTTTTTGTTGTGCTAGGAGGGGCGGGATTATCCGTTGAAGCGGGCCTCCTAGGACCTTTAGGTGCTGAAGTCGGGGAGTTATGGGCAACCTTTAGCATTTTCGGTGTCGGCGCAGCACTCACCTTTATCTTGATGCTGTTTTTCAGTCCTCGAAATAGTCCCTCATTTTTCGCGCAACCCTCCTGGACATTAACGGGCGGCGTGCTGGGCCCTATTTATGTGGTGATACTGACTATCGCAACCCCAGCAATTGGGATTGCTATGACAATGATCGGTATTTTAGCGGGCCAAGTTGCGAAGAGTTTGCTGATTGACCACTACGGTTTATTTGGTACAGCGCATAGACGAATTGATACTAAACGTATTGTTGCACTGCTATTTATCGTTGCAGCATTAGTGCTGATGGCGCAAAGTTAAGGGCGAGTTATGACATTGATTATGATTATGTTGGCTGTGATTGGCGGTGCTACCTTGAGTATGCAAGCAGCGATAAATGGACAGCTGGGGAGTAAAGTGGGGGTGTTTCGCAGTGCATTTTTAACTTTTTCGACTGGAGCCTTGATCACTGGATTGTTAATTTTTTATTTTGAACCACCTCAAGCAGTGACACTGTTGGATGTGCCTAAATGGCAGTTATTAGGTGCAATGTGTGGCGTGCCTTATATCGTCATCATGGTGTTAGCCGTTCAGCGGATAGGTACGGCCGTCGCAACCGTTGCGGTTATTTTTGGACAGCTACTAATGAGTATGTTGATTGATAATTTTGGCTGGTTTGGCAATGAAACGATTCACTTTTCTACAAGTCGAATCGCCGCCGTAATCTGTTTGGCGATCGCACTGTATTTTATACATTCAAGTAATAAAACGTCGACGTAATACGTGATTCAGACTCGTTTTTACGCTGTGGTAGCGAACCCAGCTCAAGCTGGGTTCGCACTCTTTTGTCATCGAAATGAGCTAGTCATCGGAGTTAATGTATTGCTTGCGGTCTAAATCATATTTACGCATTTTGTCGTAGAGGGTTTTACGGGGCAGTTCCAGCTGCTCCATCGTTTGCTTAATGCTGCCCTTGTTGTGGCTGAGCGCTTCTTCAATCAGTACCCGTTCAAAAAACTCGACTCGTTGCAGCAAGGACATACTCGAGTGCAGGCTTGGGGTGTTGCCCAAAGTGCCAGCAAAGGCGGCTTCTCCGCCGAGCAGTACAAAGCGTTCGGCAAGATTACGTAACTCACGCACATTACCCGGCCAGTCGTGGGAAGTGAGAATGGCGTTTTGCTCTGCATTTAAGGCAATAAGCGCTTTGTGATAACGTGCCGATGCGACGCGGGCAAAGTGCAGGAACAGCAAAGGAATATCTTCACGGCGATCCCGCAGGGGAGGGATAGGCACAGTCACCAGATTTAAGCGATACAACAAGTCTTGGCGAAATTCCCCCGTGTCACACAGGCTCTTTAAATCCACCTTAGTGGCGGCGATTACCCGTATATCAAGGCTGATGCTTTTGTTTGACCCTAAGCGTTCAACTTTACGATCTTCAAGTACCCGCAGCAGTTTTACTTGCAGCGACAGTGGTGTACTTTCAATTTCATCTAAAAATAATGTGCCGCCGTTGGCGTATTCAAACTTACCAATGCGCATCTTATCGACGCCGGTAAAGGCACCTGCTTCGGCGCCAAAGAGCTCACTTTCAATTAAGTTTTCGGGGATCGCACCACAGTTGATGGCGACAAAGTTGGCTTGGCTGCGGCTGCTGTGATCGTGTAAATAGCGGGCGACGAGTTCTTTACCTGTGCCTGTTTCACCTTCGATTAACACGTCAGCGGGGGTATCTATCACTTGATCTATGATGTGGCGCATGCGGTTGATGCCGACGCTGTTACCCAAAATGCGAGGGCCCGGTACGCTCTGGCTTTCGAGATCCTTTTTAAGCTTACGGTTCTCTAGGGTCAGGCTGCGTTTATCTAAGGCGCGCTTGACCACATCGAGTATATGCTCGTTATTAAAGGGCTTTTCGAGAAAGTCGTAGGCGCCTTGCTTTAGGGCATTGACTGCCATGGCGATATCCCCAAACCCTGTCAATAGCACAACGGGGAGGTCGGGGTCCTGCAGGCGGATTTGTTGCATTAAGCTGATGCCATCTAATTGCGGCATGTTGACATCCGATATCACCATTCCCGCCCAATCCTTATGCAGGTGCTTAGCGATCCCTTTAGGCTCTGTGGTGGCGAGCGCCTTAATGCCCTCAAGTTCAAATAGCTGAACGAGAACTGTGCCTATGTGCGGCTCATCGTCGATGATGAGAACAGAATAATCTTGGATGGAATTGGGCACACTCATGAGACTAACGTTCCTCAAGCAAATAAATAGGTAAAATAATCTGGAAAATGGCGCCACCCTCTTCGGCATTGGCAACGTTAATTTGGCCTTGCATGGATTCGATAATACGCTGTGAAATCGATAAGCCCAGCCCTAATCCGTGGCGCTCGTTAGTGGTAAAGTAAGGTTCGAATATTTTTTCCATTTGGCTTTCACGCACGCCAGGGCCAGAATCTTGGATGCTGATGCAGAACTTATCTTCACTGGTCACGCGGATGACCAAGCTGCGTTTAACCGATTGTTGCATAGCGACAATGGCGTTGCTCATGATATTGACAAACACTTGCTGTAATCGGACTTTATCGCCCCAAACCTGATAGTTGCCATTGGGTAACTGCACATCGAGTTCAACGCCTTGCTTGTCTATTGCGGGCTGAACTATGGTCAGCGCTTGTTTGATACAGCGGCCAATATCGGTGGCGCTATCCGTGCCTTGGCTCTTGCGAGTGAAGCTTTTAAATTGGCCGACAATATCGGCCAATCTATCGGTCAGTTCAATAATAATCTTGATATTATCCAGTGCCTTATCTTGCATATTACGGGCTAGAAAGGTTTGAGTATTTTGGGCGTAGCTGCGCAGTGCTGCAAGCGGCTGATTAAGTTCATGGTTAATGCTGGCAGATAAACTGCCGATCACTGTCAGCTTTGCCGCTTGAATGAGTTCATCCTGAGTGTCTTTCAGTTGATGGTTCGCCTGCTGCAAGTCCTGAGTCCGTTCTTCGACTCGCTGTTCTAACAGGCTTTGTGCCAGCTGCATACGCTGTAGGTTGCGGCGACGCTCGGCGCTAAACAAGATGCTGAGTGCCAGCAACAGATAAATACTGGCTGACAGTAACATTAGTGCAGGTAAAGACGACAGCAAGGGTTTGATGGGCGCTAAGATGTGCACCCGCCAGCCAGCTTTGGCCATTAACTGGTGATTATCCATGTATTGCTCATGATCTCTGCCCGTTTGCAATTGGTAGAGCATGGCTTGGCTGCCACTCTCATAGGGTGGTTTCATCAACAGTTCACCTATGGGGCGTTCCGCGTAACGCTTTGATGCATTAAGCGCATATTGTTTGGCTTGGGTAAGTGGAGTGAGTGACTTTAACCGCCACTCATCGACGCTAGAGATAAAAACAATGTCTTCAGGGTCGCTGATAAGGAATTGATATTGACCCGCAATGGCAATACTCGTGCTTTGCTGCTCGATACCGCTAATGTCCACTTTGACAATGATCGCGCCGAGTATGCCTTTACCGCCTTGCTGATATATAGGGTAAGAGAAGTAAAACCCACGCTTATCTGAGCTGGTGCCCACTGCATAATAACGGCCTAGATTGCCCGAAATAGCATCGGTGTAATAGGGTCTAAAGGAATAATCCTTGCCAATAAAAGAGAAACTCTGTTGCCAGTTACTGGCGGCAATCGCAATCCCTAAGGCATCAATCAGATAGATATCGGACGCCTCAGTGACATGCTGGATTTCTTCGAGATATAAATTAAGTTCTTGGATCTTATCGGGGTTTTGTTGATCGTTCAGTACATTGGCGAGCATAGGGTTCGTCGAGAGCACGTGGGGAATACTTTCGTAGCGCGATAATGCACCATCGAGAAAGCTGACTAACTCCTTCAGTTGTTTCTCCGATTGGGTTTGGATCTCGATTTTACCTTGATGCAAATGCACCCAATAGGTCAGTTTGAGCGTTGCAAATAGGCCTGCAAGTAACACTACAGTGAGAAAGAGGCGTTTCTTGGCCTTAGGCGTCATGGGCAACATGGTGGCTATCCTGATAAAGCGACGGTATCAATCACTGAGATTGTGCATCATAAAACAAAGCGAGCCTGACTAGGCTCGCTTAAAAACTAACTGTAATCAAGGGGTAATCTCACAACCTTGCATTGCAGATTAATATCCACGCATCGAATCCAACCATTCAGGTAAGAAGAGCGAAATCTGTGGCACGTAAGTGATCAAGGTTAAGAAGGCTAACATCAGCAGTAACCAAGGCAGAACCGATTGAATGACCCAGCCAATACTCTTACCCGTGATCCCCGCGGTAACAAAGAGGTTGAGCCCCACCGGCGGCGTGAGCATACCTATCTCCATGTTCACCACCATGATGATACCTAAGTGTATAGGATCAATGCCTAAGTGAGTCGCGATAGGGAAGAGGATCGGCGCCATAATCAGTACAATTGCCGATGGTTCCATAAAGTTACCGGCAGCAAGCAGCAGTAAGTTAACGATGATCAGGAAGCCCCAAGCGGGTAAACCCATGTTAACGATATGCTCAGCGATAATATGTGGAATACGCTCAGTGGTTAATACATGCGCGAACAACATAGCGTTAGCTATGATAAACAGCAGCATGATACTGACCTTAGCACCATCACGCACTACGTTACGTATGTCTTTGTCGATAGGCGTTTTAATTAGCCCAAGGAACATGTGACCTAAGTTACGTGCGGCGGCTTTAGGTAAGCTTTCACCTTGATTGCGCCAAGCCACCTCTTTTAATGGCCCAATATCACGGTAACCAAATACCGCAATAAAGTACGCATACATACAAGCCACAGCTGAAGCTTCAGTCGGGCTAGCAACGCCGCCATAGATAGAGCCGAGTACGATAAGGATGAGTGCTAATCCACCCAAAGCTTTAGCGCTTGAAATCCCCAGTTGTTTAAAGCCTGGAAAAGGACGCGAAGGCAGGTTCTTAAAGCGGGCGACGATGTAGATAACGATCATCAGGATGAATCCCATCATTAAGCCTGGAATTAAACCTGCCATAAACATTCTTGCTGCGGACACTTCGGTCGCTGCCGCATACACCAACATCACAATGGACGGTGGGATCAAAATACCAAGTGTGCCTGAGGTCGTGATAACCCCCGCCGCAAACTTCTCGGGATAACCCGCTTTAACCATGCCCACAATCACGATTGAACCAATCGCCGCTACGGTTGCGGGTGATGAGCCTGAAACCGCCGCAAACAGCATACAGGCCATAACAGATGCCATCGCTAATCCACCACGGACATGTCCAATACTGTCCATGGCAAAATCGATAATCCGTCTCGCGACGCCACCGGTTGAGAGGAAGGCGGATGACAGAATAAAGAAGGGGATAGCGAGTAGAGTGTAATGCTCCGATGAAGACTCATACAGTTTGAGTGCCACTGAGGCTAAGGAGTCATTCGAGAAAAACAAAATGGTGAGCATGCTGGAAAAACCTAACGCGATAGCGATAGGCATACCGAGAAACATACACACTAATAGAGCGGTAAATAGGGTTGCAATCGCCATTATTTAGTCTCCTTTTCGTCAGAGACGGGTTCTTCATTGGCGTTTTTAACGCTTTCATCGATTAAATGCATACTTTCTTTCGCTTCATCGGCAAATTGGAAGCCAGTGACTTGGTCACGTAGGATGGCAATAAAGAGTTCGGCGAATCGCCAAGTCAACATCGAAAAACCAATGATCAAGATGCTCTGGGATAACCAAATTGGTACCGCGCCATCTTCAACATCAATCCTTAAGGTGTTCCAAGCAAAGTCTGGATCGAGGCTTTTTAAGAAAAATTGGGGGAAATTAATATCTTCCATAGGCACACCAATTTGATACATCTGGCTTAAGTAATCCCAACTGCCTTTTAAAAAGAGTCCGCAATAGACAATACAGACAAAGGCGGTAACGAGGGACGTTATCTTTTTGGCCCGAGGCGCTAAGTTTTTAACGAAGGCATCGACACCAATGTGCGCGCCAACTTTTACCCCATAAGACATACCAAACAACACAAACCAACCGCAAAAGGTCAGTGTGAGTTCTTGGATCCACAGAAAACCCGTATTGAAGAAGAATCGTGCCACGACTTCTGAAAACACTAACAACGTCATCAGAGTGATCAATAAATTGAGCACACCTTCTTCAAAATAACCAAATATTCGCGATATCACAGCCATAATCCCCTCGCTGAAATGGCCGCTTAACCTCGGTTGAGGTTAAGCGGCTATCATCATTATTATTTATTTGCAGCTACAGCAGCTTCAATCACATCTTTACCGATTTGATCTTCAAACTTAGCCCAAACGGGTTTCATCACATCGACCCATTTTTGACGTTCAGCAGGCGTTAAAGTCACTAACTGTGAACGTTTAGAATCTAGGATTAACTGTTTGTCTTGGTTATCTTTCTCAGCGGCAATTTTATTACCTAATGCGATAGATTCATCTAAAGCTTCTTTGATGATCTTACGTTTGTCAGCGGGTAAGCCTTTCCAGAAAGTGTCAGAGGTCACGACCATATAGTCGAGCACACCGTGGTTACTTTCAGTGATTTGGCTTTGCACTTCATAAAACTTTTGTGAGTAAGTATTTGACCATGTGTTTTCTTGACCATCGATAGCGCGGGTTTGCAGCAGGGTAAATACTTCAGAGAAGGGTTTTTTCACTGGGATAGCGCCTACAGCATCAAACTGAGCCGCCAAAACATCAGATGCCATTACGCGGAACTTCAAGCCGTTTGCATCAGATGGATTTTTAAGTGGCGTGTTAGCCGAGAACTGTTTCAGGCCATTGTGCAAATAACCTAGACCGACAATCCCTTTACGGGTCATAGAGTTCAGCAGTGTTTGACCTGCTTCACCTTGTTGGAAACGGTTTACCGCATCCATATCATTGAAGAGGAAAGGTAAATCGAATACTTGTAGGCGTTTAGTGTAACGTTCAAATTTTGAGAGTGACGGCGCAACAAATTGCACGTCGTTTAACAGTAGTGCAGCTAACTCGTTGTTATCCCCAAATAACTGTGAGTTAGGAAATACACTGACCTTGTATTCACCCGGTAAACGTTGTTCAACGAGTTCTTTAAACTTAAGTGCCATTTGGCCTTTAGGTGTATTTTCTGCCACAACGTGCGAAAACTTAATTTCAATAGGTTCTGCAAACACGTTAAAGCTGGTTGCGAACACGGAGGCAACGGCGAGCATTTTGACTAAGGTTTTGAGTGGACGGGTCAATCCAGTTTGTTGATTCAATGTCATCTTGAGTTCCTTTTTCTGTTGTTAGGATTTGTCCTCAGTCTTGGTTAGTTTGTTACCAAGTTTGAGTAGGAATACAGCCTTGATTTCCCTGAGGTCTGTCTTACTAAAGGCAAATACCACGCCAACTTACACTGACTTCTGTAAGTGTTTGGTTACTAAAGTGTAGTTCATTTGATGTTTGTCACACTTTTAGTTTTGTGGGTGAGATCTCGCTCACAGTGATTTTCTGTTTGGGTGGAAACCCACCCATGGTGCGGATCTGCCTCAAATAGACGGCCCTCTTAGGTGCAGGTTTATTAAACAAACTTAGTTATTTTGAGATCAAAAAATGCCGCAAAAGTATGCGCTACGCTGAAAATGCGTGATGGATTATTTTGGGATAAGCCGTGTAGGCTGATTGTATGGTTAATTGTGGTCAAGTCGATGGCGTTTGTCGTCAATCAAGACAAAGGGGCAGTTGGTGCAGTTAATCATCATCTAAAAGGATACGTTTTAGGATCGCATCGCTAGGCAACAATTCTAAGTGGCCTTGTTCGTCAAAGTACCAACCGGTAATAAAGCCCTTTTGGCGCATACTGACAAGATTATGCATGACTTCCCGTGCTTCCTTGAGTGCCGTTTGCTCATCGCAAGCGTGGGTATGCTTTAAATAAGCGGCAATATTGGCAAGAGAAGCGGATTGACTGACGCTGGCCATAATGTTGATCTCCAAACAATGCTAAAAGCAGAATGAAATCAGGCTGAGTGTCGATAGAGCTTGGTATTTTACGGATTATAAAAGGCGAAATAGTAAAAATTTAGCACTCGCTGATTGAGATCAAGCATAGTTGAGTCAGCGTGTTGGTAAAGTTTATTGGGGGGATAAATATGGTGGTCGCTACTGGGCTCGAACCAGTGACCCCCTCCTTGTAAGGGAGGTGCTCTCCCAGCTGAGCTAAGCGACCTGGGATGTAACTTGTGTATTGCAGAATATGGTGGTCGCTACTGGGCTCGAACCAGTGACCCCCTCCTTGTAAGGGAGGTGCTCTCCCAGCTGAGCTAAGCGACCTGGGATATAACTTATGTATTACAGAATATGGTGGTCGCTACTGGGCTCGAACCAGTGACCCCCTCCTTGTAAGGGAGGTGCTCTCCCAGCTGAGCTAAGCGACCTGGGATATAACTTGTGTATTGCAGAATATGGTGGTCGCTACTGGGCTCGAACCAGTGACCCCCTCCTTGTAAGGGAGGTGCTCTCCCAGCTGAGCTAAGCGACCTGGGAATTCTGATGTTACACAATTATTAAGTCATTATTCACTGAAGAATGGTGGTCGCTACTGGGCTCGAACCAGTGACCCCCTCCTTGTAAGGGAGGTGCTCTCCCAGCTGAGCTAAGCGACCTGGGAATGACTTTCACACAATGAGGTACATTAAGTTGTATGGTGGTCGCTACTGGGCTCGAACCAGTGACCCCCTCCTTGTAAGGGAGGTGCTCTCCCAGCTGAGCTAAGCGACCTGGGATATAACTATTTTGTACAGCCATTATCTCTTTACAAATTATGTATAAAAACAATATATCTATAAAAACAATGGTGGTCGATACTGGGCTCGAACCAGTGACCCCCTCCTTGTAAGGGAGGTGCTCTCCCAGCTGAGCTAATCGACCTCGCTGTGTGGAGCCGTATTATAGGGAGGTTCGATCTAGTGTCAACGCTTTTTAGTGAAAAAAGCATTGGTCGCGCTATTTTTGTTCGCATTGGCTTAATGCTAATCACGCCGCCGATCAAAGTGTTAGTTTATTCGCCTGTCAATGGCGTGCAATTTGGGTGTTTGGGATGCCGCGATAGCTAGACTCATGTTATTCGTGAGCATTTCGGACGATAAAATGACAGGGTGTGAGTGACTCACAATGATTAGATGTTAGAGATTGAGTGGATAGAGGTGTATAGGCGTTGCGCCAAAGACACACTATTTATAGCTGAAGGCATGATAGGGGCAAAAGTAGGGCAGGGATCTAAGCGTAGCGAAAATCAATCCATGAGTCTTAAGTCAGATAAATGGGGCGCAGGTTTGCGGGTGATAGCTGTGGCATCACTTTATATGTGCACCTTTATATAGGCTTCTCTATATAAGGAGGGGATTTTGCGTCACGATTTTACTAGATAAGTGATACTGCAGAGCTTGTCCCATTTGCAGCGCCTGCTTTGACTGTTAGAATAAGCCCACTTTTTTATCGTGATTGTCTTTATCTAGACGACTTTATATAGGTTAGTGTCCCATTATGACAACTAAGACGCGTTTTGCCCCTAGTCCTACTGGTTTCTTACATGTTGGTGGTGCCCGTACAGCACTTTATTCTTGGTTACAAGCTCGTGCCAATAACGGTGAGTTTGTATTGCGCATTGAAGACACTGATATTGAGCGTTCGACTCAAGCCGCCTGCGATGCGATTTTAGAAGGTATGAACTGGTTAGGTTTGACATGGGACGAGGGCCCGTATTACCAAACTAAGCGTTTTGATCGTTATAACGAAATTATTGCCCAAATGTTAGAAAAGGGCACTGCATATAAATGCTATTGCTCACGTGAGCGTATTGATGCGTTAAGAGAAGCACAAGCCGCCAACGGTGAAGCGCAAAAGTACGATGGTTGCTGCCGTGACTTACCCGCTCGTGATACTGATGAGCCATTTGTCGTGCGCTTCAAAAATCCTATCGGCGGTTCAGTGGTATTTGATGACCATGTTCGTGGCCGTATCGAATTTTCTAACGATGCATTAGATGACTTGATCATCGCCCGTACCGATGGTGTGCCAACTTATAACTTCTGTGTGGTCGTTGACGATTGGGATATGGGAATTACTTGTGTGGTTCGTGGTGAAGATCATATCAACAATACGCCGCGTCAAATTAATATCCTTAAAGCATTAGGGGCGCCGATCCCAGAATATGCTCACGTCTCTATGATTCTCGGTGATGATGGCGCGAAATTATCTAAGCGTCATGGCGCAGTGAGCGTAATGCAGTACCGTGACGATGGCTATTTGCCAGAAGCACTGTTGAACTACCTAGTACGTTTAGGTTGGTCACATGGCGATCAAGAAATCTTCTCATTAGAAGAAATGAAACAATACTTTAAGCTCGGTGATATCAATAAAGCCGCTTCTGCCTTTAATACCGATAAACTGGTGTGGTTGAACCAACACTATATAAAGAGTCTTGCCCCAGAATATGTGGCAACACACTTACAATGGCACATGGACGATCAAAAAATTGATCTGTCAAACGGCCCAGCATTAGCTGAAGTGGTTACTGCATTAGCTGAACGCGCTAAGACACTAAAAGAGTTAGCCGCTTCTAGCCGCTATTTCTATGAAGACTTTGCAGAGTTTGATGAAGCCCAAGCGAAAAAGCATTTACGTGGTGTTGCGTTAGAGCCATTGCAACTGGTTCAACAAAAATTAGCCGCATTAACTGAGTGGACTGTAGAAGCTATCCATCAGGCGATTGAAGACACTGCAACAGAATTAGATGTGGGTATGGGCAAGGTTGGTATGCCTTTACGTGTCGCTGTAACAGGGGCAGGGCAGTCACCAGGCCTTGATATCACATTATTTTTAATTGGAAGAAGCCGTTCTGAGCAAAGAATATCCAAAGCGATTGAATTTGTAGCAGATAGAATAAATTCCTAAAAAACGAGTTGACACTTTTAGGTGCGCTGCATAGAATGCGCCACGCAGTTGAGACACAGACGAGCAAATGCTTGTAGTGCACTTAAATGTAGTTTAATAAGTTTGGGGCTATAGCTCAGCTGGGAGAGCGCTTGCATGGCATGCAAGAGGTCCACGGTTCGATCCCGTGTAGCTCCACCAAACTTACTGCAGATGTTAAGCAGGAACGTGAGTTCGAATTAATATGTCTGAGGTCATCTTCCTTCTTTAGAAGAAAGCGCCTAGGACACCGTAGATGTTAAACGGGAACAATAAGTTCAAATTAATATGTCCGGGTCCCCTTCGTCTAGAGGCCTAGGACACCGCCCTTTCACGGCGGTAACAGGGGTTCGAATCCCCTAGGGGATACCATCTATTTTTTATAGAGAGTGGTTCCTAGCAAATAACTAACGAGTTGTTTGGTAAGAACAAAGCATTTACTTCCTAGCCTACTGAAGTGAATGTGTTACAAAGCTCGGTTACGAGTTAAATCATAAGTCCGGGTCCCCTTCGTCTAGAGGCCTAGGACACCGCCCTTTCACGGCGGTAACAGGGGTTCGAATCCCCTAGGGGATACCAAGTATTGGTTCCTGTCGAATAACTAACGAGTTGTTTGGTACGAACAAAATCTAAATTTCTGCTGATACGCATGCTATTAAAGCTAGCAGTGTCGACAAAAATTTGGGGCTATAGCTCAGCTGGGAGAGCGCTTGCATGGCATGCAAGAGGTCCACGGTTCGATCCCGTGTAGCTCCACCAATTTACTGTAGATATTAAGCAGGAACGTGAGTTCGAATTAATATGTCTGAGGTCACCTTCCTTCTTTAGAAGAGAGTGCCTAGGACACCGTAGATGTTAAACGGGAACAATAAGTTCAAATTAATATGTCCGGGGTCCCCTTCGTCTAGAGGCCTAGGACACCGCCCTTTCACGGCGGTAACAGGGGTTCGAATCCCCTAGGGGATACCACATTTTGGTTCCTAGCAGATAACTAACGAGTTGTTTGGTAAGAACAAAGCATTTACTTCCTAGCCTACTGAAGTGAATGTGTTACAAAACTCGGTTACGAGTTAAATCATAAGTCCGGGTCCCCTTCGTCTAGAGGCCTAGGACACCGCCCTTTCACGGCGGTAACAGGGGTTCGAATCCCCTAGGGGATACCAAATTTT
>NZ_JAJAEF010000028.1:0-62282 GCF_020447145.1 Shewanella sp. SR1 | reverse complement strand
ATACATTGCTCCGCGCGACACATCATCAAAATGCTGCGCATTTTAGGCAATGATGACTCGCCCCCATGTATCCCCTTCGGGGATAAAAGAAAGTAGGTCATCGCCAAGCGCATAATTATCTCATTGAGATGTAACGAAGCCAGCTGAATAAGCTGGCTTTTTTGCGTCTGCAATTTGCGAAATTCAGCCTAGTTTGTCCTCAATTTATTAGTTTCTCTTCAATTTTCTCTCTACAATTACCTTCTTTCACGCTCCACGACATTAATAATCCGTGCCGCTTAGGTTTTATTTCAGCAGTTATTCTGACAATGCTTCGATTTCGCTACAGCGATCTGAGTTCTAGATCGCGCCTAGCTATTGCTATTAGTTAAGCGGTTACTTACCTTATGTTTTAATTTGTTGGGGTAGATAAGGATCTGAGATGAAGTTAGAGATGATTTGTACTGGGGAAGAAGTGTTGGCGGGGCAGATTGTTGATACCAACGCCGCTTGGTTTGCCAGTACTATGATGGAGCATGGTGTCGAGATCCAGCGTCGAGTGACTGTCGGCGATCGCCTCGAGGATTTGATTGCAGTTTTCCAAGAACGTAGCTTACATGCCGATGTTATTTTGGTTAATGGTGGTCTCGGGCCGACGAGTGATGATATGTCAGCTTTAGCGATGGCGAAGGCTAAGGGCGAACCATTGGTTGAGAATACGGAGTGGCGTGAGCGTTTAGAAGACTGGTTTACCCGTAATAACCGTGAAATGCCTTTAAGTAATCTCAAGCAAGCTATGCTGCCAGCCTCAGCTGTGATGGTTGATAACCCTGTGGGAACCGCCTGTGGCTTTAGAGTTAAGCTTAACCGCGCGTGGTTATTCTTTACACCGGGCGTGCCTTTTGAGCTTAAACACATGGTTACAGAGCAGTTTGTGCCTTTTATTCGCGATGAGTTTAATCTTGATTCCAAGGTTGCATTAAAGAAATTATTAACGATAGGCCAAGGTGAGTCGGCGTTGGCGGATAAGTTAGAGCCATTAGAGCTGCCAGAAGGCATTACTATTGGTTACCGTTCTTCTATGCCGCATATTGAGATTAAGATTTTTGCCCGTGGCGAGAAGGCGATTGCGGTATTACCTCGCGTCGCAGGGCACATCAAAATGGTGCTGGGTACAGCGGTCGTTGCGGAAGACAAAGCCACTCTTGCCGAAGAAATTCATTATAAGTTACTCAACTCCGGCTTGACCTTAAGTGTTGCAGAATCCTGCACTGGCGGCATGATCACCAGTCAGTTAGTTGATTTCCCTGGTAGTTCATCTTACTTACAGCACGGATTAGTGACTTACAGTAATGAATCTAAAGTTCGCGTGTTAGGTGTTAATCCTTCAACCTTAGATGATCATGGCGCTGTCTCCATTGCGACTGTGGAAGAAATGGCAAAGGGGGCAAGGCAAATATTGGACAGTGACTATGCGCTGGCAACCAGTGGTATTGCGGGACCCGATGGTGGCACAGACGAGAAGCCTGTGGGCACTGTGGCGATTGCCTTAGCAACTCGCGGCGGTGTTTATAGCCAGATGATTAAACTGCCACGACGTTCGCGGGATCTGGTGCGTAGTTTAAGTGCCGCTGTGGCTTACGATATGCTAAGACGTGAGCTTTTAGCTGAAGCTGTGATTGTCGATTATCAGTCTATTGGGCGATTCAGCAAGTAACTTTTTATACAAGCTTGAAGATTATACAAGCTTAAAGATTTATTGGTTTACGCCTGTTTAAACGTATTAACAAAAATGCTCCCGAGGGAGCATTTTTTATGGCGGATGATCCACAAAATAATCGGTTATTTCGTGAATTTAAGCACTAATTTGCCAGGGGCGACTTGAATACTTTCAGTCATCTTCGCCATCAGTGCTTGGTTACTGTCCTTAGTATCAAGCACATATACAGGCTGGTTTTCTAAGAATTGTCTTAGATAACCCATCACCTGCGGCGTGGCACTGCTAATCGCCTTTTCAATATCTTTTGGTGTTGACTCCACTTTGACTAATTCGAGCTGGCGCAGATAGACACTGTGCGTTGCGCTGTCATACCAAGGCTTGGCCTCAAAAGTCGTCGTGAGTTTGGCACTCAATGGAAAGATTGGATTCTTAATTGATACTTGAGTTGCAGCACTTACGCTCATAGTGTCAGGTTTTGCACCTAGCCTGACACTGATGTCGTTAATGCGCACTTCTGCGCCAACTAATTGATTGCCTTGTTTAACCTCAAAATGGATCTCTTTACTGAGGTACTGCTCCATTTCGTGCTCGCTGATACTGTACTGCGAGACGCAGCCGCCAAGCAGTACAGTCAGTCCCAAGCAAATCGTGCGGGAAAGTGTTTTCATTAACCAGTGTTTCTCATTCCCGCTGCCACACCTGCAATAGTCAACATTAGCGCTAGCTGCACATGTTCAGACGCGGGAGTTTCTGTTGTTTCCTTACGTGTCCGCGCTAATAGCTCGGTTTGTAAGAAGTTTAATGGATCGATATACGGATTTCGCAGTTTTACTGACTCGCGATTCCACGGCGTATGGGCCATTAAGCTATCTGATTTTGTCAGTTCAAGCACGACTTTAATGCCCAGATCTAAGCGTTGACGCAAGGTTTCGCCTAAGTGATGCAAGTCTTTCGGTACTAAACAGGTTTCGTAGTAGCGGGCTAAATTAGGTTCCGCCTTGGCGTAGACCATTTCTAGCATTGAAATGCGAGTGCTGAAGAAAGGCCATTCCCGCTCCATCTCTTGTAATAAGCCCATTTCACCGCGTTCACAGGCGGCTTGTAGCGCTTCACCGGCGCCAAGCCATGCAGGTAACATCAAACGGTTTTGCGACCAAGCAAAAATCCACGGAATTGCCCGTAGGCTTTCAATCCCTCCATCGACACGACGTTTAGCTGGGCGGCTGCCGAGTGGCAGTTTGCCTAATTCCACTTCTGGCGTTGCCGCACGGAAATAAGCCACAAAATCAGGTTCATCACGCACTATGCCACGGTATGCACCCACGGATTCTTCAGCGATACGTTGCATGCAATCGCGCCATTCTTGTTTAGGTTCTGGCGGTGGTAGTAGGGTCGCTTCCAATACGGCAGAGGTATACAAGGCTAAGCTTTGAACCGCGAGTTTTGGCAAGCCAAACTTGAAGCGGATCATTTCGCCCTGCTCAGTGACACGAATACGGCCA
Source organism: Shewanella sp. SR1 (assembly GCF_020447145.1). Lineage (NCBI taxonomy): Bacteria > Pseudomonadati > Pseudomonadota > Gammaproteobacteria > Alteromonadales > Shewanellaceae > Shewanella > Shewanella sp. SR1. The sequence continues at coordinate 59,081 of NZ_JAJAEF010000028.1, read as the reverse complement.
TCTACCGACCCCGGAGGTTGGGATAGAATCGCTTTGTGTGCTGGACCGCCGCCGCGACCAATGCTGCCGCCACGGCCATGGAATAGTGTGAGCTTGACGCCCGCTTGTTTACAGACCGCCACTAACTGCTCTTGAGCGTGATACTGAGCCCAAGCTGCCGCCATTACGCCGGCATCTTTAGCTGAGTCAGAGTAGCCAATCATCACTTCTTGCATGCCCTTGGTATAACCACGATACCAGTCGATGTCGAGTAAATCGGTAATACAGGCTGCGGCGTTGTTTAAGTCGCTTAAGGTTTCAAATAGCGGCACCACGCGCATTGGGTGCGAACAGCCCGTTTCTTTGAGTAACAGTAAAACCGTTAAGACATCCGATGGCTTACCCGCCATCGAAATCACATAGGATCCGAGTGCCTTAGCCGGATGTTTTGCGATCAAACGACAAGTATTAAGCACTTCGGCCACATCGGCTGACGGCTGCCAGTTACTTGGGATCAGTGGACGACGGTTGCTGAGTTCGCGTAATAGGAAGGCTTGTTTCTCGGTTTCATCCCAATGGTTGAAATCACCCATGCCGAGATAGCGAGTTAATTCGGCGAGCACATCGCTGTGACGACTGGCGTCTTGGCGAATGTCGAGTCTGAGCATGTGAATGCCAAAACAGGCGAGACGACGGAGAATATCAAGTAATAGACCGTTGGCTATTAAGCGCATACCGCAGTCGGTCAAACTCTTATAAAGCATTTCTAACGGCGCTTTGAGATCGCTTTCTTGCCAAATCAGGCTCGACTTATCGACTTCAGGATTGTGGCCTTCGATGCGCGCATTTAAATAATCTATGGTATCACGCAGTCTTTGACGAATAGATCGCAACACGTGGCGGTATGGCTCGCAGCTGTTGTTGGTGTAAGCCTTTAACTCATCATTGGCTTCTTCCATCGACAGCTCGCCAACCAGCAGGACTATGTCTTTTAAGAATAATCTGGCGGCGGCATGGCGGTTGCGATCGAGCACCTCTTGGGTGACCTTCGCGGTAACAAAGGGGTTGCCGTCGCGATCGCCGCCCATCCAGCTTGAAAAACGCACTGGCGCGATATCAATCGGTAATTGTTGACCCGTGCGTTGCTGCACTTGGTCGTTAAGCTGTCTTAAGAAGTCTGGCACCGCATGCCAGAGTGACTCTTCAATGGTCGATAATCCCCAGCGTGCTTCATCAACAGGTGTTGGGCGCTCACGGCGGATCTCATTGGTGTGCCAGATTTGCGCGATCAATTGGCGCAGGCGCAGACTGATTTGCTGACGCTCTCTATCCGATAATTGGTCGTTTTCTTGCTCAGTTAAGCAGTCGACAATGGCGGCGTACTTTTGGATCAAGGTGCGACGGGAAATTTCAGTGGGATGCGCTGTCAGCACTAGATCGATATCCAGTGTCTTAAGGCAGTCGAGCATTTTCGTTTGGTCTACACGGCCATTTAACATGCGGCCTAGGAGTTGTTCCACGGGATCTGGCACGCAGACGAGTTCGTCACAGTTGCGGCTAATGGTATGAAATTGTTCAGATAAATTAGCTAAGTTGAGGAACTGGTTAAATGCCTTTGCAAACGGAACTAATTCTTCGTCTGGCAGGGCGGTAAGTAACTCGAGCATTTGCTCTCTAGCGGCTTGATCGCCCCGGCGTGAATCTTTAGCAAGTTTACGGATCTGTTCAACCTTCTCGAGAAAAGAGTCCCCGAGGTGGGTGCGCATAGTGTCACCGAGGATTTGTCCTAACATACTCACGTTCGATCTTAATGACGCATACATATCGGTCATATTGTCTGCCTTGGTTACAACCATAGTTACTCCGAATAGAAAAACATGAAAATTCCGCATTGCATTTAGCCCGTTAGCACAATACCTATCACTTGGGGCAATGGTCAACAGAAGAACTTATAACTTATACGACTGGCTTATCTAATATGCAACTAATCGCAATGATCGTTGAGGAATATTCAATATAAATGCGAAGCTACGCAATATTTTGTGATGATTAGCGTAAGTGAATATGAAGTGCATCATTTTAGGTTTTGCAGGCATGTATCTTAGCTGTTAATAAAAAGGACTGATTTTGGCGCAAATTAACCCTAGATAACTGAGTTATTAACGAGTTAGCTGAACGGATGATAGGCGGGCGAGATCTGCATTTCAGTAAGAAATATAAAAATAAATTAAAAATATATATTCACATATATTGCATAAGTAGATCTTTGTGGTAGTCTAGCCTGCAGTTGAGATGAGTCACCCCCTGTGACCTGTAGAGTAAATATCATGATTCAGAGCATTAACCTGACAGTGAATAAAATAACAACCAATTACGATTTCCTGCGACGATAATCTTGTCATCATAGATATGCGCAGTTGCGTGTACGCTATTCATCTATTCTTTAAGTTTCTTTGATTCGGTTAATAAGACAACAACACATGAAAAATATCGCCATTATTGGTGCCAGTGGTTACACAGGCGCACAACTGACCGCTTTAATCTATGCAGAAGCAGAACTGACGATTCAGGGTTTGTATGTTTCTGAAAACAGTTTAGATAAAGGTAAGCCTTTAGCGGATTTGTACCCTAGCTATAGCCATATCGCATTAACGCTGTCGCCATTGTCCGAAGACGCTAAGGCAAAAATCGTTGCCGAAGCCGATGCCGTGGTATTAGCGACTGAGCATTCAGTGAGCTTACATTTAGCCGCTTGGTTTTATAGTCAAGGGTTAGCGGTATTCGATTTAAGCGGTGCTTATCGTTTTAGCGATGTGGCGCAATATCCTAAGTGGTATGGCTTTGAGCATGAATATCCTGAAGTTTTAGCCAAAGCTGTGTACGGACTTGCTGAATGGAATGCTAAAGAAATTGCGGCAACTAAGATGATTGCAGTGCCAGGTTGTTATCCAACCGCATCACTTACAGCGTTAAAACCGCTGGCGAGTTTACTGACATCGGCTTATCCGGTGATCAATGCCGTAAGCGGCGTAACGGGTGCGGGCCGTAAGGCGCAGTTACACACCAGTTTTTGTGAAGTGAGCCTGACACCTTACGGCGTATTAGGCCACAGACATCAACCCGAGATCGCCACTCAGCTTGGTCAAGAAGTGATATTTACCCCGCACCTTGGCAACTTTAAGCGTGGCATTTTAGCGACTATTACCGTGCAGCTAAAACCAGGCACTACGACTGCCGATGTGGCAGCGGCCTATAGCGTGTATGACCAGGCGCCATTGGTCACCGTGAAGCACAATCAGTTCCCGAAAGTGGACGATGTGGTGCTGACACCTAACTGCCACTTAGGTTGGAAGTTTGATGAGAATAGCGGTTACTTAGTGGTCGCCAGTGCAATCGATAATTTGATGAAAGGTGCTGCCAGCCAAGCGCTGCAATGCATAAAGATTCATTTTAACCTTTAATTGTTCATCCTTATTTAAGAGAGTCGTCAAGATGTCTACAAACAACTCAGTATTAGTTCTTAAAGTGGGCGGCGCGCTGCTGCAGTGTGAAATGGGGATGGCGCGGTTAATGGATACGGCTGCGGCTATGTTAGCCAATGGTCAGCAAGTGTTGATGGTGCATGGCGGCGGCTGTTTAGTGGATGAACAGTTAGCGGCAAACGGCATGGAAACCGTCAAGTTAGAAGGTTTACGGGTGACTCCTCCTGAGCAAATGCCGATTATTGCCGGCGCACTTGCGGGCACTTCGAACAAGATCCTCCAAGGCGCAGCGACTAAAGCAGGGATTGTGAGTGTGGGCATGAGCCTCGCCGATGGCAATACTGTATCGGCAAAGATTAAAGATGAACGTTTAGGCCTAGTGGGTGAAGTGACACCAAAAGATGGCGCTTATCTTAAGTTTATCCTCGCCCAAGGTTGGATGCCGATTTGTAGCTCTATCGCCATGATGGACGATGGCCAAATGCTTAACGTCAATGCTGACCAAGCTGCGACGGCCTTAGCCAAATTAGTGGGCGGCAAGTTAGTGCTGCTGTCGGATGTGTCTGGTGTACTCGATGGTAAAGGCCAGCTCATTCACAGTTTAAATGGCAAGCAGATTGCAGACCTTGTTAAACAAGGTGTTATCGAAAAGGGAATGAAGGTCAAAGTTGAAGCTGCGCTCGAAGTTGCACAGTGGATGGGGCAGGCGGTTCAAGTTGCCTCGTGGCGTGATGCAAGCCAATTAATCGCATTAGCAAAAGGTGAAGCCGTAGGAACACAAATCCAACCATAAGTGGAGTAGGTTATGAAGCATTTACTATCGATAAAAGAGTTAACCCAGCAGCAGTTACTCGATCTGATTGCCTTGGCAAAAACGATCAAAGCCAATCCGGCTGAGTACCGCCACGCGCTGGATGGCAAGAGTGTGGTGATGTTATTTGAAAAGCCCTCGCTCAGAACACGCGTTAGCTTTGATATTGGTATTAATAAGCTTGGTGGCCACTGTTTATACCTAGACCAACAAAATGGTGCGCTAGGTCAACGGGAATCGGTTGCTGACTTTGCTGCTAACCTGTCTTGCTGGGCCGATGCGATTGTGGCGAGAACCTATTCGCACACCACCATTGAGCAATTAGCCGAGTGTGGCACAGTGCCCGTGATTAATGCCTTGTCGGATCTTTATCATCCTTGCCAAGCATTAGCCGACTTTTTAACACTGGCCGAGCAGTTTGAGGATGTCAGCAAAGCCAAATTAGCTTATGTTGGTGATGGTAATAATGTCACTAACTCGCTGATGTACTGTGCGGCTATTCTCGGTGCTACCATGACAGTGATCTGCCCAGCGGGTCACTTTCCTGATGGCTACGTAGTGGCAGAAGTGCAAGAGCTTGCTAAGCGATATGGCGGTAAGCTGGTACTGACTTCAGATATCGATGCGATTGAAGGTCACGATGCGATTTATACCGATACTTGGATTTCAATGGGCGATCCAACGCCGCTGGCGGATATCAAAGCGAAGTTTGCGCCATACCAAGTAAACAAAGCCTTGATGATGAAAGCGGGCGCTAACTTCTTTATGCATTGTTTGCCCGCCCACCGTGGTGTAGAAGTAACAGATGAAGTGATGGACGGTGCAGGCTCCTTAATTCTGCAACAAGCCGAAAATCGGATGCATGCCCAAAATGCGGTACTGGTAACCTTATTTAGTTAAATTAACCCTGTTTAGCAGCCTGTTTTCTCCTAGGTGAGAAACGAGTCATAGGAATTTAAGATGTCTATCGAGATAAAAAATACTGGCGTGAAAAAAGTGGTTTTAGCCTATTCAGGTGGTCTAGATACCTCGGCCATTATTCCTTGGTTAAAAGAAAACTACGATAACTGTGAAATCATCGCATTCTGCGCCGACGTTGGCCAAGGCGAAGAAGAGCTGGTTGGCTTGACTGAAAAAGCCTTAGCTTCGGGTGCGTCTGAATGTCATATCGTCGACCTGAAAGAAGAATTCGTTAAAGAATATATCTACCCAACGATTGCGAGCGGGGCGATTTACGAAGGCACTTATTTACTCGGTACGTCAATGGCGCGTCCTATCATTGCCAAAGCACAGGTTGAAGTGGCCCGTAAAGTGGGCGCCGATGCTCTGTGCCACGGTTGTACCGGTAAAGGTAACGACCAAGTGCGTTTCGAAGGTTGTTTCGCTGCATTAGCGCCTGATTTAAAAGTGATTGCACCATGGCGTGAATGGACCATGCAGAGCCGTGAAGATCTACTGGCCTATTTAGCCGAACGTGACATTAAGACGTCAGCGTCAGCGACTAAAATCTATAGCCGTGATGCTAATGCTTTCCATATTTCCCATGAAGGTGGTGAGTTAGAAGATCCATGGAACGAGCCAAGCAAAGGTGTGTGGACTCTGACCGCCGATCCTGAAGATGCACCGAACAAGCCTGAATATGTGTCGCTAGAAGTAGAACATGGCCGTATCACGAAAGTGAATGGTGAAGCGCTAACGCCTTATGCTGCACTGATGACATTGAACGCGATTGCTGCGCCACACGGTGTGGGTCGTATCGACATCACAGAAAACCGTTTAGTGGGCATGAAGTCTCGTGGCTGTTACGAAACACCCGGCGGCACCGTGATGTTCGCTGCGCTGCGTGCGATTGAAGAACTTGTACTCGACAAAACCAGCCGTAACTGGCGTGAGCAAGTTGCCGCACAAATGGCGCATTTAGTGTATGACGGCCGTTGGTTCACGCCACTTTGTAAGTCACTGCTGGCAGCATCTGAGTCACTGGCAGAATCAGTTAACGGTGAAGTCGTGGTTAAACTCTACAAAGGCCAAGCAACGGCAGTGAAGAAACGTTCACCTAACAGCTTGTACTCCGAAGCGTTTGCCACCTTTGGTGAAGATCAAGTGTACGATCAAAAACATGCAGAAGGCTTTATCCGCCTGTACTCATTAGCGAGCCGCATCCGCGCCCTCAACGCTAATGACGTTAAGTCTAAGTAATAGGTCGTTTAAAAGGGCGCCTAGCGCCCTTTTTTGTTTCTAGGTTTTGATCAAGTTTTTTGATTCAGATGAGTCGATTTCAAATCAGCAGTGAGTAAGGGGAGTTAGCATGGCTTTATGGGGTGGAAGATTTCAGGGCGAAACGAGCGCGCTATTCAAATTATTCAACGATTCGCTACCCGTGGATTATCGCCTGTTCGAACAGGATGTGGTCGGTTCTATCGCTTGGGCTGATGCGATTGCTAGTGTGGGTATTATCACGGCCACTGAATGCAGCGACTTGAAAAAAGCGCTCAATGACTTGCTGGTGGAAGTGAATGGCGATCCAGCGATTATTCTCGCTTCGGGCGCTGAAGATATTCACAGTTTCGTTGAGTCGGCCTTGATTGCCAAAGTGGGCGATCTCGGTAAGAAATTGCACACCGGCCGGAGCCGTAACGATCAAGTCGCCACCGATTTAAAGCTTTGGTGTCAATCCGAAGGGGCTATATTACTGGCGCGCCTTCAAAGCTTACATGCTGAATTGCTGGCGTTGGCTGAACGTGAATTTGATGCGGTAATGCCTGGTTACACTCACTTACAACGCGCACAACCTGTGACATTTGGTCACTGGTGTTTAGCGTATGTGGAAATGTATGAGCGTGATATCAGCCGTTTAGCCGATGCGTTAACCCGTGCTAATACCTGTCCATTAGGTTCAGGTGCCCTTGCTGGCACAGCCTATAAAATGGATCGACATGCACTGGCTGCCGCGCTGAATTTTGCCGCACCGACGCTCAATAGTTTAGACAGTGTGTCAGACAGAGATCACGTAGTAGAGCTTTGTTCTACAGCATCGATCAGCATGATGCATTTAAGCCGTATGGCCGAAGATTTGATTTTCTTTAACTCGGGCGAAGCCAACTTTATCTCTCTGAGTGATGAAGTGACCTCGGGTTCATCCCTGATGCCACAGAAGAAAAATCCTGATGCATTAGAGCTTATCCGTGGTAAAACGGGTCGGGTTTATGGCAGTTTAGTGGGTATTCTCACCACCATGAAAGCGCTGCCTTTGGCGTATAACAAAGATATGCAGGAAGATAAAGAAGGCCTGTTTGACGTAGTTGATAGCTGGGCAATTTGCCTCGATATGGCGGCGTTAGTGTTATCGGGTTTGAAAGTTAATCGTCCTAATGCGCTGTTAGCTGCGCAGCAAGGTTATGCCAACTCTACTGAGTTAGCTGATTATCTAGTTTCTAAGGGTATGCCTTTCCGTGAGGCGCACCACGTTGTGGGTGAAGTGGTGGTTGCCGCGATAGCGAAGCAAATTCCGCTGGAGGAATTCTCCTTGGCCGAGTTAAAAACCTTTGCCGCCATCATTGAAGATGACGTTTATCCTAACCTCACCATTGAAGCCTGTTTAGCGAAACGCGATGTGCTTGGTGGTACTGCTCTGCCGCAAATTCAGCAGGCGATCGCGGCTAAAAAAGCCCGCTAAGGCAAGTTGTTCAAATCAACAAGCCAATAAAAAACGCGACTTTAAGTCGCGTTTTTTATTGGGTCATTATCCGTATGGGCAATGACTTTCTATGCGTTGTTTATTGGAATAGATCGTCAGTTGGCGCATCGATGAAGATGTTGTTCTCATCCTGAGTTTCGCTGATGTATTCCTTCGGCTCAGTGCCCGAGATGAAGTATTCGAACGCGCTGGTATAGTCGGTTTTGCGCGTAAGTTTACCCGTTGCTAAATCGATCCGTACCGAGACAATACCTTCTGGTGGAATCGATGTGGTTTCAGGTGTGCCTTGTAAGACACTGTTCATAAACTCGTTCCAACCCGGACCTGCCGTTTTCGCGCCAGCTTCGGCGCCGGTTATCTGATCTTTCTCTGCGCTGGCATTCCATGCGGTTCTGCCCAGTTGTCGACCGTGATCGTCGAAACCGACCCAGAACGTACTGGTGAGCACAGGGCTAAATCCACTGAACCACGTATCGCGAGATTCGTTGGTTGTACCTGTTTTACCCGCAATATCATGGCGTTTAATCAATCTTGCTGCACGCCAAGCCGTACCTTGCCAACCAGTGCCGTGACTCCAATCACCGCCACCCCAGATCACGCTCTTTAACGCCTCGGTGATGAGGAATGCAGTTTGCTCTGAAATGATCTGTGGCGCAAAGCGACCCGTTTGCTCGAAACACTGGGCAACAGGTGCACTCGGTTCAGCACTAGAGTCTCCACTAACACTGAACGCTATAGGATCGCTCGGTGTAACTGGTTGGCTAAGACTTTGGCTAGGCTTACAGGCCAATGTTGGATTCGCTTTTTCAATCACATTACCGTAGGCATCTTCGACGCGATCGATATAGAAAGGTTCGAGTAAGAAACCACCGTTAGCAAACACGTTAAATGCCGTGACCACTTGTAATGGCGTTACTGAAGACGAACCTAATGCAATCGACTCGTTACGCGGTAAGTCATTAGGGTCGAAACCAAATTTTATCAATTCAGCAATGGTGGCATCAAGTCCGACATGGCGCATTGCACGCACAGACATCACGTTGATTGATTGCGCTAAGCCCACACGTAAACGGGTTGGGCCGCCATAGATATCAGGCGAGTTTTTAGGGCGCCATGCGGTGCCTTGGCTGATATCGGGTTTATTGATCGGTGCATTGTTGATGAGGGTCGCTAAGGTAAAGCCTTTCTCTAATGCGCCAGCATAGATGAAAGGTTTGATGTTCGAACCTAATTGGCGTTTTGCTTGAGTGACGCGGTTGTATTGGCTTTGGCTAAAGCTATATCCGCCGACTAAAGAACGAATCGCACCATTTTGTGGGTCGAGTGACACAGTCGCGCTGGCAACTTCTGGTACTTGCGATAACTGCAAATATTGGCCGTTATCACGGATCCAAATACGCTCACCAACCTTGAGCATGTCAGAAGCTGATTTAGGTACACTGCCTTGACGCTTATCGGTAATAAATTTACGCGCCCACTTCAAACCATCCCAAGTAATGACTTTTGTCTCGCCTTTGGCGGTCATGACACTGGCTTGTTGATCTGCCACGCTGATGACTGCTGCGGGGTGCAGTTCTTGAATCGAAGCCACCTTGGCGAGTTCAGCTTTGATTTGGGCTTGATCTGGTTTTTCATCTGTCCACAGAACGGCGGCAGGACCACGGTAGCCATGACGCTCATCATAGGCATAAACGTTATTACGTAATGCTTGCTGAGCTTTCAGCTGTATATCCGATGAAATGGTTGTGTAGACGTTGTAGCCATTGGTATAAGCTTCTTCTTCGCCGTACTTTTGCACCATATAATCTCGTGCCATTTCAGAAATATACGGCGCATAGAGATCAATTTCGGCGCCGTGGTATTTAGCGACCAGCGGTTCTTGTAGTGCGGCTTGGTATTCGGCTTGGCTGATGTAACCTACTTCATTCATCCGCATGAGGACGAGATTACGGCGAGCGACGGCACGAGAAGGTGAGGTTACAGGGTTGAGTGTCGAAGGCGCTTTAGGTAAGCCTGCGATCATGCTCATTTCTGAGAGCGTAAGATCTTTTACATCTTTACCGAAATAAACTTGTGCAGCGGCACCGACACCATAGGCGCGTTGGCCTAAGTAAATGCGGTTCACATAGAGTTCTAAAATCTCGTCTTTGGTGAGTAATTCTTCAATGTGATAGGAGATAAAAATCTCCTTCACTTTACGAATAATCGTTTTATCGCGGGTTAAGAAGAAGTTACGCGCAACCTGCATGGTAATGGTACTGGCACCTTGCTTTTTCTCACCTGTGGTCAACATCACTAATGCGGCGCGAAGTACGCCAACGGGATCTATACCGCCATGCTCGTAAAAACGCGCATCTTCAGTTGCGATAAACGCCTGAAGTAGGGGTTTTGGTACTTCGTCTAACTTCAATGGAATGCGACGTTTCTCACCAAATTGTGAAATAAGTTTGCCGTCACTGCTGTAGATGCGTAAAGGTGTTTGAAGTTGCACATTTTTTAGTGTTGAAACATCCGGCAAATCCGGCAAAACATAAAAGTATGCTGCCACAATGGCGCCTACTCCCAAAAGGGCTAGACTGAATAGTGCTATAACAATACGTTTTAACCACTTCACCAAAATTTATCCTAATGTTCCGTTAAGTGCGACAGTATATAAGGCGTACACCTCTTGGTGAAGTAAAAACGTGAGAAGCCTAAAATAGCGTTTGTAAAATGATGAAACATTCTATACAAGTAAGTATAACAAGTTGATTTTGTGCTAATCTCTTTTACTGAAATATAAATAAAAAAGTGACAATGGATATGCTTTCAAATTTATGGAAGCGTCAGGCTCCGCAGATGGTGGGAATTGACATCGGTTCCCATGAAGTTAAGGCCATTTTGTTGAGCAAGACTGCTGATGGATACAAGATATTGAGTCATGCGGCGGTACCCATTAAAAAGGGGGCCGTTAACGATCATGATATTCGTGATGCTGATGCCGTTGTCGAATGCCTTAGGCAAATAAAACGTACTTTACCTAAATCGGTTAGATATGCGGCGGTGTGTGTTTCAGGCTCTGCTGTCATGACCAAAGTGATCTACATGGACGCCTCACTGAGCGAGGAAGAAATGGAGGCGCAGATAGAAATTGAAGCCGACAACCTTATTCCGTATTCACTCGATGAAGTCAGCATAGATTTTGAAACCCTCAGCGTAAATAGTACAGATCCTACCAAGGTAGATGTGTTGTTGAGCGCATGCCGTACCGACAATATTGATGTCAGAGTCGATGCGCTCGATAGTGTTGAGCTTGAGGCTAGAGTGGTGGATGTTGAAGGTTACGCTTTAGGTCGCGCCGCCGAATTGATTCTGGCACAGCTGCCAGAAGGCGCGAAACATAAGGCCATCGCTATGGTCGATATCGGCGCGAATATGACCACTTTCTCTGTTGTTGAAGCGGGTGAGACGACCTTTATTCGCGAGCAAGCCTTCGGTGGTGAGCAATTTACTCAGTCAATATTATCTTTCTATGGCATGTCCTACGATCAAGCAGAGAAAGCAAAGATTGAAGGCGACCTACCACGAAATTATATGTTTGAAGTCTTATCACCTTTCCAAACTCAGCTATTACAACAAATAAAACGTACGCTGCAAATCTATTGTACTTCGAGCGGTAAAGATAAAGTCGACTATCTCGTATTATGTGGTGGGACATCTAAATTAGAAGGTATGGTTAATTTACTGACGAATGAATTGGGTGTTCACACTATCATCGCTGATCCTTTTCAAGGGTGTTTGCATGCCGATGAGTCGGTTAAAAGTGCGCTGCAACCTACAATCAGCAAATATATGATTGCTTGTGGCTTAGCGTTGAGGAGTTACGGTCAATGGCGAACATAAACCTACTCCCTTGGCGAGAAGAGGCGAGAGAAAAACAAAAGCGCGATTATATAAGTATCTTAGCTGCAGTTTTTTTAGCGTCAGCGATCTTAGTCTATGTGGCTGTATCTTTGTTGGGCGTGATGACCGACGAGCAAAAAGCGCGCAATGCCTATTTGCAGTCGGAAATTAGCTTACTTGAAACACAAATAGCTGAGATTAAGAAAATTACCGAGCGTAAGAAAGACATTGAGCGTCGCACCGAAATTATTCTGAATTTACAACAATCCCGTAATTTACCTACTCATGTGTTAGATGAGCTAGTGCGAATAGTGCCCCCTGGAATATACCTTTCTAGCTTAGAGAAAAAGGGCAGTTTGTTGCTGATAGAAGGGCGTAGCGAATCAAATAATAACGTTGCCAATATGATGCGTAAGGTAAAAACCTCTGAATGGCTAACCGATCCGAATATGCAATCGATCGTGACCCAAAATGAAGAATTACGGCAATTACAGCGATTCAGTTTAAGGGTCACGATTAAAGGCGCGAATGTGGGTGAGCCTGAGAAAATGACAAAAGGAGCGAGTAAATGAAACTCGATCTAAGTCAATTCAATGATATCGATTTTGAAAATATTGGTGGCTGGCCCAACCAAGTTAAAACCTTTTTTGCGATCCTATTAGCACTTTGTGTTTTTGCTGCGGGTTATTTTTTGGTCGTTTCAGATTCGGTCGATACCTATACAGCAGAGCAAGATAAGGAAGTACAACTTAGAGATGACTTTAAAAATAAGTATCAACTTGCAGCAAATTTAAAACTCTATCGTGAGCAGTTAGCAACGATGGAAGTGCAATTTGCCGAGTTACTGAAGATGCTACCCTCTGAGAATGAAATGCCTGGTTTGCTAGACGATTTAACCTTCGTAGCGACCGATGCAGGACTTCGAATAAAGAGCTTAGATTGGGAGCCGGAAATTCAGCGGGATTTCTATATTGAGTTCCCCATCAAAATGTCCGTGACGGGCGATTATCATCAACTAGGTAATATGGTGAGTGGTGTCGCAAAACTGCCGCGTATTGTCAGCCTTCATGATTTTACGATTAAGCGCGATGATGCAGGCAACTTAGCAATGGACATTTTAGCCAAGACCTATCGCTTTAAAGAAGGGGCTGAATTACCGCCTGAAAAGCCTGCTAAGAAGGGCAAGAAATAATGAAATTCTTACCTCTAGTGGTTATGTGTATTTTTTTAACGGGTTGCGTTGGCGATCGCAGTGATTTAGAGCTATTTGTTACTACAACCAAAGCGCAACATGTTGCTCATATCCCGCCCTTGAAAGAGCCGCCGAGATTTGAGCACTTCGCCTATCAAGCTGAGTTAATGCGTAGCCCTTTTGTACCTCCTTCGCGTGAATTAACGGAAGAGGTTGTCGATACCAGCAAAGATTGTTTACAACCGGATTTAAAGCGTCGAAAAGGGCGGTTAGAAACTTATCCTTTAGATAATTTAAAAATGCGCGGCACCTTAAGTGAAGCTGATACGACTTGGGCGTTAGTTGAAACAAATGACGGCAGTGTGTATCGGATGGGAACGGGTGAGTATTTAGGCCTGTTTAATGGACGCATTTCTAAAGTGACTTCACAAAATGTCGAAGTAGTAGAATTAATTCCAGATGGTTCTGGTTGTTGGTCTGAAAGGACAAGCAATTTAGAACTTTCTGGAGAATAACGAGCGAAGGATGAGGAAATAATGAAATCTTCTGCCGCGATAAAAGTCCCGTTAATTTCTTCAGGCTTAATCAAGTCTGTTATAGGGATCGCACTGATATTTGGAATTTTGCCATCGAGTTTTGCGGCAAATCGATTAATGGATGTTAAATACCACGCCTTGGTTGACCATCAATTGGAGCTAGAGCTGGTCTTTGAAGATGCGGTCACTCCGCCTGCAATAGACTCAAATGCCTCGCCCGCAGAGCTAGTGCTGACCTTCGATAACAGTATCTCAGGTTTATCTAAGGATCGTTTACCTATTAATCAGGTTGGGGTGGCAGACATCACCACTGAGCAGCAAGATACTCGTCTTAAAGTCATATTAGGTATGTCCAAAGTGAAACCTTACCAAGGTTCAGTAATGGGGAATTCATATCGACTCACTATCAACGATGAAGTGGCGGGCACTCAAGCCCAAGCTGAAAACCCTTTCGTTAATAGCATTAAAAATATCGATTTCCGTCGTAATGATAATGGTGGCGGTGAATTATTAGTCTATTTAAATAATCGCTCGGTTGCGGCTAATGTCGAGCAAGTGGGCGCTAAGCTCGAAGTGAAGCTATATAACACAGATATTAATAACGATCTTCTGTATGTTATGGATGTGAAAGATTTCTCAACGCCAGTAAAAAGCTTCGAGACCTTTAAAGAAGACTTAACAACGCGCATATTAGTTGATATCGCGGGTGAGTATGAATTTACTTACAAGCAAGAAGATAACCTCTTTAGGCTCTCAATGAATAAAGTCGAGAGGGCCGCCGCCAAGAAAGACGTTAAAAAATACAATGGCCGGACTTTGTCGCTTAACTTCCAAAATATCCCTGTACGAACTGTGCTGCAGATCATCGCCGACTATAACAACTTTAACTTAGTCACCAGCGATACTGTGGAAGGCAATATCACCTTAAGATTGGACGATGTGCCTTGGGATCAAGCTTTAGAGTTAATTTTGCAAACCAAAGGATTAGATAAGCGTATCGAAGGCAATATCTTAATGGTGGCGCCGAGCGAAGAACTGGCAATTCGTGAAAGCCAGAACCTCAAAAACAAACAAGAGGTTAAAGAGTTAGCACCGCTCTATTCTGAGTACTTGCAAATTAACTATGCTAAAGCGGTCGATATTGCTGAGTTATTGAAAAGCGCGGATTCAAGCTTACTTTCACCACGCGGTTCAGTCGCGGTCGATGAACGTACTAACACAGTGTTAGTGAAAGATACGGCTGAAACGATTGAGAACATTCACCGTTTAGTCGAAGTTCTCGATATCCCCATCCGCCAAGTGTTGATCGAGTCACGCATGGTGACAGTGAAAGATGATGTCTCCGAAGACTTAGGTATTCGTTGGGGCGTCACAGATCAGCAGGGTAGCAAGGGAACCTCAGGCACATTAGAAGGTGCACAGAGTATTGCCAACGGGATAATTCCTACTGCCGATCAGCGTTTGAATGTTAACTTGCCCTCGGCGGCCACCAATCCAGCGAGTATTGCCTTCCATGTCGCCAAATTGGCTGACGGTACCATTCTTGATTTGGAATTAAGTGCGTTAGAGCAAGAAAATAAAGGTGAAATCATCGCTAGCCCTCGTATTACCACCTCTAACCAAAAGGCGGCTTATATTGAGCAAGGTGTCGAGATCCCTTATGTGCAGTCGACTTCTAGTGGTGCAACGTCAGTCACGTTTAAGAAGGCGGTGTTGTCTCTACGGGTTACACCACAAATTACGCCTGATAACCGAGTCATTTTAGATTTAGAAATCACTCAAGATTCTCAGGGTAAAACCGTTGATACTCCAACGGGTCCCGCAGTTGCCATCGATACTCAACGCATCGGCACCCAAGTGCTCGTTAATAACGGCGAAACCATAGTGCTTGGCGGTATTTATCAGCAAAATCTGATCAGCCGTGTGAGTAAAGTACCAATTCTAGGTGACATTCCTCTGGTAGGTTTCCTGTTTAGGAACACAACAGACAAAAATGAGCGTCAAGAGCTACTTATTTTCGTCACCCCCAAAATAGTCGGTGAGAAGATCTAAGCACTTGCTATGTATCGACTAAAGCCAGCAGTGATTGCTGGCTTTATTATTACTGTTATACAATTCTTTGCATAAATAGCGCACATGGCTTGCCATAGTAGACCCTAAGCTGAGATAATCCTCGGTCAAGTCTCATAAGAGCAAGGTAACATATAGGTCGGCTTGATTTTGAGTCGATATAGGCATACTTTTCAATAAGATTCAGACGTACAAGAAATGGCTGAAAAACGTAATATTTTTCTGGTAGGCCCTATGGGCGCAGGTAAAAGCACAATTGGTCGCCATCTGGCGCAAATGCTGCATTTAGAATTCCACGATTCAGATCAAGAGATTGAGCAACGCACAGGCGCTGATATTGCTTGGGTGTTTGACGTCGAAGGTGAAGAAGGCTTCCGTCGTCGTGAAGCTCAGGTTATTGCTGATTTGTCTGAAAAACAAGGTATCGTCCTTGCCACCGGTGGTGGTTCAGTACAAAGCAAAGATATCCGTAATCATCTGTCTGCTCGTGGCATTGTGGTTTATCTGGAAACCACTATCGACAAACAGGTCGCTCGTACTCAAAGAGACAAGCGACGCCCATTATTGCAAGTGGATGATCCTCGAGAAGTGTTGGAGAATCTTGCAGAGATCCGTAATCCATTGTACGAAGAAATTGCCGATGTGATTGTCAAAACCGATGATCAAAGCGCAAAGATTGTCGCCAATCAGATCATTGAGCAATTAGGTTTTTAGGCAGAATTTATGAAGCAAATTCAGGTTGATTTAGGTGTACGTAGTTATCCCATTTACATTGGCCAGAATTTGATGAGTGATGGCGAGACCTTGTCTCGCTACCTGCTTAAAAAACGTATTCTTATCGTCACCAATGAAACTGTCGCGCCTTTGTATCTTAAACAGATACAAGAGACGATGGCTTCGTTTGGTGAGGTAGAGAGTGTTATCCTCCCCGATGGCGAACAATTCAAAGACTTAGCGCATCTAGATACTATTTTTACTGCATTGCTGCAGCAAAACTATGGTCGAGATTCTGTGCTGGTGGCTTTGGGTGGCGGCGTAATTGGTGACATGACGGGCTTTGCCGCGGCATGTTATCAACGTGGGATCGATTTTATTCAAATTCCGACAACCCTATTGTCGCAGGTGGATTCTTCCGTCGGCGGTAAAACGGCTGTTAACCATCCTCTTGGTAAAAACATGATTGGGGCCTTTTATCAGCCACAAATCGTGCTTATCGATACCTTATGTTTACATGCGCTTCCAGCGCGCGAGTTTGCGGCGGGAATGGCGGAAGTCATCAAGTATGGCATCATGTGGGATGCTGATTTTTTTCAATGGCTTGAAGATAATGTAACGGCACTAAAAACCTTAGATGCCCAAGCATTGGTTTATGCTATCTCCCGTTGCTGTGAGATTAAGGCCGATGTGGTTAGCCAAGACGAAACTGAGCAGGGTGTACGTGCTTTATTGAATCTAGGTCATACCTTTGGTCATGCGATTGAAGCCGAAATGGGCTACGGTAATTGGTTGCATGGTGAAGCCGTGTCAGCTGGCACAGTCCTTGCTGCTCAAACAGCTAAGGCACTGGGGCTTATCGATGAGTCAATAGTTTGTCGTATCATACAGTTACTACAAGCTTTTGATCTTCCAGTGAGTGCGCCGGAATCTATGGATTTCGACAGTTTCATTCAACATATGCGACGCGATAAAAAAGTTTTAGGCGGTCAGATTCGACTGGTGCTCCCAACGGCTATAGGCCGCGCGGATGTGTTTAGTCAAGTCACTGAATCTACCCTCGAACAGGTTATTCGCTGCGCATAAACACTGTGTGGTGGGCGAGTGACGTTTCAAGGTTCTGTCTTGCTTCCTTCTCAGGAAGCCCTCATACAAAGAATGCATCATGTTGCCAGTTATAGCGATCAGCTACTGGTGCTTTCTGGCATCAGCGGTTCAGGCAAAACCACCTTAGTGACCGGATTAGCGACCGATTTTGACGAGTCAAATGCGGCATTTGTGATTTGTCCTATGCATGCCGATAACGCTGAGATCCGCCGTAAAATTCTGGTCCAGTTAATTTCATCCCCGATTTTTGACGACGATATTCCCCTCGCCGATACCCTGTTGCGGCTTGCTAGCACGCAAACTAAACCCTTACATATCATTATCGATGATGCGCATTTATTGCCTAAGGCTTTGTGGGCTGAGTGCATTATTCTCAATCAAATTCAGTGTGCGGGTAAGAATATTGCCGTCACACTCACGGTTCCACCGGCATTTTTAGCAGATCTACTTCCACAATTACCGGAGCAGTTACGGCGGCAGATATTGCCTATCAGTATTGAGCCGTTAACCATGCCTGAGCGTGAGGCCTTGTATCAAACGTTACTAAGATACAGCGATCAAAATCCTTTTACCCCAAGGGAAATTGTGCGCAGTCAGCTTGAGAAACAAACCGGTACGCCGCAGGAAGTGGTTAATCTATTAGATAAAGCCTTGCATAGCGCGCCGGAGAAGACATCTTCCTTGGTGAAATATAAAGCTGTGATGGTGACTGCTGTGAGTATGTTACTCACCTTAGGCATTTGGCTTGGCGTTACTCAGCCTTTTTCTGAGGAGCAAGCCTTAGAGGTTGCGACTTATCCTGCGATAGATTCACCCGTCTTTTTGTCCTATGGGCAAAAAATCTTAGCCCCCTATTTTGCTCTGCGCGCTGATCAACTAAAGTTTGCCGCCGTACCCGTGACAGTTAACGAAATAGAAACATCCAAAGCCAAAACAGAACCGGCTGTCGATCCATTAAGTGAATTCCATGGTGAGGCACCACATCCTGAGCCTGATGATGCAGCCTTAGTGATCGTTGGTGAAGTCAGTAGCAAGTCTTTTGGTGGTGATGAGCCAACTGTGGATGCAGAGCCTCAAGCTAAAACGGTAGATGTTCAGTCCCCAGCGCCAGAGGTGGCAAAGGTTGATAAAACAGTTTTGGAACCGCAAAAGCCGCTCAAAGGTTACACAATACAGATTGCCAGTGTTGCTCAGTTGGACACCCTGCGTGCAACATTAAAGAGTATTGAGCATCTTGAGGGCGTTCGCGTTGCACAACATAAGCAGCGTTGGGTTGTCCTCGTTGGTAACTACGGTAGTAGCAAGTCAGCTTCGAATGCGGCGGCACAATTGGTTAAAGAGTATCGTTTCGAGCAGCCTTGGGTAAGAAAGTGGGCGGATTTAAAAGATTATCAACTAGAAGAAAGTCTGCCAAATCGTGAAATTTCAGAATAAACAGAGTACAATCATGGCCTTTATTTTTGTCGGCATTCATCAAGTTAAATGATAAAAAAACACAGAGCCTTCCTTAAGTGGGCTGGCGGTAAATTTAAATTGGTGGATGATTTGGCCAGTTATTTACCCACAGGAGACCGTTTGGTCGAGCCATTCGTGGGTGCAGGATCCGTTTTCTTAAATACGGATTATCCTAGCTACCTGCTCTGTGACATTAATCAGGACTTGATTGAGTTATACCAGATTGTGAAGCATCAACCAGAAGCTTACATTGCCGCGGCTAAGGCAATGTTTGTTGATGAGATGAATCAAAAAGACGCTTACTATCAGGTGCGGACCGACTTTAATAAATGTCGCGACCCTTTCCAACGTTCCGTGTATTTCCTCTATCTAAACCGTCATGGTTTTAATGGCTTATGCCGTTATAACCGTAAAGGCGGCTTCAATGTGCCCTTTGGTTCCTATAAAAAGCCGTATTTCCCCGAAAAGGAAATCTGGGCCTTTTCTGAAAAAGCGCAACGTGCCGAGTTTAAATGCATAGGCTACGAAAAAGCCTTTGAGCAGACACGTAGCGGCGATGTGGTTTACTGCGATCCTCCTTATGCTCCATTATCTACCACATCCAGTTTCACTACGTATGTCGGTGCGGGCTTTAGTCTAGACGACCAAGCGCTGCTGGCCCGTCATTCGCGCCATACAGCACTAGAACGTGGTATTCCTGTGTTGATCAGTAATCACGATATTCCATTGACTCGCGAGTTATACCGCGGCGCTCACTTAGCGAAAATCCAAGTGCAACGTAACATTAGCCAAAATGGTAGTGGTCGTAACAAAGTGGATGAGTTGATGGCGTTATATGATGAAAATTACGATCCAAAGGATGACTAGGTTCGACATAGCTTAGGTTTAGCTGAGCACTTGTCCTACGAGAAACATCAGGCTTGCCACTAAGATGACTGCCAACACGATTCCCATTGCGATATAAGGTAATGGTGAGCTAGTTTGGAAATCTTTTTTTCGATTGTCGTCAGTTTGTACCCCGAAAAAGGCGGCGACTGTGCTGTGGAATACTTGCCAGATACGGCTAAGCATTAATAGGCTAGATGCGACGTAGTGGGTTTGAGATCATCCATAGGCTTATCTTGATGACCGTGTAATAGCTCAAGCAAATCGACAAAGTGGAACTGACTCGAACGGTTTTTACCTGTGAGCCACGTTTTCCAGCTTAGGGTTTGTGCTTGATCGGCGCAGCGATTATTGGGATGACTACTAGGTAAAGCACTATTGTAACGAGTGTCACTGCTACAAGCGCAAGAAGCTGTTTCGGTATTTTCCGTAAGTTTTTCAAAGCCAAAGGCTAACGTGGCCACAACAACTGCAGTGAATGCCAACATCATAGATGACTTAAATGTCACCGACCTAACATAGTGTGAAAACAAACTAAACCGCCCCTTCATAACGCTTCCTTTGAAATGAACCAGCATTGCGCCTCGAGTATAACAAACTCGCCTAGTTTATGAACAAAAATTTATCAATTGCCGCCAAAATGCGCGCAAATGTTAGCAAATTTCATATTATACCAATCACATTAAATATCTAATCAGTTCAGAGCCTCACAGGCATCTCAATCCAAGGCGCATTGACGCAGAAATGGTTATTCCCTTTTAAGTCAATGCAACACGGGAGTGGGATGCCTGTGAGGCGCCCGAAGGGCGGCTGATGTTAACGGCATGGCAACGCGCTTTATACTTCGTTCAAGGCTTTAGACAGAGCACCACTATGCCTTCAAGCCTTCGCCTTGTCTAAATCGCGTTGAACTCCCGCTGAATGAACAGATATTTAATACGATTGGTATTATCTAGACCCCTATTGACTACGATAGTTGCAGAATGTGTTGCTTTGCTGACTGCTACATCGCGTATCAATTGCCAGAAATGTGGCTTTAGCTATAGAGGCTTAGCTTAGCTCAGGGTAAAATAAGGCACTTTTTATCCAAATAGCAGCGAGTGTTTTATGCGTCCATTCTTGATTGCTCCATCGATTTTATCTGCCGATTTTGCCCGTTTGGGCGATGATGTAAAAGCCGTGTTAGATGCGGGGACCGACGTAGTGCATTTTGATGTGATGGATAATCACTATGTTCCTAACTTAACGATTGGCCCCATGGTGTGCCAAGCGCTGCGTAACTACGGTATTACCGCCGATATTGATGTGCATTTGATGGTCAAGCCAGTTGACCGCATCGTGCCTGATTTTGCTAAAGCGGGTGCGTCTATTATTACTTTCCATCCAGAAGCTTCAGAACACGTCGATCGCACACTCCAGTTGATCAAAGAGTGTGGCTGTAAAGCGGGTCTCGTGTTTAACCCTGCCACACCACTGCATTATCTCGACCATGTGATGGATAAGCTGGATGTGATTCTATTGATGTCGGTGAACCCTGGTTTTGGCGGTCAATCTTTTATCCCATCGACCTTAGATAAGCTGCGTCAAGTGCGTGCGCGTATCGATGCCAGCGGTTTTGATATTCGCTTAGAAGTGGATGGCGGCGTTAAGGTCGACAATATTGCCGAAATCGCGGCCGCCGGTGCCGACATGTTTGTTGCGGGTTCTGCCATTTTCGGCAAGCCAGATTACAAAACCGTTGTTGATGAGATGCGTGCCGAACTTGCTAAAGTTGGGGCATAGGTATGTGGGATAAGATTAAAGCGATAGCGTTTGATCTTGATGGCACGCTGATCGACAGTGTGCCTGACCTAACCGTTGCCACGCAGGAAGCCTTAGCCGAGTTAAGTTTGAAGAGCTGCTCTGAGGCCCAAGTGCGTACTTGGGTCGGTAATGGCGCAGAGATGTTGATGCGCCGCGCCATGACCCATGCCTTGGGATCGGATGTTGAGCAAACTGCGCTTGATGCGGCCATGCCGATTTTTATGCATCACTATCAAGAGAATCTTGAAAAGCACAGTGCGCTGTATAGCGACGTGCATCAAGTACTGCAAACCTTGTTCGATGCAGGTTTTAAGCTCGCCGTTGTGACCAATAAACCCTATCGTTTTACCTTGCCATTACTCAATGCCTTTGGGATTAATGACTTTTTCAGCTTAGTGTTAGGTGGCGACACTCTCGCTAAAATGAAGCCCGATCCTTTGCCGCTACAGCACTTATTACATGAGTGGCAATTGGATAAAGAGGCGTTATTGATGGTCGGCGACTCTAAAAACGACATTTTAGCGGCGAAAGCGGCTGGGATAGCGTCAATCGGCTTGACCTACGGCTACAACTACGGTGAAGATATTGGGCTCAGTGGCCCAGATGCCGTATGTGAGCAATTTAGTGAGATTTTGAACTGGGTAAAACCTACCAAGTAATGCGTGTTTACCCGTTCTTTAGTCGATTTTTTATAGTCTTTTTATATATAGATAGTGGAGCAATGACGTAATGACCAAACCCATAGTACTCAGCGGTGCACAGCCGTCCGGCGAATTAACCATAGGTAACTACATGGGTGCATTGCGTCAATGGGTTGCGATGCAAGATAGCCACGACTGCCTCTATTGTGTGGTCGACTTGCATGCCATTACCGTGCGTCAAGATCCTAAAGCGTTGCGCGAAGCCTGTTTAGACACCTTAGCCCTGTATTTGGCCTGTGGCGTCGATCCTAAAAAGAGCACAGTGTTTATCCAGTCACAAGTGCCACAACACACGCAATTGGGTTGGGCATTAAACTGCTACACCCAAATGGGCGAGTTGAGTCGTATGACGCAGTTTAAAGATAAGTCACAAAAGCACGCTAACAACATCAACGTGGGTCTGTTTGGTTACCCAGTGCTGATGGCGGCGGATATTCTGATTTATCAAGCGAACGAAATCCCAGTTGGTCAAGATCAGAAGCAACACCTTGAGTTAACTCGTGATATCGCGACTCGCTTCAACAATGCCTACGGTGATACTTTCACCATTCCTGAGCCGTTTATTCCTGAGCATGGCGCTAAAGTGATGTCGTTGCAGGAGCCGTTGAAGAAGATGTCTAAGTCAGACGAGAACCGTAATAACGTCATCGGCCTGCTAGAAGATCCAAAAGCCGTGCTGAAAAAGCTGAAAAAAGCCATGACAGACAGTGATGAGCCGCCAGTCGTGCGTTTTGACATGGACAATAAGCCAGGCGTTTCTAACCTGCTGAGTCTCATGTCGGGTGTGACGGGACAAAGCATTGCAAGCCTAGAAGCCGAGTTTGAAGGCAAGATGTATGGCCATTTGAAAGGTGCAGCAGGCGAAGCGGTTGTGAGCATGTTAGAGCCGCTGCAAGAGCGTTACCGCGCGATTCGTGCCGACCGTGCTTACTTAGACCAAGTGATGAAAGCTGGCGCTGAAAGTGCGCAGGCGCGCGCTGAAGTGACTCTGAAAAAAGTGTACGAGAAGATTGGTTTGTTAGTGTAATCAATCGATATCGATAAATTAAGCCGACGTCAGCGTCGGCTTTTTTGTGTCTGTCTGTTCACCTTAGGCCTGTGATTTTAGCCAAGAGGAGAAGGCGGCAATCGCAGGTTCTGATAAACGGCGTTGCTTACAAAAGAAAGTAAATTCAAATCCGGTATGCACATCGGGAAGATTCAAGGCGACTAAACGCCCTGTGGTGATATCGCCAGCCACCATAAAGTCCGGCGCTAGGGCTAAGCCTTGACCAGTAATCGCCGCCTCAATCGCCATCACAATATGACTAAACACATGCTGTTGTTCGTTATCAAGTGGGATTTGGTGCGCCGATGACCACTTGTGCCAGTCGAGTCCGAGTGGGCCTTCATCGACAACCAGTAGGGCTTGTTGCTGGAAATTGCCCAGGCTAATGTCGCGCCATTTAAGATAGAAATTTGGGCTGCATACTGGGATTAACCGCTCTTTATGGAGTAACTGTTGCCAGTATCCGCGTTGATTCAGTTTACCGGCGATAAAGATATCCGCCGTACTAGTGCTGAGATCAGGATCTTGGGTGATCATCTCGAGGCGGATTTTCACGCTCGGATATTGGCGGCGAAAATCGGTGAGTCTGGGGATCAACCATTTTACCGAGAAGGAACTGTAAACTGCTAAGCACAGCTGCTGATTGGGCGTGTCGCGAACCTTCAAATTAAGATCACTTAACTCGTTGAATATCCGCTCTAACTCTAGAAATAGTCCGTGTCCTTTTGGGGTTAACTGCAGTTTACGCCCCTGACGGTCGAACAGTTGCTCGCCAAAATACTCTTCTAATACCCGCACTTGGTGAGAAACCGCACTTTGGGTGATGCACAGTTCATCGGCCGCCTTAGAAAAATGCTGTTGTCTGGCGGCGGCTTCGAACACTTGCAGAGCGCGTAATGGTGGGAGCTTTCTCATTATTTTCAATATCTAAAGGCTTTAGTATGAATCTAATTCATCTAGCATGAGAAAGCATCATTTCAGCTTAAGTTTTGCGAGGATTATCATGCCGCCATTGAGATTTATGGATGTTAAAAAATGCAACGCCCAGTTGTTATCGGTTTGATTTTATTGATAGTAGGTAATCTATTCAGTGCCTTCTATGATGTGTCGATCAAGTGGTTGCCGGACGATGCAAATGCCTCGACTTTCCTCCTTGTCAGGCAAATCTCCTCAGTCTTTATGCTGTTGCCAGTGTGGCTGTATTCACAGCGGCCAATGACAACACATATTTCAGTTCACCTTTGGCGTGCCAACATAGGCTCAGTTGGCGCGCTTTTTTTAATTATTGGCTTGATGGCATTGCCACTCGCGACGGTTAGCTCGTTGTTTTATTCGGCGCCTTTGATGATCATCTTGATGGGGTATTTTTTCCTGAGAGAGCGGATCACAGCCGCCCAGACCATCTGCACAGGCTTAGGTTTTGTCGGTATTTTGATTATCCTGCGACCGAGTGAAATGAATTGGTATGGCATTGCTGTGCTATTTTCGGCTTTTACCTTTGCGGTGAATCAGTTAGCGCTGAAAAAAGTGCCCTATGCTGAACATCCCGTATTAACGCTGATGTTGTATAACTTGCTGGGTATTCCGGCGACGTTAGTGATTGCGGCGTTTCAGGGCATTGAAGGTTTGAGTTGGGAGCTGGTGGGCGTGGCATTGCTGAGCAACGTATTCTTACTTGTATATCACTGGTTCTGTGTGCTGGCCTACCGTAAAGCACAGGCGAGCGATATCGCGATTGCAGAATATAGTGGCTTGTTATTTATCGTCTTTTTAGGCTGGTTGTTGTTTGATGAATGGTTGGATAATTTAAGCTGGCTTGGCGCCGCTTTGATTGTGTTGCCTTCGTTGTTTTTACCTTGGCTAGGGTCGTTGTTATCAAAATCGACACCTAAGATAGCGGATACGCTAGCGGGGAAATAATGGTGAGCGTTTAAGCCTAAGTGTACGAGTTGACTCGCGACTTAGGCTTAACTTCCACTACGCTCAAATTACAACCTGCTCAAATTGTAAAATCACTCTGTATATTCAAATACTCTTACCACTTTACGCACGCCTGCTGTATTGCGGGCGATATCAACGGCTAAGTCTGCTTGCGAGCGATGGATCACGCCGAGCAAGAAGACTTCACCATTTTCAGTGATGACTTTAATGCGAGTCATATCCAAATCTTTCTCGTTTAGCATGCGGCCCTTCACTTTGGTGGTGATCCAAGTGTCGTTGCTGCGTGTGGTGAAAGAAGTTGGGTTGCCAATGCGGATCTGATTGTGGATCTTGCCGCCTAGCTTAAGATCTTGTACGACCTTGATGGCTTTATCCCTTAACGTAGAGTTAGGGGCTTGGCCTATCATAAGCACATTGCCATTGACGGACACACCAGTGATATTAGTTTGTTTTTTAAGATCTTCTTGCTCTAGTAGCGCACTAGTGATCCTAAAATCCGTATTAGTATCATCAATCTGTGTCTTAACAGTACGCTCATCGTTGGCCATCATAGCGCCACTCACTGCGCCCACCATAACGGCACCGGCGCAGCCTTGTAGCAGCAAGCAAACCATTAACAGCGGGGCAGCGTGTCTCATTGCTGCTCGTCCTGCGGGAAGAGTGTGCGGTCAATGTTGTCACACAGGCAGTGGATCACCAGTAAGTGCACTTCTTGAATACGTGCGGTGACGTTTGAAGGCACGCGGATTTCCACATCGCCCACGCTCAACAGGCCTGCCATAGCGCCGCCATCTTTACCCGTTAGTGCAACGATCGTCATGTCGCGGCTTAATGCGGCTTCCATGGCTTTAATCACGTTACCTGAGTTACCGCTGGTGGAGATTGCCAGCAGAATGTCGCCCGGTTGACCTAAGGCAAAAATCTGTTTTGAGAAAATCTCATCATAGCTATAGTCGTTGGCGATAGCTGTAATGGTTGAAGTGTCAGTAGACAGGGCGATGGCCGGTAAGGGTGGACGTTCAATCTCGTAGCGGTTTAGCAGTTCGGCTGAGAAATGTTGTGCATCGCCAGCACTGCCGCCGTTACCGCAAGCAAGGATTTTATTGCCACCCAAAAGACAGTGCACCATCATCTCGGCCGCTTTGGCGATTGATTCTGGCAGTGCTTCGGCTGCATCGATTTTTGTCTGGATAGATTCAGTAAAGCTGTCTTTAATGCGTTCTAACATGGATAAATCCTTTCAGGATAAAGTGTTGCTATCATGCCATATTTCCACAAGCGTGTTGAGGCACAGACGTTAAAAATAATTTGTGTCGCTACTCTCGCACTATTGGCGCTTAAAAGGCATCGACGAGCCAATGAATTTGATCGGCTTCCATGGCGATGACATCGAAACGACAGGGCACATCGAGTCTATTGAGTTGCAAATAATGGTTGGCCGCTTTGCGAATCCGCGTGATTTGCGCCGCGCTTAAAGCCTGTAATGCGCCGCCATATTGGGTTGCCGAGCGATACTTCACTTCAACAAATACCCAATGGCTTTTATGGCGCATGATCAAATCAATTTCCCCAAACGGATAGCGGACATTACGTTCGACAAAAGTTAACCCTTGCTGTTCAAGGTAACGTTGTGCGTGCGCTTCTGCCTGCTGTCCGAGTGTCATAGCTGGCGGAAGCTGCCTCTTTGGTAACGTCCCCAGCTTAATTGACGGTTTACTATGCCATCTTGACTAACCGATAAAGCGCCGCTGCGGCCATTGAATTGGTAACCCGTAAATGAGCGCATTTGTGCTAAACGGCCGATCAAGTCCATCGCATCATAACCCATAACAAACAAACGTTTCTGACTGTTATTCCAGCCCGAAAATAGTGTGTTAACCATTAGGTTTTCTTCGCCGTTTTGCATCAGCCAAGGGGCATCGCTGAGGGTGAGGTTATTTAAATCCTGCGCCGTTTGTGTGCTTTCGTTCTCAACTCGGCTGCGGCTTGAGGTATACAGGGGCACAGGTTGAGTGAACACGCTGAAGTTAACGTCGATAAAGGCCTTGAGCAGAGTCAGATCCTGCGGCGTTGAAATCATATAAATGGCATCAATATCTTGGCGTGAGCGGAAGTCAGCCTGCACTGAGTTACCCAGCAGCTCCTTGATGCGTGCGATACGGGCTTGGCTATCACGCACGCCAAGGGCATCTTGCACTGTGGTTTTCATTTGGTCGCCGCCATCGTAGTAATAGACTTCGACGACGTTATCGCTCTTCTTTTTCCACGCTTGAATAAAGCTCTCGGCCATACGTTTGCCAAGGGCATCATTGCTGGCAAGCAGCAATGGCATAGTGACGCCATCTTGATATAAATGCTCGGCGGCATCGGCTGCTTCTTGGGCTGGCGATAGCGCAAAGTAGAATTTGTTTGGATCGGGGGTGAACTTATCAACTTGATTCAAAAAGAGTTGTGGTACAGGCACCGCAGGAGCTGCAGCAACCGTATTGGCCGTTTTGTCTGGGTTGGCAGCATTGGCCTGCGCATTAGTGGCGGCAGTATTTGCCGCATTCATCACTTGTAGTTGTTCGATTTCAGTCGGCAGTAATGGGCCTATAATAAACTCGGCTCCCGCCATCAGCGCCTGTTGATACGCACTCGCCGCATCATTGGCCGTATCGTAAAAATTCACTGCGACTTTATCGTTTTGCTTCGCCATATAGCTGGCTAATATGCCTTGGCGAATCGCATTGGCGGCGTTCGCTCTTGGGCCCGTCAGCGGCAACAGCACGGCAATGTTTTTCGGTGTAAAAGGCTTAGCGTTGAGGGCTCTGTCTAAATCGGCAGGCAATTTTGCCGCAGCTGGGTGATAAGGGTTCTGCTTTTGCCATTCACCTAAGTGGCGCACTAACTGGGTGGGATCGACGGCATAATGCTTAGCGATATAAGCCAGTTGTAACCAGCCTGCAAACACTGGACTTTTAGCATCTTGGGTAAACGTCTTTATCGTTTGTTCGTGCATCGGCTGCAGCACTTGCCAAATGGTGTTATTCACTTCGTTGGCTTGGGCGGGTGGCAAGTAAGTAGTCAGTAAACTCAACTCGCGTACTTGTTCAATTGGCTGTTTATTCAATTGATATAAATGCGCTTTGAACTGGTGATAGGCCGTCATCTGCCAGCTTGGCAGGCTCCAATTACTTGGATAATTTAAGGTTTTAAGGGCATCACTGTAGGTGGACGTGTGTTCAAGTACGCGTGCAGTTAAGTATTTATGTTCGGCCAGTAATGTTGGGCTCTGAGTTAAGCTCGGCTGTATCGATTTAAGCAGCTTCTGCGCCGCGGCATAGTCATTGGCATTAATATAGGCATGGGCTGCTAGCAGCAGATTAGTATCGCGCTGCTGCGGATCTTTACTATTGGCCGCTTGCGCCAAATAGACATTTGCCGCCAAAGGTGCGGATGCTAATGAGGTAGCCAATGTGGCGGTTGTTCCAGTGGAATTGGGCGATGAAACACCACAACCCGCCAAGATTACCGATAAAATGGCCACGGAAACGAACTTAGTTGTATTCAGGCTTTTTAACACTGGGCTTCACTCTGGTAAGATGCGGCCTCTAGTTTAACCTTCTCTCGCGCTTGACGAAAGTCTTGGCACTGTCATTACAGAGGTATATATGGACCAAAGCGTCGCACTCTACATAGTTCCTACTCCCATAGGTAATTTGGGCGATATGAGCTCACGGGCAATAGAGGTGCTGAATCAGGTTTCATTGATCGCCTGTGAAGACACTCGCCACAGCGGTAAGTTGTTGAGCCACTTCGGCATTACCACTAAAACCACGGCCTTGCATGACCACAACGAGCGTGCGCGTGCCCAGTGGATTGTGGATCAGCTTGCAGCGGGTCAGTCGATAGCATTAATTTCCGATGCGGGTACGCCGTTGATTTCCGATCCTGGCTACCACTTAGTCTCACATGTGCGCCAATCTGGGTTTAATGTGATCCCATTGCCGGGCCCTTGCGCGGCGATTACTGCCTTAAGCGCCTCGGGTTTGCCATCGGACCGTTTTACTTTTGAAGGATTTCTGCCCTCAAAAGAAAAAGCCCGCGCCGATAAGTTATTGGCACTGAAAGAAGATCCGCGCACGCTGATTTTTTACGAATCACCACACCGCATCGAGCATAGCTTAACGACTATGGTCGAAGTGCTGGGCGGTGATCGCCATGTGGTGATGGCGCGTGAAGTGACCAAAACCTTCGAAACCTTTTTATCTGGCCCTGTGTCAGAAGTGCTCGCTAAAGTAAGCACTGACCTAAATCAGCAGAAGGGTGAAATCGTTCTTATGGTGCATGGTTACCATTTAAGTGATGACGAAGCGATTCCCACGGTTGCCATCAACACGCTCAAACTCTTATGTGAAGAATTGCCATTGAAGAAAGCCGCTGCAATTGCCGCGCAAATTCATGGACTTAAAAAGAATGCCTTGTATAAATACGGCCTAGAGTCTGATTTATAAGCGCTAAAACGGCCGCGAGCGGATTATCTGTGGTGCATCAGGGTGGCTTAGGCTATAATCCGCGCCGAGTTGGCCAGACAGTCGCCGCGTTCGCAAGAACGGGGAGGAAAGTCCGGGCTCCAAAGAGCGGGGTGCCAGGTAACGCCTGGGCGGTGTGAACCGACGACAAGTGCAACAGAGAGTAGACCGCCTGCCTGATTTATCAGGTCGGTAAGGGTGAAAGGGTGCGGTAAGAGCGCACCGTGCGGCTAGCAATAGTTCGTAGCAAGGTAAACTCCACCCGGAGCAAGACCAAATAGGGTTCCGTATGGCGTGGCTCGCGTTGGAACCGGGTAGGTCGCTTGAGCCTGTGAGCGATTGCAGGCCTAGATGAATGACTGTCCAAGACAGGACCCGGCTTATCGGCCAACTCACCTCATTCAATAGAAAGCCCGTTTGTCGTAATGACAAACGGGCTTTTTGTTTTTTTAACTGTTGCAGTTTTAAGTGACCGTTACTTTTTAAATTATTAAAAATCAAAGTATTGAATTCCCCGTCCGTATCCAATCTATATCCTATTTAGTTGTCTGTTCTGTCGCTCTCTTTATCATCCTTCGCTGCAGGTAAAAATTACCCTATGTAGGTAACATCTACCGTTAACTGAGGGCACGGATATACAGTGTTTAAATATAAATCTTTGTTTTTGTTTGCTTATATCGATTGGCTTAGCCATTGCATTGGTTTATATGCAAAGTGCAGCATTTTGTTGCATTGCACTCAGTTCATCAAGGAGTCTGCTAATGGCTAGTTCAAAAAGTGTAACAGAACAAACTAACAGTAAAGATAACGGCGCGTTAAATTCGCCAACCACAGCGAAAGCCAGCGAAGTGACGCATCATGCCGTTGACGCTGTGGCAGAGAAAGCCGCTGTTGCAGAGGATACTTTGCGTAAAACCGCCGCTAGCTCGCAGGAAACACTGGCGCACAAGCAAGAGGAAATCAAACAGCAACTGCAAAGCTCTTACAGTAAAACCCGTGAGCTGGCAGCGCAGAATCCTCTGGCCACAGCCGGGATAGCGTTTGCTGCTGGTGTAGTGTTGACGGCCTTGTTACGCCGTCGCTAAGGTGGGGTTATGCAAAACCGTGCACAGTCAGAGGCGCCAGAGCAAAGACCTGTCCAGCATGCTGAATCCACTGGGCAGCCCGCATCAGCTGCCCAGAATAAAGTGGTTGATCAGGCCATTGAGCAATTGGCTGAGATAGCGGCACTGAGCAGCTCGGTGAAGCAAGCCTATATCAATCAGTTAAATTTGGCAGGGAAAATAGCAACGGCAGAATGGCAGTTAACGGGTCGCAGCTTGATTGTTGCTGCGGCTTTGGTCGTCTGTTTTGGGACGGGTATTACCCTATTCTGGGGCAGTATCTTGTTGTTGCTGGGTTATTTGCTGTTTCAACTGAGCGGCTCGCTGTTGATTACCGCGAGCGCGTTAGTGGTATTGCAGTTTGTGTTATTGATTTGGTGTTGGCGTAGTCTGAGCTATGTGCTGTCGCAAGCGGGTTTTTCAAAGACTTGGCAGCAGTTACGGCTGTTGTTTTCTACTCGACACTCAGCCAATAAACAACAGGAAGATCAACAATGCTAGTGCAACAGTTACTGAAAAAACAGCAATTGAAGCTCACTGTACTGACAGAACAAGGTCAGCTGCAGCATGAGTTATTGCAGGTGAGGAAACAACAACTAGCGCAAAGCGGTCGTGCTTTCATCGGTTCGACTCCCGGCCTTATTGTCAGTTTTAGCTTGGGTTGTCTGTTTCAAATGCGCCACAACAGCACAGTAAAACTGCTGCGTAGTACCTTCGGTCTGCGTTGGATGACCAAACTCTAACTGCCCAGTTATTCTCTGGACGGTTAGCGTTTGGTTTTGTAGGGCTAACCTGCATGACTTTGTAGATCAACATCTTATCAATGCGCTTTAACTCAGCGCCCAACCTTATTCGTCATACGTAAATCAGCCGCTAAAAACTGCGTTTCACTAGGAATCGCCATTCCCAACTGTTCACTGACTCGCCGCCCGTGTAAGGAATCGAAAAATCGATATGGGCGACGTTGCCATAGCTGGAGCGTGAGGAATAAATCCGCGCGCCTATACCTATGCTGCCCAGTGGGCCACTGACTTCATTATTCTCGGCAAACTGGCCGCCGGAAGCTTGACCCAAATCAGTAAAGACGGCCCAGCCCAATTCAGCCAATTGGTATAAGTTGATGTTGGGGTAATTACGTATCTCGGCGGTCAATAACCACTGATTGTCCCCTTGTTGGTATTCGTTTGGATAACCGCGCACGCCAGTTTCATCCCCCAGCCCTTTGGTCAGATCCAGATAAGTGTTCTGTGAAAGGCTGGCCCATGCTTTGCCGTAGGCTGTCCACTTCGGATTGATTTGATAGAAGTACTCGGCTTGGACATCGACCTTGTAAGTGTCTTTTTGGGTTGTACCGATTGTGCTAGTGCCGCCCATTTCTAACAGCCACAGTTGGTCGTCGAACTTATAGCCGCCAGTACTTTGCCAATTGACGTGGTAGCCGACAGGATTGTTATCGCCTATGTCATTGGTTTCTATGCCGAGTTGCACATAGTGATGCCAGCCTAAGTTAAAGTCTTCGTTGTTGGTGATCAGGTGAACGTTATTCAGTACATGGAAATCATCTTGGATAAACTCGTAGGCGACCCAAGGGTACATAAAGTCCCTGTCTTGAGGCAGCATCGAATTGGGGTAGAGATCTGAATTGGCAAACTCGTGTTTATCTTGGGTGACCCCGGTAATAAAGCGAGAAAGATGCTCACTGTTCTTATTAATTAACCAGCCATATTGCAGATTAAGATAGTCGACTGTGTGTTCGAATTCATTTATCTCTTGCCCATTTTGCCTCAGGGTATCAATCCGGTTATCGTCTAAAAACTCCGCCGAATACATGGTATTGGTATCGAGAGAATAGAAAGGCTTACTCACATAAACGTGCTTAGCTTGGCCGTCGCTATTGTCGTAAAACTCGGCGGCAACCGTGCCGTGCTCGATAATGCTCAGCGGAGCTTCGAACGCAAATTTGTAGCCATTACGGGATTCGTTGGACTGGTACTTGAGTCGAGTGCGGATACCTGTTCCGAGTAAGTTGTCTTCTTTAACACCAAAAGAATAACGAGTGTCGCCACCTGAACTGCTCAGGCTAGCAGTGGGTAATAATGACCAGTTATCCCAGGTTTCGACGACAACGGACTCAACCGTGGGATCGGTATCGGCGAGGGGATCTTTTTCGGCGACATAAATTTTGGCGTCGCGGATATAGGGCACCGCCCGCAACAGTCGTTGCGATTCGTCGAGGTCTTTCCGGGCGACAGTATCATTTTCGCCGAAGGTCAGTTTATCGAGCACCACATATTCTTTGGTGTTGATGTGTAAAGCGTTCGCCCAGCGGTGGATGAAAAAAGCATCGGGATCGGATTCATCAAAAATAGGATTGTTAACTACGACTATCTTGCTGACTTTTTTGGTTTCTTGAGCCTTTGTTGCGGGATCGGCGAGCTTAGCGTCTTCTGCTTGGGCAGCACTGATTAGGCTGCCAACACAACAAGGTAGGATGCATGCATACTGAATGAATTTCTGCATAAAAGGCCACTCCCATGAAATTGACGACTGCAGCGAAAACAATTTCACTCTGCAATTCACAATTTAATAACACATGGAAAGCGGGTGTTAGTCAAGAAAACATTTTAATAAGTTTCTGATTTTACTTAAGGTTAACTTAAGGTGGCGGCTGGGCGCGGGCTCCAGCCGAATTCACAATTGTTACAATGTTCGCCTTGGCGGGACGGCGACGTTGGCAAAAATCAATCCTGCGATCAGCGACATAAAAATTAAAAAGATTTGTGAGCCAATATGGGACTGATTGAGCATGGTCTCACCTGAGATTAAGGCATTGAGTCCGATATAGGTTTTACTGCCGGGCACTAAGATCACTATGCCTTGCAACAGGGCGATGGAGGCGGGAGCTTTCATCCAGCGGGCGAAGAGGTTGGAGTAAATCCCGACAGCCAAGGCGCCAAAGAAAATGCCCACCGAATCACCAAAATAATGTCCGCCGAGCATGGCCGAGAAAAACGCCACAATTCCAGCTAATACGCCCCAAGGTGAATCTTGCATCCGGGCCTTGAAGATAAACACTAACGCCATAGATAAAATCGGCACCGCCGACCAAATTGCCCAGCGCGGCAACCCTTCTGGCTCGATATGAATCGCTTCGCCAAACACGGCTTTACCAATCGCCATGCCGAGCACTGCACCAAAGTACAGTTTAAACAATTGCATAATCGCATCCATGATGCGCGCCGTGCCGGAAATCAAATCCCGCGCGGCAAGTTCAGCTAGACCTAAGGTTAACGCTAAGCCGGGAATAAAAATAATGATCGAGGAGAGGATCACCACCGGGATATTAATGTTGGGATCGATACGCGCTATGCCGCAGGCGGCGATGGCGCAAAGAATGGTGGCGAAGGGTTCGAGCACTTCGGCCATGCGTGCCGAGCGTTCGGCGCGGTATACCAAGCCATAGACAAATAAGCCTAATAACCCCGACCAAAATACATCGTTCCAACCTGTGCCCATCAACATGGCAAAGGCGGCGGCAGAAGTACCAAATGAAAAACAAGTTAACACTGGGCCATAGGGATTGGGTTTGTTGGCGATTTCTTCTAAGCGGTCTAAGGCCTCGGCCAAAGTGCGCTTGCCCGAAGTTAATTCATCGACTAATTCATCGGTGCGGGCGAGTGAACCTAAATCGAGTTCGCCGGGCTTTACTCGAGCGGCATGGTTATATTCTTGATCTGTATCGTGTTGTAAAACGAAGGTCATCGAAGTTGGCGAGATAAGGAAGTAGCCTTCGATACCTAAGGTGCGCGCAACGGTTTGTAAGTGGGTTTCTAGGCGATAAGCGGGTGTGCCAAACTTATGCAATGCCTTGCCTAGCTTTATGATAAATCTGCGTTTTTCGATAAACTCGTCGTTATCCAATCGGGGTCTTCACTGTATAAAAAGTTGTAGGGATTAACGCGCGCATATTAACCTATCTTGTCTATAAAAGGTTAACGGCTTTTAACCTTAATACAAATAAATTGCTGAATTTTTGCAGCTCGGGCTATAGTCAGCTTTTTGATAAGGGGAAATAGATATGTCTTTGATGGTAACGGGTCTTTACGCTAGCCTCACTGGGCTATTAATCGTCGCTTTAGCCTATCGAGTGGTGAAAGTCAGAAAAAGTCACAAGATTGGCCTAGGGGATGGCGGTAATAATGCGCTTGCCTTAGCGAATCGCGTCCATGTAAACCTGATCGAAAATGCGCCTATCGTATTGATTCTCATGCTGGTGGCCGAAGCCGGTGGCTTACCCGTATTTTATCTCCACTGCTTTGGGACTGTGTGGATAGTGGCGCGCCTGCTCCATGCTATCGGTTTAACCCAAGGCCAAGGCGGTTACCATTTTGGACGTTTCTGGGGCGTATTGCTCACTTGGATAGTGATCATCAGTCTGGCATTGGTGAATTTGCTGCATTTTGTTCAAGGATTAGGAAAGGGTCTCTAGACGCTTGGGATTGGGCGGTTGAATCCGCCCTAAGCCATATCCATAGCGGATTTAGGGGTATTAGGCTTCAGGCTCAAATACCCCGAAAACGCCTTGATTGATGTTTTTTTAATCGCACTTATCCCTCGTTGCCTGCTATACTCCGCGTCCCTAAATTGGTGTAACTTATTTTCAGTGACGCCTTTATTTGACATTACGTTTTCGGGTCATAATCGATGCAAGTTGAATCCACACTCTTTAGTCATCCCAAGTATTGGGCTACAGGCGATAGCACTGCGCCTTTCTTACCTATGTCCCGCAAGGAGATGGATAAGCTTGGCTGGGATAGCTGTGACATTATCATAGTCACAGGCGACGCTTATGTGGATCACCCAAGCTTTGGCATGGCAGTGATCGGCCGTATGTTAGAGGCCCAAGGTTACCGAGTCGGCATTATTTCCCAGCCCGATTGGTCGAGCAAAGACGCCTTTATGCAATTGGGTCGTCCAAACCTGTTTTTTGGCGTCACCGCCGGCAACATGGATTCGATGATCAACCGTTACACTGCTGACCGTCGCTTACGTTCTGACGATGCTTATACCGCGGGCGATATTGGCGGTAAGCGCCCAGATCGCGCCGTGACTGTGTACACCCAGCGCTGTAAAGAAGCCTTTAAAGATGTGCCTGTGATCATTGGCGGTATTGAAGCCAGTTTACGCCGCATCGCCCATTACGATTATTGGTCGGACAAAGTGCGTCGCAGTGTGATTTTCGATGCCAAGGCCGACATTCTGATGTACGGCAATGCCGAGCGTCCTTTAGTTGAAGTGGCACGCCGCTTAGCTGCCGGTGAACCTATTAGCTCGCTGCACGATGTGCGTGGCACTGCGGTTATCCGTAAAGAGCCGCTGCCCGAATGGCGCGGTATGGACTCGCGCAAGATTGACCAACTGCACAAGATAGAGCCGCTGCCGAATCCTTACGGCGCCGACGATGTGGGTTGTGCTAACTTGTCTGGCCCGTCGGATGTAAAGATATTCGATAACGAAGCCCCTAAGCCAATTAGCGTTCAGCCGCCTAAACCTAAGCCATGGGATAAAACCTATGTGCTGCTGCCCGCGTTTGAAAAAGTCTCTGAAGACAAATATTTATATGCCCATGCTTCACGGATTTTGCACCAAGAGCAAAATCCAGGTTGTGCCCGTGCGTTATTCCAACCCCATGGTGATCGCGCCGTTTGGGTGAATCCGCCCGCATGGCCGCTTAATACCGATGAGATGGATGCCGTATTCGATTTACCTTACCAGCGCATTCCTCATCCTATCTATGGCAAGGAAAAAATCCCTGCCTATGACATGATCAAGACTTCTATCAACATCATGCGTGGTTGCTTTGGTGGTTGTTCTTTCTGTTCGATTACCGAACATGAAGGCCGCATCATTCAGAGTCGCTCACAAGAGTCGATTGTTAAAGAAATCAAAGATATTCAGGAAAAAGTGCCAGGCTTTACTGGAGTGATTTCCGATTTAGGCGGCCCAACCGCCAACATGTATCGTTTAGGTTGTACTAGCGAAAAGGCCGAAAAAACCTGTCGCCGTCTTTCTTGTGTGTTCCCATCGATTTGCGGCCACTTAGGCACAGATCATAAACACACTATCGACCTGTACCGCGCGGCACGTGCGGTACCTGGCATCAAGAAAGTATTGATCGCCTCTGGCGTGCGTTACGACTTGGCAATTGAAGATCCGGCTTACGTTAAAGAGTTAGTGCAGCACCATGTGGGCGGCTACTTAAAAATCGCCCCTGAGCATACGGAAGAAGGTCCGCTCAGCAAGATGATGAAACCTGGCATGGGCGCCTACGATAAGTTTAAAGAATTGTTCGATAAGTTTTCGAAGGAAGCGGGCAAAG
This sequence comes from Shewanella sp. SR1, assembly GCF_020447145.1. Lineage (NCBI taxonomy): Bacteria > Pseudomonadati > Pseudomonadota > Gammaproteobacteria > Alteromonadales > Shewanellaceae > Shewanella > Shewanella sp. SR1. The sequence continues at coordinate 21,782 of NZ_JAJAEF010000028.1, read as the reverse complement.
AGCAGTTCCTGATCCCTTACTTTATTTCGGCGCATCCGGGCACGACCGACGAAGATATGGTGAACTTAGCGCTGTGGTTGAAGGAACGTAAGTTCAAGCTCGACCAAGTACAGAACTTCTATCCGTCACCGATGGCGAATGCGACCACGATTTATCATACCGAGTTAAACTCGCTGAAAAACGTCAAGCACACCAGCGAAGTGGTCTCTGTGCCGAAGAAAGGGCGTCAACGTCGCTTGCATAAAGCATTGCTGCGTTATCACGATCCTGCGGGTTGGCCATTGATCCGTGAAGGGTTAACTGCCATGGGGCGTGAAGACTTGATTGGTAATAGCCCACATCAATTAGTGCCGCCAGAAGGTCGAAATGAGCGCGGACCTAAGTGGATGAAAGATGCTAACCAAGGCCAAAAAGCCTTTACGCGCTTCTCGGGTAATCAATTCGATGATCGCAAGGGCGATGGCAAATCTAAAGGTACGGCTAAAGGCGGCGCGCAAGCTCAAGTTGGTGCGGAATCAAAACCGGCCAGCAAAGGTGGAAAACCTGCAGCGAATGGCGCTAAGCCAACGGGTTCTAAACCTAGCGGAGCACATTCGAGCCGTCCGGGAGCAAAAGCGCCCTTCGGGCAGTCTGGTTTTAAGGCCGGAGGCTCTCAGGCTAAAAGTAGTGCTAAAGGCAACAATCCATCAAAAAGTGGTGGTAAACCAGCAGGTAAGCCATCCCAAGGTCGCCAACAGGCTAAGTAATCACTTTTAGCTATCACAATAATGTACAAAGGCCGCTCCAGACATAAGTTAGGAGCGGCCTAGCTAGCACTATCATCCCGCAATACTCTCCTTTTTTACAATCCTTTTTGATTTCGCCACAATTTTGCCAGTATGTTTGCCTTAGCTCAGTCTGAAATAAGTTAATGTATATACGGGCTAGCACTTGAGCTTTTTGTTATCAGCCCCTCATCATCTTTACCGATAAATGCTTACAATGAGCGGCGCCGCGATAAAAGAGTCCTAACTGGTATCGCAGGGCGAACTATTATAAAATCTCGTCTGATGCTTATGTCTACTATTTGTTTATATTCGATATTTTAGCTATACATCTCACCCATATCCGCGGTTCGTCAACTAACATTAGATACTATGAATAAAAAGCGTAGACCCACTCTTCAAGACGTTGCCGATCAAGTTGGGGTCACCAAAATGACGGTGAGCCGCTATTTAAAAAATCCAACAAGAGTGGCGCAAAGCACTCAAGAAAAGATAGCTATCGCACTAGAAACCTTAGGTTATATTCCTAATCGCGCGCCGGAAATTTTGGCGCAAGCAACCAGCCGCGCCATTGGTGTGTTAGTGCCGTCGTTAACCAACCAAGTGTTTGCCGAAGTGCTGCGCGGTATCGAGAATGTGACCGGCAAACGCGGTTATCAAACCATGCTGGCTCACTACGGATATCAGGCAGAATTAGAAGAGGAGCGGGTGGCATCACTGCTTTCTTACAATATTGATGGCTTACTTTTATCCGAAAGTTACCACACGCCGCGTACCGTGCGAATGATTGAAACGGCGGGCATTCCGGTCATCGAAATGATGGATAGTGTGTCGCCTTCGATTCAACAGTGTGTGGGTTTTGATAACACAGCGGCTGCATGCGAAATGGTTAAGGCCATGATTGCACAAGGCTATCGCCACATTGCTTACTTAGGCGCGCGCATGGATATTCGCACTCAGCTTAAGATGCGAGGCTACGAGTTAGCGATGCAGGAAGCCAAGCTCACACCTTTGACGATGACCACCAATGAGGCTTCATCGTTTTCCTTGGGGGCGTCGTTATTGCAACAAACCTTAGCGAAATATCCCTATGTGGATAGCTTTTTCTGCACTAACGATGATTTGGCTGCGGGGGTGATATTTGAGTGTCAAAGACAAGGCATCAAGATCCCAGAACAAATAGGCGTTGCAGGGTTTCATGGCCATGATATAGGGCAATCCATGACGCCAAAATTGGCGAGCATTATTACCCCAAGAAAGGAGATCGGTCGAATTGCTGCCACTGAGTTATTAGACCGATTAAATGGCAAAGAGATAGCAGAATCGGTTATCGATCTGGGCTATCGTATTGATTTAGGGGAAACATTGTAGACTTCCCCTTGAACTTTCGCTTAACGGCTAATGCCTAATGTCTAATGTTTTTGATCACTGGCTAGCGTTAGAGAAATGCAGAGATGATGACTGCAACTATGCCGCCCGTCGTGCCAATAATGGTCTCCATTACCGTCCAGGTTTGCAGCGTTTGTTTTTCTGACAATCCAAGAAAACGGTTAGCGAGCCAGAAGCCTGAGTCATTAACGTGCGAGAGCACAATCGAACCACCGCCAATGGCAATCGTAATCGCCGCCAATTGAGCACCATCTAAGTTCAATGGCTCAAGTATCGGGATGATAAGGCCGCAAGCCGTTAACATAGCCACGGTTGCCGACCCTTGGATCACGCGCACCGACGCCGACAAAATAAATGCCAGTATCACAATCGGTAATCCCGAACCTGCCAGCATATTCCCTAACGCATCGCCGACACCCGAATCAATCAGCACTTGCTTGAACACGCCGCCAGCACCGGTGACGAGAATAATAACCCCCGCAGGTTGGAGCGCACTGCTGCAGATTTCCATGATGCGGTCATTGGGAATATTACGTCTCACGCCCAGCACATAGAATGCGATTAAACAGGCCAGCAAAATGGCGGTGAAGGGATGACCTATCAAGGCGAGCCAATTATGCAGATCGGATTTTTCATCAATAAAGCGCGACACCACCGTCTTCAAACCGATAAGCAGCAGTGGAAAAATCACAATACTGATTGATAGCGCGAATGAGGGGATAGGTCCACCTTCTCGTTCACCTTTTTCTTGCTGCTCGTGGGCTGGTAGCTCAACATGGACTTTTTGCGAGATGAGACTGGCAAAGAGTGGACCGCCTAGAATCATCGCCGGAATCGATGCCAGCAGACCAAAGACTATCATGTAGCCAAAGTCGGCATTGAGCTGTGAAGCGACCAAAATAGGCCCAGGTGCAGGGATAAGAAACGCCTGACAGGTAGCAATACCCGCGAGCAGTGAAATACCAATTTTAACGACGCTGCCGCCCCCTTTACGAACCACGGCAAAGGCGATGCCAATCAGCAGCACCACAGCAACGTCGAAGAAGAGGGGTAGCGCACAGATAAAGCCAGTAAAGGTCATCGCCCAGTGGGCTTTGTCGTTACCAAATTTATTCAGCAGTGTATGGGCTATCTGATCTAGTGCACCAGTCTCTTCCATGACGCGACCAAACATCGCCCCCAAAGCGACCACCACCGCCACAAAGCCAAGTGTTCCCCCCATACCTTGTTGAATAGTATTGGTGATATCGGCTGGGTTCATGCCGGAGAAAAGGCCAGCAATGATCGACACCAGTATCAGTGATACCACTGCATGTAATCTCACTTTCATCACTAAGAACAGTAGCAGGGCGATTGAACCCAGCGCTGTCAGAATCAATGACATATCAGACATAAGAGGACTTTTCCTTGTTAGTTAAGTTGTCCACATTTTTGTAGGTTACCGGTAACATGTTACCCGTAATATGATAGAGTGGGAAGTGACTAAATTCGAGAATTGGCATGAGGTTAACAAAGTGACTGAGAGAAAAAAAGGCAATAGCTATGTGTTCATGGGCGTCTCTAGTTGTGGCAAATCTTCGATTGGTGCTGCGGTCGCAAAGGCGTTAGAGACGAAATTTATCGATGGTGATGATCTGCATCCTAGAGCCAATATTATCAAGATGAAATCTGGCTCACCGCTTAACGATAGCGATCGCGCTCCTTGGCTTGAGCGCATCAACGATGCTGTGTATAGCATTGAACAAAAAGGTGAACAGGGGGTGATTGTCTGCTCTGCGCTGCGTCGTCAGTATCGTGACTTAATCCGTCAGAACAACAGTAAGCTGGTGTTTATTCATCTATATGGTGATTTTGAATTAGTCAAAGAACGCATGTTTGCCAGAAAAGCCCACTTTATGCCGATTGAACTACTCAAGAGTCAGTTCGACACGCTGGAGATGCCTGCGACCGATGAAGCTGACGTTATCCAAGTGAGCATAGATGGCACTTTCGAAGAGGTGGTACAGCGCTGTATTCAGGCGATAAATGGCGAAGCATAAGCATAAGTTGGTTATTGGAACTTAACGCGAGGCTTGTCTGCTTTATCATGATGTTGCAGATTAGCCTTTAAAGCGAAGGGGTAGCTGAACGACAGTCGTCGGTATTAATAAGTGCCGCCGAAGGTCGAAGCAAATCTGGAGCTAGCCGCTCGACATTGAAAAAAACCACTCCAGAAATTGACTTGGAGTGGCGTAGAGATAATGGTAAGCCTGCGGTACCATCCAATGAGTGTTACGGCGAGCGTTTGTAGACGAAACGTGCGCCGCACCTCAGCCTCAAATAAGCTCACGCATATGAGCGATGACGCGAGCTGCCTGTCCTGCAAAACATGGTTAATTGAACATGTGATTAAAACAGCCACTGAAGACTGTTACTTAAAATAGTCTCGCTATATATGACCAAGGAATGCCAAAGTTGAATGAGCGCTTTAGCCACCTTGGTTAATATCCCCTTGAGCCTTAAAAGAAGTAATTAATCCCGACTGCGAAGCTGTTGTCTTCCTGCGCTTCAAGTACGGCATCATCCATATCACTGAAATCTAGCTTCATTTCGGCAAACATCACGGTATCGTTGCTATAGCGATAGTGCAGTCCCAGCATGGCAAATTGGCGGGTCCATTTACCTTGGATAGGCGTAGTTGCATCAGTGTCTAAATCTAAATAACTGAGCACGACCATAGGCACAAAACCGTTGTCGAATTGATAGGCTGTCATCAACTCGGCACCAGTGGCGTCGTAGAGATCACCATTGACCAGTTCATTACTCTTACTTTGGTGAGCGTTAAAACCCACATAAAGACCGCTGGCTTCGCGTCCTTCGGCATAGTGGTAGTAGTCACCATACATGACACCAATACCGATGATTTCATTGGTTTCATCGACTTGGGTATTACCTAAGTGGCCTTCAAAATCACCGCGGTTAAAGCCTGCGAGTAGCTTGAATTTGTCGGTTGCCGCATAGGTGATACTGGCGCCGTAACTGCTGTCGAAACTCAGCTCAGAGTTATTCATCTCGCTGCCGTCATCATTTTTTAAGCTGACATCGCCATTGGTTTTGGCGGCATATTGCAGGGCGATTTGCACAGGGCCGACACTATTGCGGTAAATAAAGGCGGAGTCGGCACGGCCAGTGCCTGTGAGGCCGCCATCGCCAAAGGTGTAAGCGCCAACGCTGTAACCTGCGAAAACGTTAGGTAAATCTGTGGTGCCGGCGACATCGTAATAGGCGCCCCATTGTTTACCAAAGCTCAAACTCCCCCAGACATCGTGGGACATGCCGACATAACCTAAGCGGTTATAGAGAAAATCATCGGTCTTTTCGGCAGCGAGTTTGCCCCCTTGCATCACTAGGCCATCGTCGCTGGAGACCATATTGATCCCCCATTCTGTGGTGGCGAAGGCGGTCCAGCCGTTTCTCTCACTGCGCTCGAAGCTAAATCTTAAGCGTGATGAATCGTCGATAACCGAGGTATCGTGGCTGTCATTCAGGGCGGCAAACCCCAACCAACCGGTTAAATCTAATGTATTTTTTTGATCTTTATAAAGCTCAACCGCCTGACTGCTGGTGGCCGTTAATAGCATAGGTAACACTAAGGCGAGACAAGTCTTATTCATAAATCCCCCGATAATGAGCAAGTATTCTCCAGGGGATCATAGGCTTGGCCTATGATCCCTGAGTAACCGTTCTTTTAGATGGTGTGATTAATCGTTTTCGATAATGCGCTAGCCGGATTTAGGCTGGACGCGTATCGGCAACGGGTGCTTTGTTTGAGATCACGCCGAAGATAGTCCAACCGAAGAAGGTGGCCATGGCGCCAAGCATTACTGCGGTTTCGCCTGAGCTATACAGGGCATAGAAGCTATATAAGGCACCGATCACGGCAATCACGTTGGCAATACGGGCTTTATTAACCGGTACTTTTTGCTGTCTTTGCATTATGCCAAGGGCGGCCATCGATAGTATGTAAGGCACAATGTTGGTGACGACGGCGAGGTTAACGAGTGCTTCGAACTGTTTGCTCAGTGATGGGCTAATAGTCATCAGAGATAAAACGGTTTGAATACAAACGATAATGGTCATACCCCAAATTGGCGCATCGGCTTTACTGACTTTAGAGAAGATTTTAGGGAAGAATCCTTCATCGGCAGAGGCTTTAAACACTTGGGCAATAGTGAACTGCCAACCTAGCAGCGAGCCAGTACAAGAGATAATGGCACAGGCCATCACGATTTTACCGACCACAGGGTTAAACATTTGCGCGAAGGCTAAACCGAAGGGCGCGTTCGACATAGCAAGTTCGGCGTTTGGCACAATACCGGCAATGACGTTAGTAGAGACGATATAAATTACTGCTGCACCTAAAGTACCGCCCATTACTGCGATAGGGACGTTTTTCTCTGGATTATCGACGGCTTCGGAGTTGGCACAGGCCGATTCTAAACCAAGGAATGCCCACAAAGTCATCGCGATAGAACCGCCTAACGCTTTGAAGAATGGCATATCATGCGGGTTCCATGCGCCTTTGTAGAGGTCGATGTCGAACCAGAACCAACCAATTAACGACACGCCAATCACGGGCAGAATAATCCCCCACACAGTCACGCTACTTACGCGACCTGTGATACGGGCACCACCGAAGTTAGCAATCGTTGCCAGCCAAAGTACGCCAATGGTTGCAAGACAAATGGCCATTGGGCTTAGGTTTACATCAAGCAGCACGGCGGCATAACCCACGGCCGAGATCGCAATGGCGACGTTGGCGATGAGCAGCGAAACGGCATAGGTGTAGTTAGCCATAAAGTTGCCAGATCGGCCGAAGGCATATTCGGCATAACCGCCCATACCACCGGATTTCTTACTGAACATACCGCACTTGGCAAAGGCGTAGGCGAGAGCAGTTGAACCCGCCGCTGTGACTAACCAAGATAAAATCGAAATAGTACCGACTTGAGCTAATTGGGTTGGCAGCATAATAATGCCCGAACCCATCATGTTGACTATGGTGATAATAGTTAATTGGACGACGCCAATTTTATTTTCTGATTTACTCATACTAATAACCTAATGTAGGTGACTTATTATAGGGAGTATGAAATTGACTGCAGAGCGGGGTTAATAAACTCTGCAGTCAGTCTTCATTATTTATTTAGTACATAGCCCATTGCTTGAATTTTGCCGTCAGGAGTGTTTTCGAGATAAACACCTTGTAGTTCTGGCGAGAATCCAGGTAATAAGTTGATACCTTCTTCGAGAGCTTGGAAATAACGTTGAACAGAGCCACCCCATATTTCACCTGGTACCATACATAGCACACCTGGTGGATAAGGAAGTGCGCCTTCTGCGGCAATTCTTCCCTCAATTTGTGATAGTGGGACTAATTCGACTTTGCCACGAATAAACTCTAGGTTTGCTTCCTGTGGATCCATGACTTTGGTTGGGAAATGCGCTTTACGGAACATTTCTTTCTGCAGTTGTTTTACATCATGGCTGACATAAAGATTGTGCATTTCTTGGCAAAGTTGGCGGATGGTATAGTCTTGATAACGCGCTTTATTCGCGTTATAGACGTTAGGTAAAACTTCAGATAATGGCGCATCTTCATCGACTAATTTCTCGAATCGAGATATTTGCGAGACCAGATGTTGCATCTTGGCCATATCTTCCGCAGGCGTCATCAGGAATAAAATCGAATTTAAGTCGCACTTCTCAGGAATAATATTATTTTCCCGTAAGAAGTTAGCCAAAATAGTTGCTGGAATACCAAAGTCGGTATATTTACCGGTTTCTACATCTATGCCTGGTGTTGTTAATAAGAACTTACAAGGGTCAACAAAGTATTGGCCTTTGTCATAACCTTCGAAGGAGTGCCATTTCTGACCGGGTTCGAATTCGAAGAAGCGTAAGTCATCGGCCATTTGCTCTGTTTCATAGTCTTGCCATAGGCGGCCATCTATCATGGTTGGCACGAATGGCTTGATATATTTACACTTTTTCAGCAGTAGCTTACGTGCTTCGATGCCGGCTTTTACCGCTTCGCGCCACAGGTAACGACCGCTTGCGCCTTCATGCATTTTCGCGTTCACATCTAGCGCCGCAAATAGAGGATAGAAGGGGCTGGTAGAAGCATGCATCATAAAGGCGTTGTTGAAACGTTTATGGTTGCAATATCTATCTTGGCCTTTGATATGTTTATCTTTTTTATGGATTTGCGATGTTTGCGAGAAGCCCGCCTGCTGTTTATGCACCGACTGAGTCACGATAATGCCAGGATCTTCAGCGGTCAGTTCGAGCAAGAGTGGCGAGCAGTCATTCATCATAGGGATGAACTGTTCGTAACCGACCCAAGCCGAGTCAAATAAGACGTAATCACACAGATGACCAATTTTATCAATTACTTGGCGAGCATTGTAGATGGTGCCGTCATAGGTGCCGAGTTGGATTATCGCTAAACGGAAGGGGCGTTTTTCATCGGCTCTTTCTGGGGCGACTTCGCGAATTTGATCTCTTAAATAGGACTCTTGGAAGCAATGAGCGTCGATGCCACCAATAAATCCGAAGGGATTACGTGCGGTTTCTAAATAAACGGGTGTTGCACCAGCTTGGATTAACGCGCCATGGTGGTTTGATTTGTGGTTATTACGGTCGAATAATACCAGGTCACCTTTAGCTAACAGCGCATTGGTGGCCACTTTATTTGAAGATGAAGTCCCGTTAAGTACAAAGTAGGTTTTATCGGCATTAAAGACTTTGGCAGCATATTTCTGCGCTGCCAGTGGCGCGCCTTCATGGATCAATAAATCACCTAATTTGACGTCGGCATTACACATATCGGCGCGGAAAATCGTTTCGCCAAAAAAGTCGAAGAACTGACGACCCACAGGATGCTTACGGAAGAATTGTCCGCCTTGGTGACCTGGGCAAGCAAAGGTAGAATTACCCATTTCAACGTACTTTTTCAGTGTGCCGAAGAAAGGAGGTAATAGCGCTTGCTCATATTTATCTACCGCAGTTTCAACCTGTTTTCCGTAGAAGTCAGTGTTATCGCCGCAGAGTTCAAATACCCCAGTAATAGATGAGCAAACATCGTCTGGGAAAGTTTCTTCGCAGCAAACTGAAACGAAAATCGGTAGTTTCAATCCGGTGTTTTTAATCTTTTCAACAATACCATTTCTAACATCATCAACAGAGACTACAGCCGCGCCCACATCGCAAAAATCTGTGGTTAATACATTGACGACTTCTCTGTCGATATCGAAACAAGATCTAACAGATAAGCTAGCGGCTACTTTTAATGATTTCATAGTTAATTTCCCTTTTACTTTTTAAAAAATAGATACAAGTGTGCCTATACCTAATTAAAAACATTAATGGCATAAAAATTAGATATAGCTATTCCGTGCGCAGATTAGGTGTGGTTATGCCAATGTCGCGAAATAAATAAAAGTTAAAATATATTTATTGGGCGTGCAAATAGCTTAGCCGCAGTAAAACTGCACTGATAAAAGAATGCTTTGATAGTGACGCAAGTTAATAAACCAAAAAAAGACAGTACATTAAGTGTTTGCAAAAATTAGAGCAATAGCACTTTAGACCTGTTCGTTGGCCTACTACCTGCGCTGAGATTAGCGGAGGAAGATAAAGGAGTGATCGAAATAGTCACGTTGACTAGGCATCATGATATGCCGCGTGCGCCGGATATGCGCCATGATTTTAGATTTCCTCTTCATATACGACTCCATTATGACTTAGAGAAAATAGTTAGGTTTTTATTACGGAATGAAGTTTATATGTGAGTTATAAATAAAATCATGACCTATGTCTTACTTTTTAATATTCAGCGCTTAAATTTAACTTATTTAATCGATATTAAACTGAGTCAATCATACTTAAGTATCTTTATCTAAATTATGAAAGTAAATATTGTCAGTGTTATTTAAATAATTATTTTTGCATAAAACATCTTATTCTTTTTTTTCTGATTTTAATTAAAGGGCTGTAGTAATAAGCTTCTTGATTTATACCGTACGACGAACTTGCATGGTTATGCATAAATTATCTTTACAAAATCACATGCATGCTGAAAGATTGCAAAAATGACAGTTTTTTTCTCACATTTGAGCATTTGGGGCAGAAAGTTGCCGTTTTAGGGCAGATGTGATCTTTTGGATTGACGTAGATTAGTCAGGTCGAAACATCAATGGGAGATAGACATGAATAAATGGTGGCTAGGGGCGAGTTTAGTATTGGGCTTATTTGGACAGGCACATGCTATGACGTTAACGAGCAAAGATATGAGCGAGGGCAATAAACTCACATCGCAATTAGTATTTAATGGTTTCGGTTGCCAAGGTGACAACATTTCGCCGCAACTGACTTGGACTGACATACCTGCGGGGACGAAAGCGTTTGCGGTGACGGCTTATGATCCTGATGCGCCAACTGGCAGCGGTTGGTGGCACTGGGCGGTATATAACTTACCCGTAGCGCAAACATCATTGGCGCAGGGCGCGGGCTCGCATGCCGATGCACTGCCCAAAGGCGCTATTGCTTTGAAGAACGACTTCGGCACCACAGACTTTGGTGGCGCTTGTCCGCCCGAAGGTCATGGCGTACACAGGTATGAATTCACTGTGTGGGCATTGCCCAGTGCATTAGATCTGCCAAAGGACGCTAGCCCTGCATTATTAGGCTTTATGCTCAGAGCACAAGCCTTAGGTAGCGCCAAGTTGACTGCGGTATATAACCGATAATCCATTGATAATTAGGCTGGTGTCATGATCCGTTTGTTTGAATATGATTCGAAGCAGGCACAATCTTTATCTCAAGTACCTGTGCATCAGCCGTCGATTATTCGGGTTATCCATGGGGAAAAGTCTTTACTCTGGCAAGATGAATCCGTTTTGGTGGGCCAAGGTCAGTTACTGTTAATTCCTGCGGGTTCGCATATCAGCTTTGTGAATCGGCCTTTTCTTGGGCGCTATCGGGCGGTACAGTTATTACTCCCCCACGATTTGCCCCAAGGCATTTTATCGAGCACGGCCGATTGGCGCGATCCTATGCCAGTCCAAAACGTATCGCGCGCGGTGGACTTAGCTTGGAATGCGTTATTACAGAGTTTGAGCTTGTCGCTGGCTGATTCTGTTCAGCTGCATTATCTGGCTGCGTTACTGCTCAGTTTGCCTGATAAACGCAGTGTGAACTGGTTGTATGGCCACACGCAACGCAGCGTGACTCAAGCGGCCTTAGCTTTGATGAGCGTGAGTCCTTCGGCGCCATGGCAGCAGGAGGAGATTGCCGACAAGTTACACATGAGCACGGCCAGCCTTAGGCGTAAATTGGCGTTAGAAGACACCAGTTTTAGGCAGTTGTTAGTCGAAGTCCGGCTGAGCCATGGTTTGGCCATGCTGCAACACTCGGGCGAGCCATTACTACAAGTGGCCTTAGCCTGTGGTTATCAATCGGCGGAAAAGTTTTCCTTACGTTTTAAGCAACAATTTGGCCTGACCCCTGCGGCTTATCGTCGTACACTGTGAGGAGGAATAGATTGATACTCAAACAATCTCAAGCTGCAGGAGCGATATAATGGCGGATGAGCAATTTACCGACAGCGGATTTTGGAACAAGGTTAAACTCTTTAGCCGTCAGGCGGGCAGGGAAGTGATCGAGCGTGCCCTGTGGCTTTATTATGCGGCGCAGCAGCCGAATACGCCTAAATGGGCCAAGTCTGTCATCTTCGGTGCCTTGGCGTATTTTATTTCTCCCTTAGATGCGATCCCCGATCTCACACCTTTAGTGGGTTTTACCGACGATTTAGGGGCGCTTGCCGCCGCTTTGACTATGGTGACCTTATATATTGATGACGAAGTCAAATCCCTCGCGGCGGATAAACTGGCACTCTGGTTTGGCGATAAACCGACGGAACCTAAGGTTTAAGCCTAATGTGCTCGCCAAGACCTAAGTGATGCTAAATTGCGCTAAAAATATGATTTTATTAGGAGTCGTTGATTTGGTTTTACCTTAGCTTTTTTAAGGGAAAAATATTTTTTTGCAAACGTTTCACTATTGCTTGATTGCGCTATATGCTAGCGCTGTTTTGTAAACCCCTTGTGTTTGTTTAGGCAGATAAATGAAAAATATTATGGTAGTGATCCTATGGCTTTTAGGTGTCTCTGCCGCTACCCCCGCGTTTGCCGATGAGGCCTCTCCGGAACAACTCGCCCGTCTTTACCTCGATTTTATGGCGCAGAATAGTCGCCAGAGCGAAGCTCTGTGGCCGGGTTTTCGCCTCGAAGATAAAGTGCACCTCTTTAGTTATGGCGGCAACGTTTGGCTACGTCAGCCAGGCGGTGAAATCATCCAAGATAACAGCGTCTTAGAGTCAGTCAACCTGCAGTCTGGTTTGTCTGTTAATTTCGGTTTTCCGCAATATCAAGGTCAGCCTGGGGTATTAATCCAACTCGAAGCGCCGAACATCCAATTTACTGCCGACACTAAGCCCACTGATTTAGCTTTTTTAATCTGGGCCAGTAATGGTCTGCATGAAGCTTTTCACTTTTATGCGCAATCCGAATGGCGAGTTTTAGAAGAGGGCAGGCGTTACGAGGGCGAAGTGTTTCCGCTCAGCCTCGATGCCCGTTATTACCGTTTACAGTTGTTTGATGCCTTAATGGCGGCGCTGGCACAACCCGAGCAGCAGTCATTACACTTGAGCCATGCGGCCTACTGGTTACAGCAATGGCGTCAAATTGCGCCGAACGAGGATAGAGTCGGTTACATCAACGACCTCGTCGAAGGCAGCGCTAAGTATGTGGAACTGGCTGCTGGCGCACGTATCTTGAGCCAAAATCAAACCTTACTCGGTTATCAGCAAATACTGACCCAATATGTGCACGACTATTACCAGCAGAGGAAAATGTTGGGTGGTTGGACGGCGGAGGCGGAAAACATCGGTGCTCTGGCGGGCATATTGTTGGATAGCACTCAAGACCCTTACGTGTGGAAAGAGTCTGTCATGTCGGGCATGTTACCGCTAGATTTACTGTTAAATCGCGTGAAACCAGTGCAGCCGGTGGAAAGAAAAGATAATAAACAGAAGAAGCCGTTACAGGAAATGCTGGCGTATTATCCCGCCACTCAAGCGAAATTGTCGCAGCTATTATTGAATGCGCAGGACGTTAGAGTACCGTTATTGGTGATGCCGAGCGTCAGTGATAGCAGTAGTTTTATTGATGTGGGTGATGTGCGTTCTGGTTTTTATGTTGTGCCGTACCAAGATGAAATGACGCAAGCCTATCTAGGGATGAGCGCGCAATTTAGTAACTTGTCAGTGAGTGGCAGTCCATTACTCGATGTTCCTGTACAAAATTATTGTGAGGGCATTGAGGCTGCAACTCTGTTACCTTTGGCATTCCCCTTTCAGCGTGAGGGTCAGTATCTGGTATTCAATGAAGCAGAAGTCCATGGAACTATTAGGGTTTCTGCGAGTGTTGTTGATGGAAGAACCCTCTACTGTGCGATGAATTAATAATGAGAAAAAATCAGCTCGAATTTACCTACATGCGTGGCATTGCGATTATCTTTATCGTGCTTGGCCACAGTATTTACAACTCTGGAGAAGGTTTCCCGCTGTTATTGGAAAACCTATTACGCGGTGGCACGGCCTTATTCGTGTTTATCTCAGGGTACTTTTTCCATCGTATTTTTTATAAGGATTTCGACTATAGCAAGTTCATGAAGAACAAAGTACAGAACGTACTTTATCCTTTTTTAGTCGTGTCTCTGATCGGTTTATTCTGTTTGTGTTTACGCTGGATTTTTATGGAGCACCAGTCGCTCGATAAACTCTTGCTGAGTATTTTTTACACCATACGTAACGGTTATATCCTGTATCCGCATTGGTATATTCCATTCATCATGGCGGTATTTCTATTTTCGCCAATATTTTTGTGGTTTATCCGTTGCTCACAGCAGATGCGTTGGACGCTATTTGTGCTGAGTTGTGTAGTGGCTATTCTGCTGCATAGACCCATAGGTAACGTCAATTTCATCCACTCAGTGGTGTATTTTATGCCTTTCTATTTGATTGGTATTTTATATTCGCAAGATGAACATATTGTGACGCGCTTTGGTTCTATCTTTACTGCCCTCGCGATGATTTTTTTAGTGGTGAGCTTAGTCGAGCAAACTTACATAGTGCAGCATATTGGTAACTACCATAAGGCTCCGTTTGAATATAACGGCATCGATTGGCAGTTTATTCAAAAACTCTGTTTATGTGTGTTAGTGCTGAATTTCTGCGAATGGTTGTCGGGGCGCAGTCGATTGCCTTGGTTAGTGGAAGTGGCTGAGATGAGTTTTGCGATTTTCTTTATTCATCCGCTGTTCGACATGATGTTTAACGCCACCGCGACCTTAATGCGTTACCGTTTACCGCCGGGATCTTGGATCACTAGCGTGCTCTTCTCCGCGGGGATTTTTATCTTCCTGATGATGGGAAGTATTATTACGGCTCGCTTTATCAAGAAGCGTCTCGGTAATCGTTCGCGTACTTATATCGGCTGGTAATCACTTGGCTTATCGTCACTAACACTAGGGAAAATTCAGTTTGAATTTATTTCCTAGTGTTAGGGTGTTTTTCATCTAAAAAATGGAGAACAAGATGAAGTCCAGAATTGCCCTACAGAGTCTCGCGCTCGCCAGTTTGTCTTCGATTGCCTTACCATCCATAGCGGCTCAAGCTGAGCCCTTATCCACTGAGACGCAGCATACTTTCTTTGCGCAAATTGCCGTCCGTTGCGGCCAAGCCTTTGCGGGCAAAGTAGTTTCGGGTGACACTGCGGACTCGGCCTTTAGCGGTAAGTCTTTAGTTATGCACGTGCGCGAATGCAGCGACACTGAGCTTAAGATCCCGTTCCATGTGGGTGATGACCATTCACGTACTTGGGTGCTAACTAAAACGCAGCAAGGGCTTAAGTTGAAACACGACCATCGCCATCAAGATGGCAGCGAAGATGCTGTGACTATGTATGGCGGCGATACCATGAATGACGGGACAGTGCTGAAACAATCGTTCCCCATTGATAGGGAATCTATCGATAACTTCGTTAAGAATGGGCTAACCCAGTCGATCACGAATGTGTGGCACATGGAAATTACGCCAACAACGTTTAGTTATCAACTCACGCGCGAAAACCGCGATTTCAAAGTCGATTTTGATCTCACTCAACCCGTCGCATTACCGCCAAAACCTTGGGGGCATGAGTAGTTGTCGCTGAACCCATACATTGACATAACGTACCCATAGCTTGACAAATTTAACTCATTTAATGACATAAAAATGGCTTTTGTAATTACAATACAGAAGCTATTTTATTTAATATCAGTATTTTGGCTTTCAAATAACCCATAGTTTGACAAATATTTGTATCCCAGTACAATAAATGTACATTATTTGTGCGAATTTAACTCATGTACATAAGAAGCTTACGCAAACCATCACCGAACAAAAACGTATTTAAATTCGCTAGCGCAAAAGTTAGCGAAACGATAATGTGTGAAAGTTCATTGGAGTTTGATGCGTGCTTTCATCATGAATACAATGATTGTATAGAGGTGTTTGGTAGCCAGCCTGAAGGGTTCTATTACGCTTTTGAGGGCAAAAGATTGCCCTATACTCCTGATGCGATAATTCAGTTTTTTGATGGGACAGTAAAGTTCCATGAATATAAACCTTATAGCAAAACATTCGATCCAATCTTTAGGGCTAGATTTCTAGCAAAGAAAGCGGCTGCTCAGTCTTTAGGTGCAGATCTTATCTTGGTCACTGAACGTCAAATCCGTGTAAACCCGATTCTAAATAATCTTAAAATTTTGCATCGATATTCGGGAGTTTACGGCTTGAGCGACATTCAAGTTGAACTGCTCAATCTTATAAAAAAAACAGGGAAAATTAGTGTTAACGATGTGGCTGCAAAGCAATCATTAGCATTAGGGGAAATCCGTTCACACTTGTATTCCCTTATGCATAAAGGATTGGTTAAGGCGAACTTAAGCCAGGATGATCTTGGTTGTAATCCAGCGGTATGGTGCATTGAATGATGGATTTTGAGGATGAATTTAGTGAGTCTGAATTAGTTAAAAAACCAGATACCCCCATTCAATATGTGAAGTTAGAAGATACAGCATTAGTCAAAAGAGACTTAGATACCTTCCCTGAATTTTTAAGAGACAATGCGTTAAACAAATATCAACTCATTGTCTTCATAGACAAAAAAATTTCTGGTGGATGGACTCAAAAAAATCTAGATCCAATTCTTGATGTTCTTTTTACTACGGCCATGGACAAGCGGCCTAACTGGCGAACGTTAGTCCGTTGGCGTAAAAGCTACATTGAAAGTGATGGTGACCTTGCATCATTAGTCGTTAAGCGACACAAAATGGGTAATAGAACGAGTCGAGTTAAGGGGGATGAAGCATTTTTTGAGCAAGCCCTAACTCGTTTTTTAGATGCTAAAAGGCCTAAAGTATCTACAGCATATCAGTACTATAAAGATGCCATCACAATTGAAAATGAAAACATTGTTGATGGACAAATTCCTATCATTTCTTATAAAAGCTTTAGCCAAAGAATAAAGTCATTACCTCCTTATCCTGTTGCAGTGGCGCGGCATGGTAAATTTAAAGCAGATCAATGGTTTGCTTATTGCTCTTCCCATATTCCCCCAACGCGAATATTAGAGCGGGTAGAAATCGATCACACTCCACTAGATCTAATTCTGATTGACGATGAATTATCTATCCCAATTGGCAGACCTTATTTAACTTTGATTGTTGATGTTTTCAGCGGTTGTGTTTTGGGGTTTCACTTAAGCTATCGGTCGCCTTCATATGTTTCAGCTGCCAAGGCAATCGTACATGCAATAAAACCTAAATCACTTGAAGGTCTTGATATAGAGCTTCAAAATGAGTGGCCTTGCTATGGTAAATTTGAAAACCTAGTTGTGGATAATGGAGCTGAATTTTGGTCGAAAAGTTTAGAGCATGCCTGTAAAGAGGCAGGAATAAACATTCAATATAACCCAGTTCGTAAACCTTGGTTAAAGCCTTTTGTAGAACGTTTTTTCGGGATGATTAACGAATGCTTTTTAGCCGAAATGCCAGGTAAAACCTTCTCGAATATCCTAGCAAAAGAAGACTATAAACCGGAAAAAGACGCTATTATGCGCTTTTCTACTTTTGTTGAAGAATTCCATCGCTGGGTTGTTGATATTTATCATCAAGATTCAGACTCACGTGAAACACAAATTCCTATAAAACAGTGGCAGCGTGGCTTTGATATTTACCCGCCACTAAAGATGAGTGCAGAGGACGAACAACGGTTTACTGTGCTGATGGGTATTTCAGATGAGCGAACATTAACCAGAAATGGTTTTAAATTTGAAGAGTTAATGTATGACTCTACTGCTTTGGCCGATTACAGAAAGCATTACCCACAAACCAAAGAAACCATCAAAAAAATCATTAAAGTCGACCCTGACGATCTATCGAGTATCCATGTTTACCTCGAAGAATTAGGCGGTTATCTTAAAGTCCCCTGTACTGATAATAGTGATTATACCCACGGTTTGAGCCTTCATGAGCATAAAATGATCAAGAAAATTAATCGTGAGATTATTCGGGAAGGGAAGGATGATTTGGGATTAGCTAAAGCGCGTATGGCTATTCATGCTCGAGTTAAACAAGAGCAAGAAGCATTTATAGCATCCAAAACCAAAGCAAAAATTACAGCGGTTAAGAAACAGGCTCAGTTGGCTGATGTGAGTAGCACAGGCCAAAATACGATAAAAATGAAAAGTGATGATCAGAGCTTACTTTTACCTAGTAAATCAGCAGCTAAACAAATCCATATTTTCGAAAACTGGGACGACGATTTAGAGGCTTTTGAATGAAGACATTAAGTCCTACTCAAATTGAACAACTGGGTAAATTTAGCGACTGTATTGTCATGCATCCTCAATTGATAACCATTTTCAATGATTTTGATGAACTAAGGTTTAATCGAACTTTTCAATCAGATCAGCAATGTATGCTCTTAACGGGAGATACCGGAGTAGGCAAAAGCCATCTAATTAACCACTATAAAAAACAAGTATTAGCTAGCCAGAAATACGGACGTGAATTTATACCAGTTCTAGTTAGCCGTATATCTAGTGGCAAAGGATTAGATGCAACACTAACTCAGATGTTGATGGATCTTGAACTGTTTGGAAGCCATCAAAGAAAGAAGCATGGCTATGCCACTGACTTGAGGAAAAAACTGGTCGATAACTTGGTTAAAGCCAAAGTTGAGCTGCTTATCATTAATGAGTTTCAAGAATTAATCGAGTTCAAAACAGTTCAAGAGAGACAGCTGATTGCAAATGCGTTCAAGTATATAAGTGAAGAAGCCAGAGTTCCTATTGTGTTAGTCGGTATGCCTTGGGCCGAACAAATTGCAGAAGAACCACAGTGGTCATCTCGCTTAGTGAGAAGAAGAAAACTTGAATATTTTAGTCTTCAAAAAGACAGCAAGTATTACCGCCAATATCTGATGGGTTTAGCTAAGTACATGCCCTTTGAGGAGCCTCCCAAGCTGGAAGACAAGCATGTGGCAATTCCCTTATTTGCAGCCTGTAGAGGTGAAAATAGGATTCTAAAACACTTTCTTTTAGAAGCATTGAAGAATGCGCTACTCGCAGGTGCTAACACGCTAGAAAATCAACATTTTGCGGACGCTTATACAACACTTTTCAATCGAACATCAGGGACTGTCTCAAATAATCCATTTACTCAACCAATAGAGGATATTCTGATTTCTGAAGTTTTTGAGCATTCTAGGTATAACTCAAATGCAATGTCAGCAGAAGAAATGCTGATTGCTAGAGTATTTTCTAAACCACAAACCTTAGCTCAGCTACTGAGTAAATAATTATCAAACATTCTGACGATTTGCTCTTTATATGAACCTAGCAATGCCAAATTGTAAGAGTTCTCTTCGTCAATGGCGGACTTATGTGAAGCGCTAGCATGTCCATTAGTATTGGATAATGAAAAACCTGACAGATCCACATGTAACTCATTACCTATATTCCCTTGAGTAGCTTCATTTGATGTTAATTGCGGTAACTCTATGTCTAAATCCTGTGAGCCAGTCTGCTCGATAACCACAGATTGCTCCGGTAAATCTTGGTCAATTCTATAAGCAAACTCTGTCAGGCTTGTTTCTGCTAACGTAAATAACCAAGCTTGTTGAGCCTCATTTGAATTAACCCTTAATATTCGACCTAGGACTTGTCGGTAATGCATTTCAGTTTTTATTCGGCTCAAATGACAACATACTTGCAGCCGAGGGATATCAGTACCTTCAGAAATCATCCCCACACTAACAATCCACTGGGTGTGACTTTGTCGAAATCCATCAATAATACAGGAAGGATTCTTTGAGCTAGATGTCACGATGCACGCACTTTGTTTAAGATCAGAGACAAGTATTTGGAGTAATCGTTTAGCATGTTTAATTGACGCCGCAACAACTAAACCGCCGGCATTCGGGTTACTGAGGCGTATTTCAGCTAATTTTTTAACGCTTTGATTCAACATATAATGCATTATTTGATGATGATTTATTAACGCTTGATAACTATATCTTGGGCCTAACAAGAGCTCAGCTATAGATGCAAATGTCTCAATCTCTTGATCAATTTCTAGTTTGATTTTGTTGTTATCAATTAAAACGATATTAGGCTGACGACAGACGTTATCCGCAATTGCCTGCTTTAATCCATAGCTAAAATCACAGTGGATTGTATTATCTGGTTCAGTGAATCGTGAAAGCACTATAGGGGCCTTATCTGAGCGCCAAGGTGTACCAGAAAGCGCTAACGTATATGCCGCATTATATTGAATATTTAGTAGTACCTCTTCTCCCCATGCATTGGCATTACTAAGAAGATTGCCCTTTAGATGATGAACTTCATCCATGATCACAAACACTTTATGCGTTCGTAATAGCTGCCAAAACGCCTCAGTTAAGGAGGGCATGAACTGATAGGTATAGACACTACCAATGGCACCCATTAGCCCGTCAAATCGCTTATTCAGACGCTTTGAAAAGGTTGAGCGAATGCTGTCATTCACCTCTGATGATGGAGAGAAGCACAGCACAAAATCAATTTTCCCCATAGCAATCAGTCTTGCAGCTAGTTCTGCAGCCATAATAGTTTTACCAGCACCTGGCGTGGCTAAACACATAAAGTGACTTTGAGTTTGATATCGTGCCAACGCCGCATCAACGCATTGGCTTTGCCATTGTCTTAACTTCACCGTCATAGTCCTTTGAGGTCGTTAAGGCATGACTCTACAGCTTTAATCTTCCCCATCAATGTTGAACTTTGATTACGAGCATTCATGTATCTGGGATAAAGCCTGGGTTTCGAATTGGGGATCTCTTCAATGAGACGTTTAAACTCTTCCGCTTCCCCAATGTATCCAAGTAAATCAACTTGATATTGGTTGAGTGTAGCCTTAAGGCGTGTTAGTTCTTGTGAGTTTGAAGACGTGATAGCTATTGCTTTGACTCGCGCGTTGCTGGGTACTAGCTGTGATTTATCGAACAGTGCTGTTTTATAATAAACGTGCTTATTCCCCTGGTTTCTTTTCTCCAAAAATCCAACATTGACCAGCTTTGCACAAGCACGACGCACCAGTTGATCTATATCTTTTGACGATACTGAAGAATTTGCCTCTATTATCAAGTTTTTTATCTGAGTAATAGTGAATTTTTCAAGCTCTACGGCAATGATAATACTAAACAAAATTTCATTGATACGAATTAATTTTATAGCCACGGTTTTTACCAATAGTTTTTAATTTCAATGCTTAACGAGCCACTCCATGACATTTTGTTACGCTTAAATCAACAGAGTCTTCATTGATAGGTAACTTGATATTACTTAGCTCAGATTAAATCTTGACAACAAGCCCTAAAAAGCTAAGGATTCCTTAGTATACCTCAAGTGAAAAAACTAAGACAATCTGAGCATCAAAGGACAAATCATGTTGAAGCTGTGGCAGATAAAATCATCAATCCATTACCTATTAGACTTAAACAAGCCCGCATTGCTAAGGGAATTAGTCAAAAACAACTGGGTATTCAGCTAGGTATGGAGGTTGGTAGCGCCAGTGCGCGTATGAATCAGTATGAGAAAGGCAAGCACACGCCTGACTACAAGACCTTAAAGGCCATGGCCCATGAGCTAGGTGTGCCTGTGGCGTATTTTTTTTGTGAGTCAGAAAGCACAGCAGAGTTACTGTGCTTGCTTGAAAAGATGACTGAGGAAGAAAAAGCTGCACTAGTGCATCAAATTAAAGGTGATTAATCACTAATGCCCTTTAGTATAAAATCCCTCTAATGTTCGTTCTCCTGATTCCCCACCTGCCGTATGTAGTGGTCAAGTAAAATTGGCCACGGTTTTAGAGTCATTCCAATATAAACGTTCTGACTCATTTGGCGTTAACCCACCATTATATTGATGGGGTCTGGTCTCACTGTAA
>NZ_JAJAEF010000027.1:0-65309 GCF_020447145.1 Shewanella sp. SR1 | reverse complement strand
TGGATGGTAAACGGGAAAGGGCTTATCCACGAGTCCTTAAAATGAGCAAAAACAAGTTTCCGGTTAGACCAAAGAAAAATGCCGTTCACTCTTAAGTGAACGGCATTACGCATTAGCGGGTTTTTGTCCTAGCGATAACGCTTACATGTTGATCTTAGGATCTAACGCGCCAGACTGATACGCTTTATACATTGCTTGTAAAGACAATGGTTTAATCTTAGATGCTTGACCTGCACAACCGAAAGCTTCGTAGCGAACAGTACAGATGTCTGCCATAGCTTCCATTGACGCTTTCAAGAATTTACGTGGGTCAAATTCACTTGGGTGTTCCGCTAAGAACTTACGTACCGCACCCGTTGATGCTAAACGTAAGTCAGTATCGATATTCACCTTACGCACACCGTGCTTGATACCTTCAACGATTTCTTCTAATGGCACGCCGTAGGTTTCTGGGATCTGACCACCGTATTGGTTGATGATCTGTAACCATTCTTGTGGCACTGAAGATGAACCGTGCATCACTAAGTGAGTATTAGGAATACGCGCATGGATTTCTTTGATGCGGTCGATACGCAGTACATCACCCGTAGGTTTACGGCTGAACTTGTAAGCACCGTGGCTAGTACCGATAGCGATGGCAAGTGCATCAACATGGGTATCAGCAACGAAACGCGCCGCTTCATCAGGGGTCGTCAGCATTTGATCCATGCTTAATGTACCCACTGCACCAATACCGTCTTCTTCGCCTGCTTGGCCAGTTTCTAAACTGCCTAAACAGCCGATTTCGCCTTCAACTGACACACCACACGCATGGGCAAATGCCACTGTGCGACGAGTGACATCGACGTTGTAGTCATACGATGCAGGGGTTTTGCCATCGGCCATCAAAGAGCCATCCATCATCACTGATGACATACCTAATTGAATAGAACGCTGACAGATATCAGGATCGGTACCGTGGTCTTGGTGAATACACACAGGAATATCTGGGTACTGCTCAAGGGCCGCTGCCATCAAATATTTTAAGAACTGTGGGCGAGCATATTTACGAGCGCCAGCAGAAGCTTGCACAATAACAGGGCTGTCTGTTGCTTCAGCGGCCTGCATGATGGCACGCATCTGCTCTAAGTTGTTAACGTTGAACGCAGGCACTCCGTATCCATGTTCTGCCGCGTGGTCGAGTAGTTGTCGTAGGGAAATTAACGCCATTTTTTAACTCCAATAATAGGGTGACTGTCACATTCTGCAACGCTTGGTCACCGAGGTCACTATCGTTTGGATGGATTTTTATACCCGTATTCAAATAGATACCTTAAACAAGCACCTAATATAAGTACCTGAAAAAATATCTAAAATAAATACGGGCGGTTTTTTTATAATTCTTTTATTTATTATCAAGCTTTGATGTTATCAGAGCTTATCGCGGCGTCTTATGCGCCGCGTATTTTAAAACTTAATAATTAAGCGCCGCGCTTTTCTAACATAGCCACAGCCGGTAATTCTTTACCTTCGAGGAACTCGAGGAAAGCGCCGCCGCCAGTCGAAATGTAAGACACTTTATCGGCAATACCGTACTTATCAACCGCAGCCAAAGTGTCACCACCGCCTGCGATAGAGAAGGCTTTTGAATCGGCAATCGCTTGGGCGATACGTTTAGTACCTTCACCAAATTGGTCGAATTCGAACACGCCCACAGGGCCGTTCCACACGATAGTGCCAGCAGATTCGATGATTTTAGCTAGAGCTTCAGCGCTATCTGGACCAATATCAAAAATCATTTCGCCATCAGCGACTTCGCTAACTGATTTTAAGATTGCCGCAGCCGTTGGGCTAAACTCGCCAGCCACGACCACATCTGTCGGCACAGGAATATCGGCGCCACGACTCTTAGCATTGGCCACTAAACGTTTAGCTTCGTCGATCAAATCCGCTTCATACAGTGATTTACCGACATTGTAGCCCGCCGCCGCGATGAAAGTATTGGCAATACCGCCGCCAACCACTAACTGGTCAACGATACCTGAAAGGCTTTCTAGCACGGTCAGCTTAGTTGATACTTTAGAGCCACCGACAATCGCCACCATAGGACGCGCAGGATTATCTAACGCTTTGCCTAAGGCATCTAATTCTTGCGCCAATAATGGACCGGCACAGGCGATGGGGGCAAACATGCCAACGCCGTGAGTCGATGCTTGGGCGCGATGTGCAGTACCAAAAGCGTCCATAACATAGACATCACACAGCGCGGCCATTTTTTGCGACAGCGCTTCGTTGTTCTTGCCTTCGCCCACGTTGAAACGCACGTTTTCGAACACAACCACTTCACCGACGGCAACGTCGACGCCGTCTAAATAATCCGTCGCTAAACGCACAGGACACGACAAGGCTTTAGCCAAGTAGTCGACCACAGGTTGCATAGAATATTCGGGATTGTATTCACCTTCGGTCGGACGACCTAAGTGCGACATCACCATCACAGCGGCGCCTTTAGCAAGGGCCAACTCAATAGTTGGTAGAGAGGCGCGCAGACGTGCATCACTGGTGACGACGCCATTGCTAACAGGCACATTGAGATCTTCACGAATAAGCACGCGCTTACCTTGTAGATCCAAATCTGACATATTGATAATTGCCATAGTAACGCTTCCTTTTATAATCAAAAAACAAACTGGTTTCACACATGGCCGGTATCAGTTTACTGCCGCTAGGCGCTCGACATCCCGTCGAATTGGCATATAACTGAGTGACCCACCGGTGAATAATCTACTTTTTATCAGCCTCGCTTGGCTGCGATCATCGCCAAACTCGTATCTAACATACGGTTGGCAAAACCCCACTCGTTATCGCACCACAACAACAGCTTCACCAGTTGACCGGCGCTGACACGGGTCTGGGTACCGTCAACAATACTGGAGCGCGGATCATGGTTGAAATCACATGAAACCAAGGGCTCATCAGTATAACCCAAAATGCCGTTAAATCGCCCATTGGCGGCCGATTTCAGCACCTGGTTTACAGTGGCAATATCGACGGTTTTCTCAAGCGTCACAGACAAATCGATCGCGGTCACGTTGATGGTCGGCACGCGCACCGAAATCGCTTCAAATTTATCTTTCATGTGCGGCAAAATCCGCTCAATACCGCGGGCAAGCTTAGTGTCGACTGGAATAATCGATTGGCCGGCGGCGCGGGTACGACGTAAGTCATCATGATAAGCATCAATCACTTGCTGATCGTTCATCGCCGAATGGATAGTGGTAATGGCACCGCTTTTAACGCCGAAGTGGCGATCGAGTACGTCGATCACAGGTACGATACAGTTAGTTGTACAAGAAGCGTTGGAAACGACTGTGTGTTCGGCGCGGAGTAAATCGTGATTCACACCATAGACAATCGTGCCATCGACATCGGCTGAGGATGGATGGCTTATCAGCACTTGTTTAGCGCCGGCATGAATATGGGCTTCGCAGCTTTGACGATCGAGTAATACACCAGTGGCCTCATAGACAATGTCTATGTCCATTTCATGCCAAGGGAGTTTTGTGGGATCGGGCTCGTGGAGAATTTTTATCGCATCGTCGCCAATCAGCATGTGATCATCGACGAGTTTCACTTTGTGCGCAAACCGACCATGGGTGGTGTCGTACTGGGTCAGATGAATAATGGCTTCAGGTTTAGCTAATTCATTAATCGCGACAATCTGCATTTGCTGCCGTTTTCCAGACTCGTACAAAGCACGAAGAATAGAGCGGCCGATACGGCCATAACCATTGATAGCGACTCGGATCATTGAGGTCTCAATTTCCTCTAAATACAAAAACGGCCTGCAAAAGATTGCAGGCCGCATTATACAGATTAACACTTAAAAAGTTTAACCTTTTGTATTGAATCTAATCCCTTGAGCGATTAGCCCAATGATTTTGCAGCATTCAGCACATTTTCAACGGTGAAACCGAAGTGATTCAATAACACGTTACCCGGCGCTGACTCACCAAAAGTGGTCATGCCAACAACAGTGCCTTCAAAACCGACGTACTTGTACCAGAAATCGGTATGCGCCGCTTCGATAGCCACACGTTTAGTCACAGCGCGTGGTAATACCGATTCTTTATACGCTGCATCTTGCTTATCGAACTCAGTTGTCGATGGCATAGAGACTACGCGAACTTGTTTACCTTGCTCAGTTAATGCAGCCGCAGAATCCATCGCCAATTGTACTTCGCTACCGGTTGCGATCAGGATCAGTTCTGGTGTACCCGCACAGTCTTGCAGTACATAAGCACCTTTAGCCACGTTGGCTAATTGCTCAGCGGTACGCGCTTGGGCTTTGAGGTTTTGACGGCTGAAAATCAGTGACGTTGGCGCATTGCGACGTTGAATCGCAGCTTTCCAAGAAACCGCCGTTTCTGCCGCATCACATGGGCGCCATACAGCCATATTTGGCGTCATACGCAGGTTAGCTAATTGCTCAACTGGCTGATGCGTTGGACCATCTTCACCTTGACCGATAGAGTCATGGGTATAAACGAAGATGTTTTGAATGCCCATCAGCGCCGACATGCGGACTGCGTTACGGGCGTATTCCATGAACATCATGAAAGTTGCGCCGTAGTTGATGAAACCACCATGCAGCGAAGCACCGTTCATAATGCCGCTCATGCCGAATTCACGCACGCCGTAGTAAATGTAGTTACCAGCTGGATCGTCTTGAATACCTTTAGAACCTGACCACAGTGTCAAGTTAGAACCCGCTAAGTCAGCAGAGCCGCCTAACAGTTCAGGTAACATAGCACCGAAAGCACCGATGGCATTTTGTGAGGCTTTACGGCTCGCAATACCTTCGGCTTTGTCCTGTGATGCTTGCACGAATGCCTGCGCTTTTTCTTCAAAATCAGCAGGTAATTCACCTTTTAGTACACGGCGCTCATATTCAGCAGCCAGTTCTGGGTGAGCTGCGCTATAAGCCGCAAACTTCTCGTTCCATGCTGCTTCACGGGCAGCACCGGCTTCTTTGGCATCCCAACCGGCATAAACGTCAGCAGGGATTTCAAACGGTGCGTATGGCCAGCCAAGGAATTCACGGGCTGCTGCGATTTCCGCATCGCCTAATGGCGCGCCGTGGCAATCGTGGCTGCCAGATTTGTTGGGTGAACCAAAACCGATAATGGTTTTGCAGCAAATCATGGTTGGTTTATCGGTCACCGCTTTAGCCGCTTCGATAGCAGCACGGATTGCCGCGCTATCATGACCGTCAACACCGGCAATCACATGCCAGCCGTAAGCTTCAAAACGCTTTGGCGTATCATCGGTGAACCAGCCTTCAACATGGCCATCGATAGAAATACCGTTGTCATCCCAAAATGCGACCAGTTTGCCTAGACCTAAAGTACCGGCTAATGAACAGGCTTCGTGGGAAATACCTTCCATCAAACAGCCGTCGCCGACGAAGCAGTAAGTGTAGTGATCAACGATATCGTGACCATCACGGTTAAACTGTGCCGCTAAGGTTTTTTCAGCAATCGCCATACCGACTGCATTGCTGATGCCCGCGCCGAGTGGACCCGTTGTGGTTTCAACACCTGGGGTGTAACCGTATTCTGGGTGACCCGGGGTTTTTGAATGCAATTGACGGAACTGTTTCAGTTCTTCGATTGGTAATTCATAACCTGTCAGGTGAAGTAAAGAGTAGATCAGCATTGAACCGTGACCGTTAGAAAGGACGAAACGGTCTCTATCTACCCATTTAGGATTGGTCGGGTTGTGCTTAAGGAAATCATTCCACAGCACTTCAGCAATATCTGCCATACCCATTGGGGCGCCGGGATGGCCTGAATTTGCTTTTTGAACTGCATCCATACTTAACGCACGGATTGCGTTTGCGAGTACTTTACGGGAAGACATGCTCTCTCCTGCTTGTTTGTGGGGTCTAGCGGGCAATTTGGATGCATATTTTCCCCTACATGCCAGTGTGACGCAAACTAAAATTATCATTCACTCAGCAAAAGATGGCCGAATCGTAAACTCGTAGAAACAAGCTAGTCACTTTACTGGCGTTTACTTGAGTGGGCCTCGCAAGGATCACTTGTAATGGAGAAATAAATTTCTCAAAAATCGAGTAAACTTAATGCTATGAAATATAAGTAAAATAACCTATTTAAGACTGAGCATAGTCGTTTTCAGGTCACAATCTGAGAGGATTTTTTCTCACTGGGGGTGATCGGCAATCGGATTTAAACTAAAATAGCCGTCTAGATGTAGATGCTTCTACACGTTTGAATGCTAACGACGAGATTTTCCTACTATGGCAAAGCACTTGTTTACTTCTGAGTCGGTCTCAGAAGGTCATCCCGATAAGATTGCAGATCAGATTTCTGATGCTGTGCTAGATGCAATTCTGGCTCAAGATCCAAAAGCACGCGTGGCGTGTGAAACTTATGTCAAAACTGGCATGGTATTAGTCGGTGGCGAAGTCACGACTTCTGCTTGGGTTGATATCGAAGAAATCACCCGTAAAACGGTGCGTGAAATTGGTTATACCCACTCAGATATGGGTTTTGATGCAGACTCGTGCGCGGTATTAAACGCCATTGGTAAGCAATCACCTGATATCAATCAAGGTGTAGACCGTGCTGACCCTGCTGAGCAAGGTGCAGGCGACCAAGGGTTAATGTTTGGCTATGCCAACAACGAAACCGACGTCCTAATGCCAGCGCCTATCACTTATGCCCACGCATTAGTGAAGCGTCAGTCTGAAGTGCGTAAAAACGGCACCCTGCCTTGGTTACGCCCAGATGCGAAAAGCCAAGTCACATTTGCCTATGATGATGGCAAAATTGTGGGTATTGATGCCGTCGTATTGTCAACTCAGCACAGAGATGACGTATCACAAGCCGACTTAATTGAAGGCGTGATGGAAACCATCATCAAGCCAGTATTACCAGCTCAATGGCTAAACAAAGACACTAAGTTCTTTATCAACCCAACTGGCCGTTTTGTTATCGGTGGCCCAGTAGGCGATTGCGGCTTAACCGGTCGTAAGATCATCGTTGATACCTACGGCGGCATGGCCCGTCATGGTGGTGGCGCATTCTCTGGTAAAGACCCATCAAAAGTTGACCGTAGCGCGGCATACGCTGCCCGTTATGTGGCAAAAAACATAGTGGCAGCAGGTCTTGCTGATCGCTGTGAAATCCAAGTGTCTTACGCTATTGGTGTGGCAGAGCCGACTTCTATCAGCATCGAGACCTTCGGTACGGGTAAAGTGTCTGAAGATTTGTTGATCAAGTTAGTACGTCAACACTTCGAACTGCGTCCATACGGTTTAACGGCCATGCTCGATTTAGCACGTCCGATTTATCAAGCGACTGCCGCTTATGGCCACTTTGGTCGTAACGAATTCCCTTGGGAAGCAACTGACAAAGCTGAAGCACTGCGCGCTGACGCGGGTCTATAATCGGTTTCGATTAAAACCCGTTAAGATTGCAAAATATAAAAACCGCTACCCAGCGGTTTTTTTATGCCTGCAATTTGGTTCCCCAAAGCAAGATAATTGTATCGTCAGTTGTGCAGCATTCATTATCATTGTTTCCCCTGTGACTCGTCACCTCTTTGTTTAACAAAAAGCGTCCCTAAGGGCTCAACTAAAACATCCTGTTTTAGAAGGTCACAGGTGTAACAATGCCAATCGCTGTTCGTTTAGCAAAAAAAGCTATTTACCCAAAGTAAGATAACTTTGTAGTCAGTTGTGCAGCATGAATTGTCATTATTTCCCCAGTGACTCGCCGTAAATATATCCCTATAGGCTCGACGACGGCATCCATGCCGCCAACGGTCACTGTTGCAACAATGCCAATCCTTACTAACCCTCTCGCTGTTCGTTCAACTAAAAAAGCTATTGCCCCAAAATCAGTTTCGAAGTTCAAAAAGCAAACAGTCCGAATAAAGCTTTAGCTATAGAAAAGCTAATGTGGTGGACTACTTTCAATCTAGAAGTTATGCCTGTCCGATCTTTCTCGCCAATGCTTGCCGCCGCAAAAAGTTAGCGCTTATCCAGCAATAATTGCGCCAACCGCAGGCGGCATTTGCGAGTCCTTTGGTTAAGGGGACTGTTGGTGGTCATGCCCGCAATGCCAGCTTGGTCATTTATAGTTTATTGGGCTGATAAGGCCGCAGTCGGTAGTGATGATAAACAACCAAGGTCAGCCTGTACGCATGTCAGGATAACCCCACGCCCTAAAGACGTAGCGTAATGCAGCGAAAAGCAGCCAGCCTTATGGGCGCAAGCCGATGAGGGGATGTGGTGCGAGAGTGAGTCTGGGCTGGAATGCAGTGGACCACGCGCCTTAGTCAGTCAAAAGTGAGCGTAAAAGAATGAGAAAGATAAAACGATATCAAGTGATTACCCATCAAACTGTATAAAAAAACCGCTACCGCAAAAAAGCAAATTCCTATAGCATTATTCATACCCATTTACACGGATGTGGCAGCGGCCAAGTCCAACAAGCGATTTATGCCCTGCAAACAGCGCAGCGCATAAATACTAAGACGTTATAAACCACAAGGAGAGTTCATTTGAATATCAATGCAACAGTTTTAGGCCAGTTCATTATTGTGTTCGCGCTAATTATGGGGGCACTGTGTTACTACCTTGGTCGTCGTAAAACCCAAACGCCAGTGTTGACCGGTCTACTTGGTATGGTGCTTTCAATCATTCCACCGTTTGGTCTGGTTTATCTGGTGGTGCTGGTGCTAAAAAAAGATGTAGGTTCGACATCAGCAGTAGTAAGTGGGTAAGGTGGTTTATAACAAGCAAAGCCAGCCGACGCGTACCGCGCAGCTGCTTTGAGCGTTAATTTTCAAAGGTGACCATGACTGACTGGAAGAAGTATGAGCGTTTCATAGCCGAACTTTGCTCTGAGGACTATCAATCTCAAGATGTCACGGTTATCCCAAATGCCAAAATCAAAGGTTGTTTAAGTCAAACGATTAGACAGGTAGATGTCCTAATAGACTCTCGCTTTGGTGACGATAGAAATCGCAGGATTATTGTAGATGCCAAGAAATATAGCCGTCCCCTAAATGTTAAAGACGTTGAAAGTTTCCATGGAATGATGATGGACTGCTCCTCAAAAGCTGGCATTTTAGTTTGTCCAAACGGCTATAGTGAGGCGGCAAAAAGAAGAGCACAAGATTATATTAATTTGAAAATTGTTGCTCTCTCTGAATTAGAAAATGTTGATCTCTCGCTGTGGGATGACTGTATAAGTGATAGTTGTAATGAAAGAAAAGAGCGAGGTCTAGTACTTTGGGATTCGCCTATGGGTATAGGAGCACCATCTACTCCAGTATCAATTACTACTATTGGTAAATGCGATATCTGTGGGGATTTTCATATTTGGTGTTGGGACTGTGGTGGTAAATTTTGTTTGGGCGATGAAAGTGAGTTGAAGTGCAACTGCAACCACCCTTGGTTTTGGCTTACCGCCATCGAAGAAGATGAAAGTAGTGAAGGTGGCAACGAAGTATTGAAGTCTGTATACCTGCTTTTGGTTACTTTAACAGATGCATTAATCGCGGATAGAAAGCCGCTAAATTGAAATTAACAAGCGCATTTTGTTCGCCCCTGCGGGGCTGGACCTTCGTTCCGCTGCGCTTCACTACGGCCCCAAATGCGGGCGTTAGGCTTTAAAACTATGAATTGGCAAGAATTAATCAAATACTCTAGCGTTCAACTACGAAAGCATGATGAAAATGACATACCCTCTAGTTTTGGCTCAGGCTGCCTTCTTGACTTTAAAGAAAATCGCTATTTATTAACGGTATTCCATGTTGCTGAAAAGTCATCTAAATGGTCTGCCCAAATAAAGTTTAACGATCAGGTCCAGAAGATTGAGGTTCTATTTCTTAATCAATTTTGTTTTTTGGCGGACTATTCTGAAGATAAAAAATCAATAAAAGACGTAGAGTTTTCTTTTCATCCTGTTCGCCCAGACTTAAAGATCTATTTTCACAACAGAACATACAAAGGTGAAACTTTAGAAATAAAAGAAAGACCAGTGTTTACAGTAGATGATATTGGCGAGCCAAACAAAGACACTATGTATGGGTTTTCTGGCGATATACATCCAACATCATTCCCTGATCTAAATGCTTTTGAAACTACGCAACTCATATATCATGGATTAAGATATGACAGATTAGAAAATGATATGCATTACTTTAAATTACCTGAAAATCATCCTGGCCATGAAATGTTTCAAGGTTGTAGCGGTGCACCGATTATCGGAGAAAATGGTAAGGTAGTAAGTCTTGTAAGTGGTGGTTGTACCGAGAAAAATGAAATATATGGTTGTAATCTACAGAAGTGCATTAGAACCTTAGATTACTTTTTAGAATAAAAAGCCTAACAATATGTGCTAGTCGGACAGTTTGTTCCGTGGCTCTTTTTGCGCTGGTCGCTACGCTAGCACAAAACGCCACTCCACAAACTGCCGCTGCACTTGGCGTACCCCATAGAAATATTAATCCGAAACCAACTTATTAGAGTAAAAAAACTAACGCGTTTTTGTCCAAAAGCTTGCTGGGTATCTCCTTCATACAGACTGGTTACACTAGTGCCCAAAAGGTGAGCAATGGTGATTGGCGAGACGACCGTCCGCCCCATGGACGGGGCGGTCGAGCATCCAAGGACGGACTTGCTGCGTGTCGGTGAGCGAATGCCATGGCAAGCCTGTGTGAGTGGATACCCGTAAACGCTAAACTTCTAACAACTGAAATTACTGCTCCCAAAACACTACTTTCCAACACATTTCTGTCCAAAAGTATGTTGTGTAATCTTTTCAATCCACAGGTTCCGTTAATACCAAAAAAGTGAGCCATGGTGATAGCGAGACGACCGTCCGCCCCATGGACGGGGCGGTTGAGCATCCAAGGACTGACGAGCGAATGCCATGGCAAGCCTGTGTGAGTGGATACCCGTAAACGCTAAACTTCTAACAACTGAAATTACTGCTCCCAAAACACTACTTTCCAACACATTTCTGTCCAACATTGAGTTTACTGATAGTTGCTATATGATTTAAAAGCAAAAAAATATTTTTAAGGAAAAAATTTAAGTGAAATTTGAAGTTATTCATGAAGAAAATAACGCAATTGTGGATGCGCTGGTAGACGGCGTTAGGCAATTTAATGCTGGGCTATTAGGGCCTGAGAAATCAGTGCCTTTGACTGTCATAGCACGTGATGAAAATGGCAAGTTGATTGGGGGTGTGGGTGGACGGACTATCTATAAAAACTTCTTAATCAATGTTGTCTGGGTTGATGACCAAACCAGAGGTACAGGGCTTGGGCATAAACTGATGGCGCTTGCCGAAGCGGAGGCGAAGCAACGGGGTTGCTTGGTAGCTCAAGTGGATACCTTATCGATTCAAGCCCCTGTGTTTTATGAAAAACAAGGGTTTGAGATCATAGGCACAGTCACCACTACCCCTCAGCGGATCTTTCTGATGAAGAAGTATTGATCAAAAAAGCGATTGAGAAACTGACTGAATAAGCGCACTTAGCAATGGTCGAAATGGGCGTTTTGCATGCACATTAGACCAATCTGCTCTTGGGATAAAATGGCGCACTCCAGCGCCTTTTTTGTATTCGCGCGGCTGACTTGCTCATCCGTCAGTCGCGTTATCGTCGCAGAATAGGCATTGGTTCGGCCACAATCGAGCCAAATATTCCCCACTTGTACCCAATAATGCTGCGCTTGCCCTGAGTCTAAGACAAACTCGACTTCAAATCCCCTCGCCTCACATTCATGGTGGGAGCATTCAGATAAGACCAATCTCAAGTTGTCCCAAGCCGATAAATTGACTTCGGCATAGGCCGTTAATAGTGACTCAACAAATTGTACATTCATGTATTTATCTCCGTTATTTAACCTGAACTCGGGTTATTTACACAGTAGAGATTAAATCCTTAATTTCTATCATCGAACAACTAAGCTTGGGTCTTTGCCGCCATTAAATAATAATCCCGTGCTGAGACAGTGAAAAAATCCACTACCTGCATGTGCGCTTTTCCCGAGTGGGCGGCAAAGGAACGTTCATTATCTTCGGCGATAAAGGTCAACATATAGCTAAAATGCGGGGCAACTTGGCGACGAATTTCACTGACTAATGCCTCAAAAATCCCTTGTCCACGGTAGGCTTGCTGCACCCAAATCGGCCCGTATTGGCAAGAGTTAGTCTTAGTTAATTTTGGTCCATCCCAATCGAGTTGCGGCAAACGATTCAACAAAGTGCGATAAATGGGCCAATGTTCGAAAAATCCCCAGCGACCGGCAATCACATAACCGACGATCTGCTGCTCAACCTGCGCCACCACGACCCAATGATGCTGCACCAATTCGCTCAGTTCACTGTGGGAAAAGGCTTGCCCTTGCAGTCCCATATTGGCGGAAGCTAATTCGTCATTCAGATGTTTTTTCTCTAGCATCGCTAATAAATCAACATCTTGGGGTAAGGCTAATCTAATCTTCACAGTGTTCTCACGGCATCATCTTGGCTTTAGGCCTAATTTAAGGCCGTCAGTATACTCGGTTGGATTAATAGACACAGCTAGAACAAGGTATTATTTAGTGCCTTGATTTGCTAAATCCCCTTTTATTTCCCAAACTTAATGAATATTTAGCCCTAGTTAGGCGTTTGTATGTTGCCCGAAACCATTAATCCCAACTTGAGTTTACTTGATAGCGACAATCAACAAGTGAATCTCACTCGCTGGATGCACCAATGTGAGCTAATCAACAGCTATTACAACGCTAACACGGTTTTTATATTCCAAAAGACCAGCGCAGGATTTGAGATCATTGTCAGCGCAATCACTGAAAAACCACAATTTACCGCAGGTACTTTGTACTCCGCAGAACTCGAACTTTTTAAACAGATACAAAATAGCCAGCCCGACGGTTTATATCAAAACCTCGGCAGCTTTATGTTGGATGATTTACCACGGGATTTTGATGGCATTCAGCACATTCTCTCGCGCACTATTGCTTGGCCTGATGGCAGCCAATTTGGCGCCCTGTGCGTACTCAACCCACATATGGCAGATCCGCTAGCCAATGCCGCTATGCTCGAACCGTTTCAGATATTGCTGCAACAGGAATTATCTTTGCTGTGCCAGAACCATCGCATTGAATCCCTTTCGATGCGCGACCAAGAAACCGGCATGCTCAATCATTATGGTTTTTTGATGATGGCGCCAAGACAACTCAATTTAGGCCGCCGCTTTGGTGCCCATGCAGGCATCATCTTCTTTGAATTACTGAGTCCGGATAACACGCCCATCCCCCTCGAAGATAATCACCACAGGCTGTTGGGCAAGTTGATCCAAGATACGATACGGACCGCTGACGTTGCCGCCCACTACAACACCACGCAATTTGTGGTACTGGCCTTTGTGGATGGTGAGCGGGATATTCAACATATTATGAAGCGGGTAGAAAAACAGTTAGAACAGCAAAACCACCAGCTTAAACTCGATGCGAGCTACAGTTTTTTCACTCCTGAATCCAGCGCCAAACTCGCGCCCATGATGGAACTCGCGCGGGGCAAACTCGATTCAATGCAACCACCAAAGCCTGAGGTTGAAGACACACCAGTTAAGCCCGCCATAGACTCAAGCTTATACGATAATCCCGCCGCAGATTCGGCGGCGCTTTAAGTTAATGAAGCAGTGATTTAACGAAGTGGCGAGTTAACGAGTTTTTGGTTTAATTACACAGCAAGAAATCACTTAGATTGCTCATCCTGGCGCTTCGCCCACTGGATAAACAGCACCACGGGATAGGGTGACATCAGGACTAACCCTAAGCCAATCAGGCTTGAGATCAGTAACATGCCGCTTATCTCTAGACTCCATTGCGTCAACATATAGAACCCAAGTCCACAAACTAGCATCAATACACCTAACCAATGTAAAAACTTCAACAAATTCATAGTACTTTTAAATGAGTCCGTCATATAAACCTCTTTAGATCTTGAGTAAAACTTGTCACACTATGGCCATAACCATGGAAAAAGGAACCGTAACGATGTTAAAACAAACATTCATCTTAGGTGCGCTACTGTTGGGACTCACCGCCTGCCAAAGTACCGATGTCGCCCAAAATGAGACCATTCCATTAGAGGGCAGCTGGCACATTGAGATGGTTCAAGGCCAACCGACTATCGATTACAGCCCAGCGCAAATCACCTTTGAGGCCGAAGGCAAATTACACGGCAACAACAGCTGTAATAACTTTTTCGGTCAATATACTCAGCAAGGCCAAGAGCTTAAGCTATCTCCTGCCGGTAGCACAATGAAAGCCTGTGTCGATGCGCTAATGCAGCAAGAGCACAAAGTGATGCAAGCAATGCCATTAGTGGCTAAAGCTAAGCTAGTGCAAGGTCGCTTGACGCTACTCAACAGCGACGACAAGCCAGTGCTAATCTTGAGCCAACTGAAGTAAGCCCGAATAAATTAAACCCAGTGAAGTAAGCACAGTGCAATAAACCCAGTGAAGTAAGCTTCCGCAAAGAAAAATTTGTCCGCATAAAAAAACCGCCAATGGCGGTTTTTTAGTTCCACAGCCAGCAACTGAAGCCAACTAGACTTTGGTGCTATTCTCCGCCGCCGTTTCAAGGGCGATATTCTGCTCGGCTAGCACGGCACTTTGCTCCGTGTCGGCATTGTAATGCGCCATATCCAGCTCATCTTCAGACTTGGCAATCACAGTTGTCGCCACTAAGTCACCGGAAACGTTCACCACAGTGCGCACCATATCTAAAATACGGTCAATCCCCGCTATCAATGCCACCCCTTCTAAGGGCAGCCCTACGGTTGTCAGCACTAACGTCAGCATCACCAAGCCCGCACCGGGCACACCCGCAGTGCCTATAGAAGCCAAAGTCGCGGTTAAAATAATGGTGAGATAATCGACAACAGTCAGGTCGATACCAAACGCCTGCGCGACAAACAGCACAGTAACGCCTTGGTATAACGCAGTGCCATCCATATTGATGGTGGTACCCAGCGGTAACACGAAGCTAGAAATCTTCTTATGAACGCCTAGGTTTTCACTCGCGCACTTCATGCTTGCAGGGAGCGTACCCGCAGAGCTAGACGTGGTAAACGCCACTAACATGGCATTGCTAATGCCTTTAAAAAACTGCAGCGGACTTAACTTCGCAAATCCACGCAGTAAAAAACTATAGAAACCCAGCACGTGGATAATACAACCAAGGTATACAGCAATGATGACTTTGATCAGGGGCCAAAGCATATCAATACCATACTCCCCCGCCACCCAAGCCATTAGCCCAAAGACGCCGTAGGGCGCGAGTTTCATCACCATGTCAGCCAGTTTGTACATGGCTTCGGCGAGGCTTTCGAACACTTTAATCGCAGGTTTACCGTGCTCGCCAATCAGCACTAATGCGATACCTAAGGCGATGGCAAATACGATGACTTGCAAAATTTGGCCGCTTGCCATGGCCGCAATCGGATTTGTCGGCACTATATCAACCAAGGTATCGACTAATGAAGGCACAGCTTTGGCGGTTTGAGTCGCGCCTTCTGCCAGCGTTAATCCTAAGCCTGCGCCGGGTTGCAGCACATAACCAACAAGCAGGCCGATACTGATCGCGATAGCCGTAGTAAACAGATAAAACCCAAAGGATTTAATGCCGATTCGCCCCATCTTGCCGGTGTCTTGCATCGACGTAACGCCCACGATCAGCGAGCAAAAAACCAGTGGCACGATCAGCATCTTTATGGCATTAACAAATAAGGTGCCGAGCGGCTTTAGGCAAGTGGCTTGCTCACCAAAAATAACGCCGACAATAATGCCTAGCACCATACCAATAACAATTTGCAGCCACAGCGGCACTGACATCCAGCGAGACCAAACACGGCCTAATGCCGACGACTTAGGTTTTGTCATATTCATAACCTTGAATTCGAAACTATGATGGGGCAAAGACCAAAACTAGCGCGCTAGTTTCTCAGTCTACATGAGGCAATCGCCGAGTCTAGCAGAGGGGTTTTAATCGAGGGATGATCTGGGTCACGTTGAGCTAAACTGCCTTAAAATCAGTAACATTAACCAAACTAACTTTGTTAAATTAGCCGCTGAAATGTTAGTTTTTCTGCTTAAGCATCAAAATATTCTGTGACTTTATTTGGCGCAATTTGCTGACGATAAAGCGCTGCTGGCGGTTGCTCACGTTCAATCAAATAACTCCAGTAATCGTCATCAAAACCACTGAAAATAAAGTCAGATTTACCCTTGGCTTTCAGAATCAACCACCACCAAACGAGTCCCCATAAACCAAAACTCAACAAAGTTAAGATAAAATGCAGTCGATGGTTTATTTGCTCATCAGCAGTCAGATCAACAACGGGCAACACCTTAAGTTTATAGCGGCGTGTCGACTTAACGAATCCCATCATAGGCTCACTTAGTTCAGAAAAAGGGCACTAGAGATAAGCCTAGCAGATAAGACTTTAGTCGTACAAAAATCCGCAGCAACAATTAAGCTCACTCCGCCAAAACCGCGACTGTCGAACTCGTTATCCCACAATGTTCCATGCTAAAGTGAGCCACAAAATGGTTGTTCAATAAACAAGAGCGGTATTACTCAATAACCGCCTAGGAGTTGTTGTATGTTGATCCGTAAAGCTAAGGCTCAGGACCTCAGTGCCTTAGTCCAATTTAATCAGGCGATGGCCCAAGAAACCGAAGGCTTAGCCTTAGATGAAGCGACATTGACCCGCGGCGTGGGCACGCTACTTGAGAGCCCGCAAAAAGGGTTTTACCTCGTCGCCGAAATTGAAGGTGAGATAGTTGGTTCGCTTATGGTGACATTTGAATGGAGCGATTGGCGCGCCAAGGATTATTACTGGATCCAAAGTGTATATATTCGCCCGCAAAATCGTCGCCAAGGCATTTATGGCAAGCTCTACAGTGAGGTCAAACAACTGGCCGAAGCCAATGGTGGCGCCGCCAGCTTCCGTTTATATGTCGAGCAAGAAAACCTCGCCGCCCAGCAGACCTATCAAGCCTTAGGGATGAAGCAGAGTTACTACTTAATGTACGAAGAAAAA
Source organism: Shewanella sp. SR1 (assembly GCF_020447145.1). Classification (NCBI taxonomy): domain Bacteria; kingdom Pseudomonadati; phylum Pseudomonadota; class Gammaproteobacteria; order Alteromonadales; family Shewanellaceae; genus Shewanella; species Shewanella sp. SR1. The sequence goes on along the minus strand of NZ_JAJAEF010000027.1, from coordinate 48,170 downwards.
CAAATCCTTCAATAGCTTATTAGCAATAAAAAAGGATCGGGCCAATGGCACGATCCTTTTTTTACGAGTCACGATTCAGATTAAAAACCTAACGCTAACTCCTCGTTAAGCTTCACTGCACTCGTAAAACTTAACGGAAGAAACCAAACAGAATCGCCGTCATCGCCAGTAAACCTGCAATGATCACGAAGATATTGCTGATACGGCCACGATAGGCTTTTAACGCTGGCACTTTATACACGGCATACATAGGCATCAAGTACAGGATAGCCGCGATAATTGGGCCACCTAAGGCTTCAATCATGCCTAAGATACTTGGGTTGATCACAGCTACAGCCCAGATAGTGACAAACATAAAGCCTAGGATGAACTTGTTGATCTTAGCATCCGTGACTGATTTGCCGCTTGAGCGTAACTGCTTAACGATCACGCCTTTCATGCCTTCTGTCGCGCCCATGTAATGGCCGAAGAAAGAGGACACAATCGCGATAAAGGCGATTAACGGACCAAAGTAGCTCACAAAACCACTTGAATGCACGTTAGCTAAGTAAGACAGAATCGGTAAGTTCTGCGCTTTCGCTTCTGCCAATTGGGCTGGCGATAACGACAGCACACAAGAGAACACAAACAACATCACAAAGCCCACTAACATCATCGAAGTGTTACGTAAAATCACGTCAGCTTTACGAGAAGCGTTGGCGCCGTGGTCACGTTTCAGTGACACTGAAAACTGTGAAATCGCAGGAGAATGGTTAAAGGCGAACACCAATACTGGGATCGTCAACCACACTGTGCCTAAAAATGCACCCGCTTCTGGCACAACTTGCAAGGCATCCATTTTCCATTCTGGGATCAGGTAGAACGACATAAAGGCCAAAATACCCACCAGCGGATATACCAGCAATTGTGTCACTTTCAGCATGAACTTCTCGCCCGCAACCATCACAGCCATCATACCAAGGATCAATACACCCGATAAAATAAAGCGTGGTGGCGATGCCATGCCCAACTGATTGACGATAAAGCTATCGACTGTGTTGGTAATACCCACACCGTAAATTAATACAATCGGATAGATGGCGAAGAAATACAGTATGGTAATGGCTTTACCCGCACCCACACCAAAATGTTCTTCTACTACTTGGGTGATGTCGCTACCGGGAATGCTTGATGAACAAACAAAACGAGATAAACCGCGGTGGGCAAGATAGGTCATAGGACCGATGATCACTGCCATGAGTACGAGAGGCCAAAAGCCGCCCATGCCCGCATTGATGGGTAAAAATAAAATTCCAGCGCCAACGGCTGTGCCAAATAAACTCAACATCCAAGTCGTATCTTGGCGAGTCCAAGGTAAGTGTTTCGTTGAATCTAGATTCTGTGTGCTTTGAGGTGTTCCAAGAACACTGGTCGCATCTTTTTGCATATAAAAGTTACCTTACGGTGTGACTAGCATAATAAATTCGTCGTAAGGATAACCAAAAAAAGCCCATAAAAGTTGATCTGACACTGCTTTATGTAAGGGAATTTCATAATAAACTGATATTGAGATCTAGATCGCTGATTTAATGTAATAAGTTTTCAATGTAGCAGCAAAAAACACACATAAAAAACCGCTTAAAGACACAATATTTTCACCTTAAACCAAAAGCAGCGACATAGCATAAGCGCCGAGAAAAACACCGAATTGGATCTAGATCACAAAAAGCCATAAAACGAGATCCAATGCCGCATATAGATAGCTAAAGTCGATCAAGATCACATCCGCTAATGTTAAATTTTTACAAATCGCTATCAGTCGCAAACGCCATAAAAAACGGCTCACTACGGAACCAACGCCGGAGTGAGCCGTTAACGATTAATGCAAAATCAGTTCGCTTGAGCTTTGGTGCACTGGCATAGGGTATTGGGCCATCGAAACTAAACAGCGACGTATTGCCGGATAAGATAGTAAACCGAGCCTTCACCGCTTTAATGAATGGCTATTGCCTCCCCTACTGTTGGCTTTTTACTGAGCTTCGCCGACGACTGTGGCAGAATAGAAAACCCAAACGCTTAGACACCTCAGACCATTTAAGCAATGATTCAAACGAGCATCCACATTAAAAGCTGAAATAAATAACTTATATGCAGCAAAACATTATCAAGATAAAAGTGGGTTCTAAAAACCCAGTAAAAATCAACGCGGCAACCAAAGCGATGGCACAACTGTTCCCTGACAGTATCATAGAAGCCAGCGGTATGGATGCGCCTTCAGGTGTTGCTGCGCAGCCAATGACAGATAAAGACACTCGCCAAGGGGCGATTAATCGGGTGCACTACTGTCAACAACAGGATCAACAAGATACTCAAGCCGACTACTATTTTGCGATGGAAGGCGGTGTCGATTGTTTCGACTTTGGCCCAGCCACATTCGCCTATATCGCCATTGGGCATAAAGACCAACTTGCCATTGGCCGCAGCGCAATTTTACCTCTGCCAATGCAGGTTTATCGGGCATTAGAAGCAGGTGAAGAACTCGGGCATGTGATGGATAGATTGTTCAATACCGTCAATATTAAACAAAAAGGCGGTGCCATAGGTTTGCTCACCCACGGCCACGCGACCCGTGAAAGTAATTACACCCAAGCGATTATTCTCGCCATGGCGCCGCTATTAAATCCCGATATTTACGCACAAACTTGTTAGTAACATGTTGCAAGCGCAGTTGAAGCCCGCTAACTTAGTTGTGACATGCAACCAAACCCATTCGACTATGGCTCACACAGACGCACCATCGACTCCAGATCCAGTTAAGCCTGTAATTCACGCTAAGCAAACGGCGGAGTCAGGCTCCTCCGCTCAACTCAGGCACTTATCTCGCTATCTGGTGAGGAATTTAGGCATGCTCAACGCCGCCTTTGGAGATTTGCCCCTCTCGCCAGTGCAAGCCCACGCCTTGTTTGAGATAGGCAAGCAGCCGCTGACCATCAAAGAGCTGGCCTGCAAACTCAGCATAGATAAGTCCAATGCGAGCCGAGCCATTAAGCATCTGATTGATAAAAATCTTGCCCAGAGTCAAATACACCCACGGGACAGTCGCTGTTTAGTCGTACAACTCACGCCCGCGGGGAAGAAGTTACTCCTGAAATTAGATACTCAGCAAAATCAATTATTTCAAGAGATCTTAGCCCAACTAACTCCGGCACAAACCTCACAAATTGAAGAGGCACTTATGTTATATAACCAAGCCGTACATAACGCCAAACACCAAAGTGGCTGTCACATTCGCCAAGCCACAGCCCAAGATGATGCCGCGATTGCAAAAGTCATCCGCGATGTCTCGGCCGAATACGGCTTAACCGCGGATAAAGGTTATAGCGTGGCCGACCCGACCTTAGATTGCCTCAGCCAGATTTACTCCCAAGCGGGCGCCAGCTATTGGATTATTGAATTAGAGGGGCGCATTTTAGGCGGCGCTGGTATTGCGCCGTTAGCCAACAATGAGGGTGTTTGTGAACTGCAGAAAATGTACTTTATGCCCGAAATTCGCGGTAAAGGACTCGCAACACGCGTAGCACTAATGGCACTCGATTTCGCCCGCGAAACGGGTTATCAAAGCTGCTATTTAGAAACCACAGCCGCGTTAAATGAAGCCGTAAAACTCTATGAGAAATTGGGCTTTGTGCATCTATCCGCTCCCCTAGGGAATACAGGCCACGACGCCTGCGAAATGCCAATGCTGCTAGAGCTGCATCGTTAGTTGCTGTATTAATTGATATTATGCGAATAACTAGGTTCGCAGGTATCAAGCTTGAGATTGAACAACTTGGACGTGATGGAGTTAGTGGATACCTTAGATCGAATTTCATTACAGATGATAATGGTCTCATTGACATAATTAAATGCTTCACTCCGGACGTTGTGGTGCATATTGATAAGCATGATGGTCGAGAAACTAAAACAACAATGACGGTCAAGTTGAAAGATTTTCTCACTGATATAGAAATAGAAGAATATGACAATTTGCTTAATTTATTAAACTAAGGCTAGGTGCTAACAAGTAAATACAGATGACGCCTACGGCGCTCCTAATTTAGGCGTTATGCATAGATTTACGATCTGGAGAACATAGTTTTGGAATTTGAGACAGCGAAGACAGTTGCTGCTTTTGGTGGTCTGGGACTCGGGGTATTAAATCTGGGGATATCCCTCTACAAAGACTTCTTTCGCAAAGGAAATATAAAGGTTGAAATCGAAAAGTCCGAAATTAAATGGCGTTCAGCGGATGCATATGACTTTTTAGTGAGTTTAAATGTTTTTGCTACTGGAAAAGACGTATACCTAAAGGATGTTTGGATCGAACATCCAACTGAAGTATTTGGACCATCTAACCTATCATCAAAGCTTCACGCCAATAAAGTGGTAAAGCACTTAGCTCAGGACGTACTGGCTTTAGATACAGATGAATATGAAACAGAAGTCAAACGTTTATTTAAAGAATCTGATTACACAAGGGACTTGTGCATCAGTGAGGGGCAACGTAAAACACTTACTATTACAGATAGGTTTGATTCTGAGCGACTAATGGATGGGTGGCTAGAAGTGCCATTAACCGGATGGAAACTAGTCATTGACTACGGCACAAAAACCATTTCTATCCCATTTAACTTCACAAATACTAAGCCATCAGAAACCCATGCGTTTAATGAGTGGCATGCATAACAAAGCGCTGCTATCGGACAAATTTTCCGCAGAGCGCGGCGTTAACATTCAAATCTAGAGTAGATCATGGACTGGAAGAAATACGAAAAAGAAATCTACGAGCATTTTAAAGGGCAGTACCCTGATGCCGAAATAACTTTGGATGCAAAAAAGGATGGATTATTTTCGAAGACTAAGCGCCAGATTGACATTCTTATAGAGCAACATGTTGCTGGTAATAGGATTGTGATAGCTATAGACGGTAAGTACTTCAATAAAAAGGTCGATGTAAAAGCTGTCGAAAGTTACATAAGCATGCTCGAAGACATCGGTGCGCACAAAGGGTTATTGATTTCAAAAGAGGGGTTTACTGAGGCGGCATATAATCGAGCTCATTTTGGCTCGGCTGAAATTGAACTGGAAATACTCAACTTTAAAGATCTTCACGCATTTCAGTCACACGGTGCAATTCCTTATGCGGGAAATAATGGCGCTTTAGTTCCTTCACCATTTGGTTGGGTTGTAGATGGTCAAACAACACCTGCTTGGCTTGCCACTCTTTATCAGCAAGGTCGAACTTTAGGTGAAGCCATGCAGGATAATGAGTTTATGTATATTCAGTTTTGGGATAGGCATAAAGATGGAGACTCTTTAGAAGATCTTCTAAATTTGCAGGAGGAGATGTTTCGAGAGAATGACCCAGAGTGTTCAATTGAGTTTTTGCCTACAATTCGAAGAAAAGATATAAAAACAAAACTAAGAGTTGCCAATACTAAAAACTATCCAACGCCTGAATATACAGGGTTTGTTGAATTTGAAGATTTCATTTTCTTCTGTGTCATGTTCTCGCCGGTTAATCGTTCGAAGAGCAATATCCGAAAATTGGAAAATATTATGGAAGCAGTTCGACCAATAAAAATTGAACATCAAGATGCTAACAAACCAATGCAGCCGACCGCTGACGCGTAGGCTGATTGAGGCGTTAGTTTTCTAAGGATAATAGTCAGCCATAAATGAAATTTAAAGATGAATGGAATCAGCTCAGCAAGAGCATTGATGAAATAAGATCAAAAAGTGCAGGAGCAGAGTTCTCTGATAACTTATTAGAGCTCCTCGTTGCAGGAGAAGATCATCGTTTCTGGTTACATTTTGGTGTAGACCCAATCGGTTTAGCTAGAGCCTTTTTGAAAACCTCATTTTGTAACAGGCGAGAAGGTGGCTCTACAATAGCAATGCAACTAGTAAGAACAATTACTAAGCGCTATGAAATAAGTCTGCGACGTAAATTTAAAGAAATTTATCTAGCCACGCGAGTAACCTTAACCCTTGAAAGAAAAGAAATATTAAAGATTTATCTAAATATTGCGTATTTCGGATGGAATATGCACGGAATTGAACAAGCTTGTAAAGTTCTAGATCTGGATAAAAGTGCTCTAACAAATTATGAAGCAGCTTCGATAGTTGCAAGAATAAAATATCCTGAGCCAAGATTTAATAAAAATAAGAGGCTAAGAACTATTGATTTGCGAGCCAACCACATTATGAACCGATTTAACCAATTAAATTCTAAAGGGAATTATGGAACCATTTAAGGTATCAAGCCATTTAAGGGGTGTGGTATCTGCCTACCCAGAAGCAAAATTAATCTCGGAAGCTGCAAAGAATGGTGGAGAATCTGCAAGACAAGCTATCGCTAGGCAGTGGTTGTCAGAGGGTATTCCATTCGCATTTAAGGAGTGCCCAGGGATTTATGAATCAATTCGCTCATGGGTTGGCTCAAGACTAAATATTGATCCAAAGGAATTGAATGTAACTGGTAGTGCAAGATTAGGACAATCTTTAGCTCCCAATAAAATGGGCAAGCCATTTGGAGATGGTTCAGACTTAGATATTTTCATTATCTCTAGTGAGCTGTTTGAGCAGTTAAAAAGTGACTTTAATCAATGGTCTTATGATTTTGAAAGTGGAGTCATCAGCGCTTCAAATGAGAGAGAAAGCGGATTTTGGAAAGAAAATTTACATAGAGGGCCTAAGAACATAGCGAGGGGCTTCATAGACTCTAATATAGTTCCAAATCATGACAAATATCGTTATGTTAGAAACGTTGCTCAAACCATGTACCTTCTTAAGGAAAAGCTAGATGTTACATCTGAAGCTCCGAAATTCAGCCATGCATCTGTAAGATGTTATAAATCATGGGCAAGCTATGTACAGCAAATATCTTTAGGCTTTCAGTAATCGAAAACTAACAAGTTGCTTAAACGGACACAAAACAGTTGGCGGTTCTCGTTCCTCGCAAATTTTAGCCGCTTAGCAAAGCGTTAATCCATAGAAATTTTAATCTGAAAGCTTTGAAATAGAGCTAAACACCTAACAAGGTTTTGTCCCAAAGTGTGTTGCGTATGTCTTTTAAATCTACAGATTACGCGAATGCTCGAAAGGTGTGCCATGGTGATTGGCGAGACGACCGTCCGCCCCATGGACGGGGCGGTCGAGCATCCAAGGACGGACTTGCTGCGTGTCGGTGAGTCAATGCCATGGCGAGCCTATTCTCATTGACTAATGTTAACAGCGACTTTTGCCACATCCTTAAAGCAACCTCAATGACTATTCGCTTGAACGTAAGCCGAAAGCAGATTATGTTGTTGATTTTAAATGGCTGGTAAAGTTTTCAATTTGATTATCTGTTCTAAGGAGAGAGCATGTTTTTTACATTACTGCTTATTACATTTGCACTATCTATAACCGTTTCATTTCTAGTTGTTTCGATTTTCAAAAAACCACTAGGAGAAATATTTTCTCGAATAATTCAAGATTCAATCAGTGCCGCCTGGCAAAAATATATCATTTTTGCCACATACGTTGTGGGCATTTCAGGTGGAGTTAGGATTTATGATTTAGAGCGCTACATTACCGCTCGACATAAAGATGTTGAAATTCTACAGCTAACTCTAGAACGTTGGACTATTGAGATCTATCGGACAATTATTGAAACTTTGCAAAGTATCGCATGGATGTACCTCATCGTATTCATATTTGCCCTTATCGCATATGTCATTGTTAGAGGCTTTGAACTTAAAAACGCTAACAAGCAATAAACAAAACTCGCGTTAAGTTGCCTTAACGCGAGTTTTTAGTTTCAAACTTTAACCGCTAATTGAAGCTCTGATTAAGCTCTAGCTTAAGTTTAACGGCTAATCACCAAAGTCATCGAGTAAGATGTTTTCGGGCTCAACGCCTAAGCTTTCGAGCATCTTGATCACTGAGGAGTTCATGATTGGAGGACCACACATGTAGTACTCGCAGTCTTCTGGTGCCTTATGATTTTTAAGATAATTCTCATAAATCACATTATGAATAAAGCCCGTGTAGCCAGTCCAATTATCCTCAGGCAACGGCTCAGATAACGCCACATGCCAAACGAAGTTGTCATTCTCGGCCGCTAGGGCATCGAAATCCGCTTGGTAAAACACTTCACGGGTCGAACGTGCGCCGTACCAGAAGCTCATTTTACGTGTGGTTTTCTTACTCTTAAGCTGATCGAAAATGTGTGAACGCATAGGTGCCATACCGGCACCGCCGCCGATAAACACCATTTCTGCATCGGTTTCCTTCACAAAGAACTCACCGAATGGCCCAGAAATCGTCACTGTATCGCCCGCTTTTAGGTTGAAGATGTAAGATGACATCTTACCCGCTGGCACATTGGCCGATGGCGGCGTCGCAATCCGCACGTTCAGCATAATGCGGCCCTTTTCATCGGGATAGTTGGCCATAGAGTAAGCGCGCAACACTTCTTCGTTTACGGTAGAGACAATGTCAAACAGGCCGTATTTGTCCCAATCGCCACGGTATTTTTCAGGAATATCAAAGTCAGCGTATTTCACCACATGGGCTAGCGCTTCGATTTGAATATAACCCCCCGCTTTAAAGCGAACATCTTCACCTTCGGGTAACTCAAGCAATAACTCCTTGATAAAAGTCGCCTTGTTATCGTTAGAGATCACTTTGCATTGCCACTTTTTCACGCCGAAAATTTCTTCGTCGAGCTCAAGTTCCATATCGGTTTTCACTGAGACTTGGCAGGCGAGACGACAACCTTCTTTAGCCTCTTTCTTGGTGATATGGCCCATTTCAGTCGGCAGAATGTCACCGCCGCCCGATTTGATTTTCACTCGGCACTGACCGCAGGTTCCGCCGCCACCACAGGCTGACGGAATAAAAATACTCTGACTCGCCAAGGCGCCGAGCAACTTGTCACCCGCCGCAACTTGAATGCTTTTTTCGGCATCTTCATTGATGCTGATCGTCACTTCACCCGAAGCCACTAATTGCTTTTTGGCGATTAGAATCACTATCACCAATAGACAGACCACTAGCGTGAACATGCCTATGCCAATTGCCATTTCCATCGTATTACCCTTTTCTAGCTCTTTTCTAAAAAGAATCTGGTTTCACTTTCTCAACTCTTGGCTCGCCTACTGTAGCTTTACAGCGAGATCCCCGAGAAAGACATAAAGCCCAGCGCCATCAAGCCTGTTGTGATAAAGGTGATACCAATACCTTGTAAGCCTTCGGGAATCGCATTGAATTTCATTCTTTCGCGCAGTCCCGCCAGCAGCACAATCGCCACTGCCCAGCCAAGACCTGAGCCCATAGCAAACACCACTGACTCACCGAAGTTGTAATCACGGTTCGCCATAAAGATCACCCCAGCAAAAATCGCGCAGTTCACTGTGAGCAAAGGTAAGAAGATCCCAAGGGAGTCATATAGGCTAGGAATGTACTTATCCAAAAACATTTCAAGGATTTGCACTAACGCCGCAATCACACCGATGAAAGTGATCAGTTGCAGGTAACTTAAATCAATACCGGGTAATCCCGCCCAAGACAGTGCGCCTGGTGCGAGCACTTTGACGTAAATTATCTGGTTTAACGGCACAGCTAAGGTCATCACCACGATAACGGCGACGCCTAAACCAAAGGCGGTTGACACCTTTTTAGACACGGCCAAGAAAGTACACATGCCTAAGAAGAACGACAGCGCCATGTTGTCGATAAAAGTGGCCTGCAAAAATAGATTTATATAGTGTTCCATATCTGCTCCTTAACCCCGTTTCCGCTGGATCACATTGATAGTCCAGATCAACACACCGATCAGGAAGAAGGCGCTCGGTGGTAACTTGAACATCTCGTTTGGCAAGTACCAACCGCCGTTTTCAATGGTGGTAAACACGCTATGACCGAATAAGTTGCCAGTCCCTAACAGCTCGCGTACAAAGGCAACGCTGATCAAAATCAAGCCATAACCTGTCGCATTACCGAGTGCATCGACGACCGCTAAATGCGGTGGATACTTCATGGCGAAGGCTTCTGCGCGGCCCATGATGATACAGTTAGTAATAATTAACCCTACGAATACAGAAAGTTGCTTAGATAACTCATAGGCCACATCCTGCAGCACCATGTCGACAATGATCACCAAGGAGGCGATAACCGTCATCTGCGCGATAATGCGCACACTGGTCGGGATAAAGTTACGGATGGCAGAGATAATCAGGTTAGAAAACACCAACACAAAGGTCACTGCGAGCGTCATTACCACAGCGGTTTGCATTGAGTTACTGACCGCCAGCGCCGAACATACGCCCAGCACTTGCATCGCGACGGGGTTATTGGCAAACACTGGCCCCGTTAACATGTCACGCATGGATAAAGTGTTGCTCATTTTGCCTCTCCCAACTCACCTTGCAATTCACCCTGCGCGGCCGTCGCTTTCAGCTGATTGAAGAAGGTTTGAAAACCCTCAACCCCAAACCAAAACTCCATTGCGCGCTGCACGCCGCGGCCTGTCATGGTCGCGCCACTCACAGCATCGACACCGTGGACATCGCCTTCTTTAGCGCCGCCTTTAACGAGGCGCATAGCAAATTTGCCTTTTTCATCAAATAATTGCTTACCCTTCCACAGTGATAACCAATGGGGATCCGTTACAAAGTCACCGATACCTGGGGTTTCACCGTGCTCGTACACCACTAGCCCTTTAATGGTGTTGAAATCGGGTTCAACCGCCACATAGCCGTAGATCATCGACCACAGACCTTTACCATAAAAAGGCACAACCACACTGTCTAACTTGCCATCGGCATCGAGCACTTTAAATACGCGGGCATCGTTAGCACGGGTTTTAATCTTGGCGATGTCCTTTTTCGGTGCGCTAGAGGTCTCAGGATTAATCGCCGCCATACGCTCATCAAAATCGAGTACGTTAGCGTCTGAATCCACCTTACCTGTGTCTAGGTTGATCAATAATGGCTTAACCGATTTAGCGAAAATCTCTCTAAAATCAGAGTCCTGACCTAAGTTCACATCGGCTGCCATCAACACATAACGCTTCACTTCGTCACGTTTTTTGGCGACTTTACGTTCTTTCAATATGCCTGCTGTGCCTGTGATCATAAACGAGCACAGGAGGCAGAGCGTGATGGTGAAGATCATGGTCCCCACCACAGTATCTTTCTTAAAGACCATGACGTTTTAATCTCCGTTTGATGTTGGCGCGGGCCACCAGATAATCGAACAGCGGCGCCCAAAGGTTGGCGAACAGAATGGCTAACATCACGCCCTCAGGCATTTTGGGGTTAGCGACACGGATAAGCACTGTCATAAAACCAATCAAAGCACCGTAGGCAAATTTGCCTTGGCGAGTATAGGAAGTGGTCACAGGATCGGTGGCCATAAACATCATCGCCAGCGCAAAACCACCAGTGACCAGATGCCAAGTCCACGGCATTGCCATCATGTCATTGCTGCTAGAACCGATGTAATTACACAGCGTTGCAGTCGCAATCATGCCCAGCAGCACACCGAGCACAATGCGCCAGTCGGCTAAGCGGCTGATCAGCAGTAATGAACCACCGATCAAAATCGCTAAGGTGCTGGTTTCACCAATTGCGCCCACGGTGAAGCCAAAAAAGTTGTTCCACCAATTAGGATCGCTAAAGGCGCTAAACCAAGAGTAATCGGCAAAGCTCAGCTTGCCCGCTGCGGTTTGTGCCAGTGCAGTCGCACCAGAGAAACCATCAATGGCAACCAGCTGTTTAATGGTTGCAACTTCAGAGGGATAGGCAAAGTAGATAAAAGCCAAGCCCGCCAGCGCAGGGTTAAGGAAGTTATATCCCATGCCGCCAAACAGCTCTTTAGCCACAACCACACCGAAGGAAATCCCCATGGCCACCAGCCATAGCGGGGTCGATACTGGCAAGATTAAGGTAAACAGCAGCGCCGTCACGAAGAAACCTTCGTGCAACTCTTGGCCGCGAACCCGCGCAAATACCACTTCCCAGAACAAACTGGTGAGCAGCGCTGTCAGGTAAATCGGCAGATAAAAACTAAGGCCATAGAGGAATAAACCTAATATCCCAGTGTCTTGGCTAAGGCCGCCAAACAGGGTATTAAAGATTTCTAACTTCCAAATATCTGGGGTCGATAAGCCGCCAGCAAGCGCAAGTTGTGCCTGTAGGCCAATGTTATATAGACCGAATAAAATGGCGGGCAGTAAACACAAACCGACTAGCGTCATGGTACGTTTCACGTCAATCGCGTCACGCACATGCACTTTACCCTTAGTGCTGTGGCCACTGGCAATGACGAGTGAACGCAAAAAGCCCTTCATCGACTTACCGGTGGCGTAGTATTCTTCCTGTAAATCAGTAACTTGCTGTAAATCAGGTTTTTTAACTTGCTTAGTCATTAACCTTCCCTCTCGATAACATCTAGACAGGCACGTAATTCTTTACCAAAGTCATATTTGCCGGGACACACAAAAGTACACAGCGCCAGATCTTCTTCATCTAACTCCAATGCACCTAAGGCCTGCGCCTCATCTGTATCACGCACTACTAAGTCTCGAACGAGCAAGGTGGGTAAAATATCCAGTGGCATCACGCGATCTAGCTGACCAAAGGCCATCATGGCGCGGGCTGAACCGCCCTGATGGGTAGTGAATTCGAACAGCTTAGTGGCACCAAACAAACGTGATGTCACCGCACGGGTAATAGAGAATTTATCCGAGCCACCCCGTACCCAAGAAAGTACATGGTGCTGCGCATCTTCGCTCAGCACTGACACTTGGTTGTGGAATCGGCCTAAAAAGTCATGCACACCAACCGCGGTATGGCCAGATAACACAGAGCCCGATACCACACGGTTTTGGCCGGGTTTGATGTCATCACTGACTAAGGGACTTAACTCGGCGCCTAACTGAGTGCGCAGTAAACGCGGATTTAGCACGCTCGGGCCACCTAAGGCGACTATGCGGTCGGTATATAACTCACCGGTTTGGAATAATTTGCCGTAGGCAATCACGTCTTGATAACCGATATGCCATACCTGACGCTCTAAACTCACAGGTAGAATAAAGTGAATATGAGTGCCGACTAAACCTGCAGGATGAACCCCGTCAAAACGGCGCAGCTCAAGTTGCGGCAATGCCTCTTTCACAATCGCTTCGCCCTTATCCTGACACAGGTAAACCTTGCCCTCGGTTAAGCGGCTCAACACCAGCAAGCCAGCTTTAAAAGCTTCGGTTTGCTCGGCGATGATCAAACGCGGATCGGCGGCCAGTGGATTAGTATCAATTGCGGTAACAAAAATCCCTGCGGGCGTGCTATCGAGCGCAGGCACGCGCGAGAAAGGCCGCGTACGCAGTGCAGTCCATAGACCGCTTTTCACTAATTGCGCCTGAACGGTTGACCTTGCTAAAGCGGCAATGTCTTGATGGATTTCGAAGGAAATCTGTCCATCGCGGTTTTCGCCGTCATCACAACGAATGACAACCGATTGTAGAATTCGGCGCTCGCCGCGGTTAATCGCCACGACTTGGCCACTAGCGGGTGCAGTGAACAACACGCCCGGTGTTTTTTTATCTTCAAACAGGGCTTGGCCCTTTTGAACCCAATCGCCCTCTTCGACCAACATCGTCGGCTTAAGCCCAACGAATTCTTCACCCAGAACAGCCACTTGGGATGGCTTAGCACCGAGTTCAATGACCTGTCGCGGCTCGCCAGCAATCGGCAAGTCGAGGCCTTTTTTGATCGTTACAATTTGGTTTGAAAAATCTGCCATCACAAATATCAACCATGAAAAATTTTTAGATAAATTCAGGGTAGAGATTTGTTAACCCAGTTTCCGATATTGGCGTCACATTCCGCCGCAAATTCGTAAGTTAGATACGTAAATTTACGCCGTTTTGTGACACAGGTTCACTTCCAAACTCGCCGCGATCTATAAATGTAGTTTTATAACAATTTATTCATAAATACGTTATTACTGATTTAGTCATACCTAAGGTTTACAAAAATAAGCCAAAATCCCCATCTCAGTGCAGCAAAGCGATAAAACCGTTAAAAGCGCGACTCAGAGAACAAACTTCAACCAATGGCATGCCTCAAAAGGGCGCAATACCGTTTAGCGGGCTGGCTATTTTTAGCGCACTAACATTTCAACCTATGGTTTAACCTTTGCTTTACAGCAAAAGCTTGGTAGCCTCAAACTAAGAGAGTTTTCGTAGGAGAAATAGATGGAATACAGACGCATACCGCATTCTAATCTCGAGGTCAGCAAAATCTGTTTGGGCACTATGACTTGGGGCGAACAAAATACCCAAGCCGAAGCATTTGCACAGCTGGACTACGCCATAGGAAATGGCATCAACTTTATCGATACGGCGGAAATGTATCCCGCCCCACCTAAGCCCGAAACCCAAGGGGAAACCGAGCGTATTCTGGGGCAATATATCAAGGCACACGGCAACCGTGACGACCTAGTGATTGCCACTAAAATTGCCGCACCGGGTGGTAAAAGTGATTATATTCGCAAGAATATGGCGCTGGACTGGAACAACATCCACCAAGCGGTCGATGCCTCCTTAGCACGCCTCCAAATCGACACTATCGATCTTTATCAAATCCATTGGCCCGACCGAAATACCAACTTCTTTGGTGAACTGTTTTACGATCAACAAGATCAAGAACATCAAACGCCGATCCTCGAAACCCTAGAAGCCCTCGCCGAAGTCATTCGCCAAGGTAAAGTGCGCTATATCGGTGTGTCGAACGAAACGCCTTGGGGCTTGATGAAGTACCTGCAACTGGCCGAAAAACACGGCTTGCCGCGTATTGTGAGTGTGCAAAACCCTTATAACTTGCTCAATCGCAGCTTCGAAGTCGGCATGAGCGAAATCAGCCACCGTGAAAACCTGCCGCTGCTCGCTTACTCACCACTGGCCTTTGGCGCCTTAACCGGCAAATACTGCAACGACCAATGGCCCGAAGGTGCACGCCTGACCTTGTTTAAGCGTTTCGCCCGTTACACAGGTTCGCAAATGGCACTGGAGGCCACGCAAGCCTATGTCGATTTGGCCCGCGAGTTCAAACTCACGCCAGCGCAAATGGCGCTAGCCTTTGTTAACTCACGTCAGTTTGTCGGCTCCAACATTATCGGCGCCACCGACTTGTATCAACTGAAAGAAAACATCGACAGCCTAAAAGTCACCTTATCGCCAGAGTTATTAGTGCAATTAAACGAACTGTCCGATAAATTCAGATTACCTTGCCCTTAGCCCCCGAATCTCAGCCCCTAGGCTTAGTCAGCGAGTCGTTTGAATAACCAATAGCATCAGGCCAATATACCTGATGCTATTGATTTCATTGAGCTCAACGCCGCTTTCCCATTCTAAATACCGCCTCCTTGTCGCACCTCGCTTTAGGTTAACGGCAAACCATCTGACCCAAACTCTCTTGTACTGACCAAACACAAAGCTATCGTATTACCCCCGTTAAACTCGCAGCAACATACTCAGCCCAATACCCTTCGACGGTCCCCCGGTAAAATGCTTCAGGTTACATTCGGATACAGAGTCCTGTTAAGAACTGAAATATAGTGGCGCCACAGTCACTAGACAGATGTCTTAAGGATCAAAAAATGAAAAAACTTTGCTTTGTAATCACAAGTGAAGGGTTCGTCTGGCAAGCTCTTGCTCTTACTTTACTATTACACAAGCCGCTCGTCATTTGAGTAGAATAACTACACTTCACTCCTCGTTTCGCGATCACGAGCTTGCCAGAGCGAACAAAATTCAATCTCGAAACGTCAACACGCCCTAGTCTTTTTATCCGCCACTGCACAAGCAGTGACTTTTTTGCGACGATAAAATCGTCAGATAGCAAGAACTGTCAGCAAAGCGCAAGGAAGTGAACCTAAGCAAGGGGGGAAACTTAGCGCCCAATACGCTTGTCAGCTGAATCGATTGAGGATGTAACTAGGGTATTAAAACCTTCATCTTCGTCAATCCACATAAATTGAAATGATTAAAATCAATAATCAAAACAATTTAATAGATTAAATTTTCCCATCATCGAAACAGATTAAACATTCTTTATTAACAAAGGTTAACTAGACCCAAGACTGACAATTCAAGTAGGGTCGGGTCACAAATTAGGATCAACTGTATCTCGCGCTCGACGACTGGTGCGACGCTAAGATAACTCTGACCCATAGAAGAATAATGACTCACTCAAGTTCCCCAACTCACAGAAAGTGGCTTTGGCTACTGCTCGGCTTGTGGCTGATTGTCATCCAATCGGTTGCGCTGTCGCATTCTGCTGAACACAGTTTAGAACATGAGCATGCCCACTGTTTCCTGTGCGATTTTGGTCATGAGCAAAATGCAGGTCCATCGTCTGTGCTTATGCCGCCGATGGGATTGCAGCAAGCTGAAAGCATCCCGCAGAAACCTTATCAACAACCGAGTTTACCTTGGTTACGTCACTTCAACGTGCGCGCACCGCCCTTCCTGTTTTAAGCAAATTCAATCATTTAAAAATCTATTTTTTGCTTATCTAAAGGAAAGGCACAATGAAACTTGCACTATCTTCAATAGCGCTAGCAGTGGCTGGCGTGTGTTCACCGGTTATGGCCGCTCAATTACAAGGTCAAGTGACCGATCTGCAAGGCGCACCTATCGCTGGCGCCCTTGTCAGCATCGACGGTGGGACGAGCACAAGCACAAATCCTCAGGGCCAGTATCAGTTAACTGTCGCCGACAATAGTCATATCCATCTCCACATTAGCGATGCCGAGTTTAAGCATGTTGATAGGGATTTGCAGATAAACACTGGCGCGATGACGCAGGATATTTCACTGACCAAAACGGCGATGGAAAACATTGTCGTGACCGCATCGCCGCTCGCCCGCTCTGCGCTCGAAAGCACGACGCCAATTAGTGTACTGACCGAAGATCAACTCAAGCTCAATATCGAGCCGACGCTAGGTGACACCTTAGAAAAATTGCCCGGCGTTCAAGCCTCCCACTTTGGCGCGGGGGCGAGTCGCCCCATCATTCGCGGCATGGGCGGTCCTCGAGTACAAGTGCTTGAAAATGGCCTGTCTGTTGGTGATGCATCGACGGTATCGGCCGATCACGCGGTAACAGCAGAAGCCGCCTCGGCGCAGCAAATTGAGATCCTGCGCGGCCCCGGCACATTGCTTTACGGGAACGGTGCCATTGGCGGCGTAGTCAATGTGGTGGATAAACGCTACCACGAGAGCCCAGTCGATGAGCTGTCGGGACAATTTGGCACTCGCTACGATACGGCCAGTAATGGACGCACCTTTAACGGGGATATCGATGGTGGCAATGGTCAGTTCAATTGGCATGTAGATGGCACCCACCGCATTACCGACGATGTCGATATTCCGGGAAATGCCATTGCCAATCTGCCCGAAACCCATGGAAAACTGGCGAACAGTAACCAAAAACTCGACGACTATGCCGCGGGGGTTGGCTATACCGGTGACACGGGATTTGTCAGCGTATCCGGCGCGCGCACTGAATCGAATTACGGTATTCCCGGCCGCGGCGAAGCCGATGCGCCCGATATAACCATAGATTTAAAGAAAACCGCATGGCAGCTGCACAGTGGTTTGTTAGATCCATTTGCTGGCTTCAGTAAACTGCGTTTTGATGCTGGCTATACCGATTATCAACATGCTGAGGAAGAAGATGGGGTTGCCGGCACGACTTTCTTCAACAAGCAAAGTGAAGCGCGCTTAAGCCTTAACAATCGTCCTTGGGGTGAGTGGCAAGGCACTATGGGGCTGCATGCTGTACACCGTGATTTTGCCGTTGAAGGCGAAGAAGCGCTGACACCAGACAGCAAAACCGATACCTTAGCCGCCTTTATCGTGCAAGAACGTAAGGTCGGAGATTTTCGCTTCGAGCTTGGCGGCCGCTTAGAGCATTACCGCTTAGCGCCAGACAGCATGACGTTAGACACACTAAATGGCGAACAAACCTACCAAGCCGAAGACCTAGTCGATAATGATTTAACTGTATCGGCGGGCATGGTGTGGGACTTCGATCCCGCCTATAACTTAGGACTATCGCTCACCCGCGCCCAACGTTCGGCCACAGCCGAAGAGCTTTACAGCTATGGTCCCCACGATGCCACCCAAAGCTTTGAGCTTGGTTCTCAGTTCAGCGTTGAAAATGGTCAAATCATCACTAACAGTGGCAATAACGATAAAGAGGTCGCCAATAATATCGACTTAACCCTGCGCAAATTAGAGGGTGCGTGGACAGGCTCATTGAGCATGGCCTACAACCGAGTCAATAATTTCTATTACGAGAAAAATACGGGTTTAATCGCCTCTGATATAGTCAACGGCGATGCTGAAGGTGATTTACCTGTTTACCAATACACCCAAGGCGATGCAGAGCTTTATTCCCTCGAGGCCCAAGCCAGTATCCCGTTCAACGATACTTGGTCATTGGATATGTTCAGCGATTACACCCGTGGCAAGCTGGTCGATGGTGGTAACTTGCCACTCATTTCGCCCATGCGTATCGGTTCGACCTTAAACTTTGACCAACAACAATGGCACGCTGAAGTCGGCGCGATTGGCTATGCTAAACAAACGGATACCGCCGAAAATGAAACCGAAACGGCAGGCTATGCGCTAGTGAATGCCGCCGTCACCTACCGTTTATATACTTCTGCGGGTGACATGCTGTTCTATGTAAAAGGCACAAATCTACTCGACCAAGACGCGCGGCCACACACCTCGTTACTTAAAGATTACGCCCCACTGATGGGACGCAACTTTATGTTAGGTGTCACCTATAACTTCTAAAAACAGGAGTTGTAAAAGACAATAAGTTAAGCCCAAAGCGAAGTCCTAGACTTCGCTTTTATTTTTCAATTAAACAATGGATACAGGTTAAATGTATAAGCAGAACAACAGCTTTGATATTGCACAGTGAAGTTAAGCAACTATGTTAACTGGCACACTTAATCTGGCCGCACACTCAATTAAACAGCGCGCACCTTGAACTGCTGCATGGTTTCCCTTAATGAATTGGCCTGCTGAGACAGTGACTCACTGGCTTTTGCAGTTTCATTGGCGCTGCCAAGTACCAATTCCCCTGAATCTCGAATCTCATTAATACGCTCACTGATATCCTCAGCGGTGACGGCTTGCTCCTCGCTTGCGGTCGCGACCTGAGCATTGGCCTGAGTCAGTTCAGTTAAGGCATCTAAAATCTCAAATAGGTGCTGCTTGGCTTGATTAACGAGCAATGATGACTCACTGATTTGCTTATCATTATTGGCGAAGGATTCGACTGAGGACTTAGCATCTTTCACGAGTGTTTGGATAAGATCGCTGATCTCCTGTGTGGCGGTTTGGCTACGAGTTGCCAGCGCCCGCACTTCTTCGGCGACCACAGCAAACCCACGTCCTTGATCTCCCGCCCGCGCCGCTTCAATCGATGCATTCAAGGCCAACAAGTTCGTCTGCCCCGCTATCGCATCGACTACAGAGACAAAGTTGAGGATTTTTCCGGTACTCGCTTGAACCTGTTGAATAAGTTGATTCGAATACTGGGCGCTGGCGACTAACTGCTTCGAGATCTTTTCGCTCGCATCGACAACCTCGCAACTTTCTTTCACCTTATGCTCGGCTTGTCCCGCTGAGTACGAAGCGGTTTCGGCACTGCTCGCTACTTCAGTGATCGTTGCCGCCATTTGGGTCATAGAGGCGGCGACTTGATCTGTATTATCCTGCTGCCTTAACATGGCCTCACGATTATTTTCGGCAACCGCATTAAGCTCAGTCACCATAGAGGCAATTTCTTCACTTCGAGCAATCACTTGGCCGACGGTTTTACTTAAGGTCCACGCCATTTGATTCATACTGACGGTAAGTTCGCCCAGTTCATCCTTAGAGTCGACGCGCAGCTCTTGGTTAAAGTTACCCTGTTCCATCTTAGCGGCAGAATTACGTAACCGATTGATAGATTTGACCATGTATTGACTGCAAGCGATGCCAATCAATAAGCCTATGACTAAAGACACGATAGAAATAGTCGTTAAGCCATAAATAGCCCTAAGCTCTTCGTCCTCAGTCACAGAAACCGCGGTTTGAGTCATTTGCTCTAACCGCTCAACGAACTGACTTAGCTCAGTATTAAACTCGTTTTGCGCAACCTCTAAGGATTCAACCCGCTTAGCTAAAGCGGCTGGTTCTTCTTTTTGCTGGATACCTGTGATGACAGTAGCAAGTAAAGCTTCATAGTCACCAAAACGTTGAATAATCGTGCCAATATCTTGATTTAACTGCTGCGTTTTTTCATGTAATAGCGGATTTTTAGCCTCTTTTAATGCCACATTGAGCATAGACTGAGTCGAGAGTAACTCCTTATTAATGTCTTCTTTATGCTGAATAACATCCGCAATAAACGCCGCTAAAATGGGCTGACTCGATGCGGCTTCAATGTCCGCCGCACGAAACGCTTTTTCTAAAATGACTGAGCTTTCGAGCTGCTTAATGGTAACGTCGGTTGATAATCTCACTAGTGGAATATTTTCCTTTGCAATGCCTTGGATTTCCTCAGAAACTCGCTGCATCTTCAACAGACTAAAACCAGACAAAATCAGGATCAGCACTAACATCACCCCAACGAGGGCGATCATCTTATGTTTAATCCGTAAATCTTTTAAAAACTGCACCATAAAACGGGTCTCCAACAAACACCGATATCAAAGGACGTCCCATTTAGAATAGTCGCAGTTTTCACTTTGGGTGGTTGAATTGAGCGTAAAGTATTAGCTGAATTTAAAAGAAAAACTGAAACATTAGAAAAATCGCATCATAGCTAAGCTCGATGATATGTTAGAAAGTCAAAACCCATTTAAGGCGCGCGAAATACCAGAGGGCAGAAGTTTGAACAAACGTTGGTGAAATTAGATGCTCAATAGCGCCTTCCAATACCAGCACCTCAACAAACCGCTAAAACTTGCATTAACATGGCAGATCACAGAAGATCCCTTGGCCTTTTCCATTGCCTTTAGCCTCATCTATGACTCAACCTGCATCGCCTACGCCAAATACTGTGACTCACACAGCGACGAATACTGTTGCCTCACATCCTTCGGCAAGTGCCGCGCCTGATGCCACTGCGGTTCTTTGTTCATTAGAAGCGGAGCAGCGCAATGCTAAAATTAGGTCGCAATTCCCAGCGTTAAATCAACTGCTTGATGGCTATCCCTTGTGTTATCTCGACACCGCAGCCACCAGCCAGAAACCGCAAATGGTGTTAGATGCCATGGCGCAGTTTTACGCTAACGACAATGCCAATGTGCACCGCGCGGCGCACCAGTTATCGGCGCGCTCGACCTTAAGTTATGAAAAAGTGCGCGATCAACTGCAGCAATTTTTAAAGGCCGAACGCCGCGAAGAAATCATCTTTACCCACGGCACCACAGAATCAATCAACTTAGTCGCCTTTGGACTCACTGCACACGTCAACGCTGGTGATCTGATATTAATCGACGCCGCCGCCCACCACGCCAATATCGTACCTTGGCAGGAACTGGCGAAACGCACGGGCGCTGTGATTAAGCCAATCCCTCTCGATCAAGCTTGCCGCTTAGATGTCAGCGCCTATAAAACCTTGCTCGAGTTAAAGCCAAAAATCGTCGCGCTTTGCCATGTTTCCAACGCCATAGGCACAGTCAATCCCGTGACTCAGCTAGTGCAGTTAGCGAAGAAGCAAGGTGCAATAACCTTAGTTGATGGTGCGCAGGCAGTGGCACATTTAACGCTGGATGTGGCTGAAATCGATTGCGATTTTTACGTTTTTTCGGGGCATAAAATGTATGGTCCCACTGGTATTGGCGTGCTTTACGGCCGTTTCGACGTGTTAGATAATCTCGCGCCACTATTAACTGGTGGCGAGATGATTAAACGCGTGAGCTTTGAGGTAACAGAATTTGGCAGCCTACCGAATCGCTTAGAAGCGGGCACGCCACCAATTGCCGAAGTTATAGGTTTAGGCGCGGCCATTACATTTTTACAAACCGAGCTTACACCGCAGGTTCAAGCTCATGAAGCTGAATTAGTTAACTATTTACAAAGCCAATTGCGCGCGCTCGGTGAAGTGCATTTATACGGCGCTTTTGATGACAATATCGGCGTCGTCGCCTTTAATCTTGCCGATGAACATCATCAAGATGTAGGCATTTTACTGGATCAACAAGGGATTGCCGTGCGCTGCGGCCATCACTGCGCCATGCCATTAATGCAGAGCCTGAATCTTAAGGGCTGTTGCCGCGCCTCTATCGGTATCTACACCAATAAAGACGATATCGACCGCTTTATTGCCGCGTTGGCCTCGGTAAAAGACTTGCTGCTGTGATCCAGTATTTAACGACTGAACCACGCGACTTATGCGCTCAAGAAAAGTTACGCTCAAATATGTGAGACAGGATTTAGCCCTATGACTGATTCGACTATGCCTATGCCAAGCGAGACCGATTTTCACTATTCAGTGCAAGATGCCGAAATCTTGCTAACGCGTTTTACCAAGGCACCTAACTGGCAGGAAAGATATCGCCAAATTATGTTGCTAGGTAAAGACTTACCGAGTTTAAGCCCAGAACTTCGCGTCGAAACCGCTCAGGTAAAAGGCTGTGAAAGTGATGCGTGGATTTATCACCTCCAACAAGCTGGGAAGCACTATTATTTAGCCGATAGCGATGCCCGCATCGTTAAGGGATTGATCGGATTATTGCTTGGCGCCTGCCATGGCAAAAGTCGCGCTGAGATCCAAGCATTTGATCCTACAGCTTACTTCAAACAATTGGGCCTAGAAGGTCAGCTCAGCCCATCACGCACCAACGGCCTTAATTCACTCGCAAAAGCAATGCTTGAAGCCACTCTATAGCTTCACGATATCTTCACGATAGCCACAGGCCAAGGGTTTTCATTTACTGCGACCAGCGATAATTGAAACCGCTTGGCAATAACGAATCATCACAACTCCAACTCGGGGACAAAGGCCAAAAAAGGGATTTAATCAAAGACTTCTACGCCCTAAAAAGGTATAAAGAAGTTACATTTGAGTTATTGATAGGAACCGAGCATGCCCATCAAGGCAGTCAATCACCACCGTCGTACTCTTCTTAAAGGTCTTGGCGCAGCAACACTATTAAGCCCACTCGCCAGTATGCCTAGCTTTGCCGCCGCACAGAGGCGGATATATGTCGATGGTTTATCCTTCCTTCCCGATGACTTAAGTGATGTAACAGCCTCTAAACTCGATGCTTATATATGCGATATTTCGGCGATTGAGACCATAGAACAAGCCGATGGCACTCAAAACTACAAACGCACTTATAAAGCCTGCATGGAAAGCATTAAGCAGGCCGCTAAACGAGTGAGCGATCATCCCGATATTTTACTGCAAGGCCTGAGGGGGCGCGATATTCAACGTGCCCGCGATAGCCAACGCACTGCGGTATTCTTTCAGATCCAAGGTGCAGATTGTGTCGAAGAAGACAGTGAAGCTAATCAGTGGGCACAGGTGGATGAATTCCATCAACAAGGGCTGCGCGTATTACAGCTCACCCACCACTATGGCAACACCTTCGCCGGCGGCGCCTTAGACAGTGATGCCAATGGCGGACTCAACAAGCCGCTCACCGCCCATGGACGCGAACTTATCGCCAAACTCAATCATGCCAATATCTTGGTCGATGTGAGTCACTCCAGCGCCCAAACCGCTTTAGATGTCGCTAAGATCACGAAGTCTCCCATAGTGCAGAGTCACGGTGCAGCGCGCGGCATAGTTAACCATGCCCGTTGTTCCCCCGATGAAGTGATCCGCGCCATCGGCGATAGCGGCGGCGTATTCGGCGTATTTATGATGAGCTTCTGGCTCACCAATAATGCCGTGCCCACGATCGATGACTATATTCGCCAACTGGAATATGTGTCGCGTGTCGGCGGTGTGGATAGTGTGGCAATCGCCAATGACTTCCCACTGCGTGGCCAAGAAAACTTACTGGCTCTTGATAACAATAACGCCCAAGGCATTAAAGAATATCAAGAATGGTGGTACAGCCTGAGGGCAAAAGGCGTGCTAGGTTTTGATGCAGAGCCAAGGCATGTCGTGATCCCCGAGCTAAATCATATCGATCGCATGAGTCGTATAGACGATGCCTTAGCCAAGGCGCGCTTTAAAGCCACCGACCGCGACCGCTTTATGGGTGGTAACTGGCAACGCGTGCTCAATAAAGTACTACTGTAAATGCCATTGTTTTATCGCCCTGTTTAATTTACGTTGTCGATAAATTTACGGGCTTATCTGCTCGTTTCAGTCTTGGATATTCTATGCTGACCACACTCGCCATTTTCAATTATCGCTCTCTGCGTGAAATCGTCTTGCCCCTAGGGCAACTCAATTTGATCACAGGGGCAAATGGCAGTGGTAAATCGAACCTATACAAGGCGCTACGTTTACTGGCACAAACGGCGCAAGGCGGCGTCGTCAACGCATTAGCCCAAGAAGGCGGACTCGACTCCAGCTTTTGGGCGGGGCCAGAAAACTTCACCAAAAGCATGTTAGCGGGCGACACAGCCATTGAAGCCACCGTCAGGCAAGCGCCAAAACGCTTAAAGCTCGGCTTTGGCGGCGAGGACTTTAGCTATCTTATTGAACTCGGTTTACCTGAACCCGACGCCACTACGCTGTTTGGCTTAGATCCACAAATCAAGCGCGAAGCCATTTGGAACGGACCTAAGTATCGCCCCTCTACAGTGTTAGTCGAGCGCCGTGGTCCAATGGTGAAAAGCCTCAGTGCTGATGGAAAAGGCTGGATAATCTTAGGCGCCCACCTGCAAACTGGCGACAGTATTTTTACCGAGCTTGCCGATCCCGAGCGCTGCCCAGAAGTGCTCAAGCTTCGCGACAGTATCCGCGCGTGGCGCTTTTACGATCACTTCAGAACCGATGCCGAAGCCCCTGCACGGCGACCACAATTAGGCACGGCCACGCCGGTATTGCACCACGATGGCCGTGATTTAGCCTCGGCAATTCAAACCATTTTTGAGATTGGTGATAAAACCGCTTTCGATCATGCGGTGAGCGATGCGTTTCCCGGTGCTAAGGTTCGAATCGAACCTCAAGCGGGCGGAATTTTAGTGCTCGCATTTCATCAGCATGGTTTATTAAGGCCACTCAATGCCAGTGAATTGTCGGACGGCACCTTGCGTTATTTGCTGTTAATCGCCGCCCTACTGACCCCAAGACCGCCAGAACTTATGGTGTTAAACGAGCCAGAAACCAGTCTGCATCCAGATTTATTGCCTGCGCTGGCACGCTTAATTGCTAAGGTATCAGAGGAGTGTCAGCTGTGGGTGGTATCCCACGCCAATCGGCTTATCAATGCCTTAAGCCAATTTGAACACTGCAATACCTTGGCCTTAGACAAAACCTTAGGCCAAACGCAGATCCAAGGCCAAGACTTGCTCAATACGCCCAGTTGGCTATGGCAGAATCGTTAGTCGGCGGTGTTAACGCGACTGCCCTCATCAATCGTAAAATACCGCGAGCCATAGAGTTTCTGAGCTGTTAGAAGTCGAAGCAACGCGGTGTTTTTGATGGGGCACAATCGTTAAGTAATCACCAGGGGTTAGCGTAACGGGTTCATCTTGTTCAAATTCAAGCGTCGCCTCCCCTTTAAGGAACATCACCCATTCATGTTGAGTTTGATCGTACCATTGAGCTTCGGGTAGATACCCAAACCACCTGAAGATGCAGGATTCAGCGGGAATTTAACGCACTTTAGGCAAGGCGGCTATTTGCAGACCTAGTGGACTAAGTTAAAAATAGCCAACACGGCATAAAGTGCGTTAAAACCCGCCGGGACGGAGCGCTTAGGGCACTCCACTTCCGTGTTGCATCAATTCAGAAGGTGGCCGACATTCTGTCATTGATGCGCCTTGAATTGAAGCACCCTAAGCGCTCTGAAACTCGTATCTTCAGGTAGCTTGGGTATATTGCCCATTAGAGACGATGCGCTCTATGGTCACAGTGTCATTACCCGCCAGTTTTTCAAACACTTCCACCGATAAATCAGTGGGTAATTTTGCAAAAAAGTTATCAAGCATTTTGTGTTTATTCCTCTGCTTTTATTCGCTCTCTATGCTGATTAAACTGTATTTTTAACAATCAAACATTGAGAAACGAAACCATTAACCGCTATGATATGCGCACTGAAATACTCAAGGGCCATGAGTATCCATCAGATAAGCTTATTGTTTTACATATGGATATGGAGATTTCCCCCAATGTCGTTGTTTCGCGCACTAAAAGCCAAATTATTTCCCTCAAGCCAAACTAGCCGCGATCCAAAAGACATTCATCTTCAAACTGAACCACAAGCCCACAGCCAAGAACAAAAGCAAACGCAGGAGCCGTTAGTCGCGGTGCCGCTATTCCAGCGTCACTTCAGCTTAAAAATCCATGCGACAAAGGCAGACGCGACCGCTTGTGAAGAAAATGCCAACCACGGCTTAACTCTCTATCACTACTATACGCCCCAAGTCATAGAACTCTTAGGCTGGGAAAATGCCAATGAATGCTGTGACTTTCACCAAACCGAATTCGACCGCCTCGAAATCGGCAATCAATCCCCTTTTCCCGAGCAACACTTTTGGCTCGGCAAAGAAAAAGTCTGCAGTATCATCCCAAAAACGAACGACCAAACAACAGAATTGTGGCAGGTTGAACTTAACAATCTAGAGGCTTTATTGATAAGCCACTTTACGCTCGATGCAGACAATATAATACAAGGCGACATTCAAGATTACGCCCGTTTAACGGGCCAACTGCATCGCACTTACCATCAACTCCATTCTGAAGACGGCGCGGGTATGCTGAGAATAATCACCCAAAGCCCAGGCCTCACCCAAGCCGTCGATTCAAACTATTTTGGCGAGCGTAATGGGATTTCGCGCCAATTCGACGCCCTAGGGACGCTGCTATTTGAAGGCCACTTTGTTAATGACCAACAACTCGGCAAACAAACATGGTACGACCATGAGGGCAAGAAAACGCAAAGTGAAGATCGCCACGCGAATGGCATGTATGTCACCCGTTATCATACGAATGGCAAAATAAGAGAAACCGCCGAACTCGACCGCAGTGGCAACTATATCAACAACTTGGCGCGTTTCTACGAATCGGGGAATTTATGGCTTAACCGCCCTATGGTGGCGAATAAAATCCACGGCATTGAGTATATGTACTACGAATGTGGCGCCCTACAAGCCGAAATTACTCATGAGCATGGCCATATAGTGCAAGAGTTTTGGTTTCACACCAATGGCTTGATCAAGCAAACTATCTTCATTAATGACATGGGTAAAAGCGTCGAAACCTTCTACGAAAGCGGTCATATCGCATGGCGAGAGCAGTTCAATCCTGAAGGTTTGATTGAAGGGGAGCGTAAAGAGTGGCATCCAAATGGCAAGCTCGCCAAACAACTCAACTTCACTAACGGTATCGCCCACGGCGACCGAGAAAAATGGTATGCCAATGGTCAGCTCGAAGAAAAAATCCCCTTCGAGAATGGCAAAGAACAAGGCACAGCTTATTGGTACCATGACAATGGCCAACTCGCCCTTGAGATCTACCTTGAAAAGGGACTCAGAGAAGGTCTGTTTAAAAGCTATTACAAAAGCGGCGTGCTTTCGGGAGAAGGCCAATACCAAAATAATCTCTCGGTAGCGCCCTTTATCGAATATTACGAAAACCAGCAAGTTCAAATGTATTTACCGCACACCCAAGGCAACCGTGACGGCACGGCTCGCTGGTTTTATGAAGATGGCACGATACGCACTATCTCAGAATATGAAGTGCGCGACGGCCAAGGCTACCTCAGAGAATCCAGCTTTTATAATAAAAAGGGGATCCTCGAATCCTATCAGAGCCACTCTAATACCCGCTGTGGCTATCATCTTGAGAATAATCAAAGGGAATACTATCAAGATGGTATTGCCGACACTCGCATCGAATACTATGAAGATGGCACTATTCGCTGGTTACTCACCCGTACACAAGGGGATTTATTTAGCTCTAAATCCTTATCACCTCAAGGTTTAATTTTAGAAACTGGCACAATCCAAATTACCGATGGCCGTTATCTCGATGTTGGCCATTGGCAACGGTTTACGCCCCAAGGACAAGTGTATCGTGAAGTTTGGCTAGATGAAGAAGGCCAACTTATAGAAAGTCGTCACTACTTTGATGCTAATCAGCCTCTATCGACTCAAGAAGATGACGAAGCAGAATGGGATAACGCAGAGCCCCGTAATTATGGCTATGATAATTGCGACATCAGTGACTATGATGAAAGCGAAGACGAGGGTGATGACTTTGATTATGATCGTGCTGATTGGGAAAATGACGGGCTAAACCAGCGTTCAGATAACCATGGACATAGCGCTAGCCATAGCAACAATAGCGCATATTTGTCCCGCAACAAGTATCACAGACCCCATGCCGATACCACAGCGAAACAAGCACAAGCTCAAGCCGCAGCGGATGTCGACGCCAAAGAGCCGATATTGTCTTACCACTTAAAATTTGACGACGAAAGTAAGCTTTATTCAATGAAGCGCTATCATCCCAATAGCCACATTGCCGAAGAAGGTAATTTACAGATCCAAGGAGAAGAACAATTCTGGGTCGGTATCCACAATCAATACGACGAGCAAGGTAAGCTCAAGCTCTCCGAAACCTACACTATGGCAGGAGAGCCGATAGAGCACACCACCAGCACGAGTGCGATATTATTAAATTAATCAAATTGATATGGATAATTTCAGTACCAATAGGTATGAAGGGTGAGTATAGATAATCCGGTAAGCCCTGATTTAACTTGGCTTACCTTATTTATCTTACTTACCTTAATCGCCAGCTCGATAGAAGTAATGGAAATCTAAGTAGCAACACTTAAAACTAAAGCGCAAAAGTGGCGATGGTCTTTTGAATACCGACGACATCCGTGCCACGTTTAAGCTCTTTTACTAAAGGCTCACTCTGGCCTGAGATCCAGATTTTGAGCTCGGCATCCATATCAAAATGGCCTGTGGTTTCCACTTCAAAATGGGTAATGGATTTATACGGTATGGAATGGTAAGTAACTTTCTTGCCAGTAAGCCCCTGCTTATCAATTAAGATCAGACGTTTATTGGTGAAAATAAACAAATCGCGGATCACTTTGTAGGCGAGTTTTAATTCTTCTTGAATGCCCATGATGGGCCTTAATTCCTCGGCTAATTCCTGTAAATCAACCTCAGAAGCATTACCGAGTAAACCGTCTAACAATCCCATTTTAACATCCCTTATTATTGATATTATTTTCAATAAGATAGCCGCTGAACGTCGCATGTGCAATATCGGGCTTTGATGAAAATATGGGAGTAGCTATGGTGAGAACAACATCAATGATAGGTAGGCACATGTAGGCGCGCGGATGTTAGCTGAATGGGTGTTAGGAGCATTGCACTGGGCAATGCTCCTAATGACAAGTGTTAAAGGTGTTTCTGGCCTCGCACTTGACGGTTTTCACCGACCACCATCATTTCGCATTTAGGACAGTCGAATACCAACTTGAGCACATCGTTACCGATTTCAAGCACCATAGGATCGGCCTTGATGCCTGGTACTTCCTTCGGACACAGATTGAAGTTAAACCGCAGACAATGCTTAGTGATCATCAATGGCACGTCTTCAGTGACGCCGTTTTTCTCATAGGTATCTTGGATCTCAATCACGCCGTGACGTTGATAAAAATCCTTGGCCTTTTCGTTGGCTACGTTGCCTAAGTAACTCAAATGCTTGACGGGATACACTGCATCTTGATTATGTTTCCACGGCAGTGGACGCACATAACCTTGTATACGGGCAGCCTCTAAGGCGGCCACGCCATCACGACGCAGGCCATTGAGCACAGACGCTGGCAAGAACCAGGCTTGCGCCGTATCGATACTGATACTGCGGGCAACAAAGTCGGTACTACCGAGCTTACCCAGCTGAGTGCGGGTATTTTGCAAGGTCTTGTCGACATCTGTCGCAGGTGTCTTCTCGACCGTTAAACTCACTGTGGCGCTTAGGCCATAGATATCGGTCAAGGTCAGCGCCAGTCCGTCTTGAGTGTCGCTCAAACGTAAATCGACGCCGATAATCCGCTTAGAAGATTCTTTCGATAACAGTGCTTCGAAGGCTTGGTTATGGTTACGATATAAGGTCATGCCGACTTTTAAATCCTTTGGCACCTGCAATATATGCAGTTTTAAGCCTTCGGCGCGGTTAACCCGCAGGCCTTGCAGTTTGTCATCCGATTGTTTTGCCATGGCAAAATTCGCAGGGAAAAACGCTAAGCCATCGCCGTTATTAAACTCATGATTTGAGCTCACTTGGATAAAGTCTTTGCCTATGCTGACCACTTTACCGACTTCTTCGCCTATGTATTTTGGCGAGCGGAAATCTTTAATCCCTTGGCTACGTTCGTTAACAAAGTAATCTGTGCTGCCACGGTTAAAGGTCTTTTCAGGATCTGGGATAAAGGAATGTTCACAGCGGCCGTGGGACGAAGCCTTAAACTCAGGACGACGCGCCATAATCGCATCCAGCTTTTGGCGATAATGTGCGGTGACGTTTTTAACGTAACTTAAATCTTTTAAGCGACCTTCAATCTTAAACGAGCGAATGCCCGCATCGATGAGCGCTTCAAGGTTTTCGGTTTGGTTATTGTCTTTTAAAGACAATAAATGTTCATTCTGCGCTAACACATCGCCTTGACGGGTTTTAAGATTGCCCGGCAGACGGCACATTTGCGAGCATTCGCCGCGGTTAGCACTGCGGTTACTAAAGGAATGACTCAAGTTACACAAACCACTGTAAGCCACACACAGAGCGCCGTGGATAAAGAATTCGAGCTGCATATTAGTATGCGCGGCCACATCACGGATTTGGCTCAAGCCTAATTCGCGGGCGAGCACCACCTGAGAAAAACCAACTTGCTCTAAGAACGCCACTTTTTCTGGGCTGCGGTTATCCATTTGGGTACTGGCATGCAGGGCAATCGGCGGCAAATTGAGTTGCAATACACCCATGTCCTGCACAATCAGCGCATCGGCACCGGCTTCGTACAATTGCCAAATGAGTTTTTCGGCGTCGGCCAGTTCGTTATCCATCAAAATAGTATTGAGGGCGACGAATACCTGAGCATGATATTGATGAGCATAAGTACAGAGTCGCGCGATATCTTCAACACTGTTACCTGCCGTTGCCCGCGCACCAAATGCGGGCCCCCCCCCTATGTATACCGCATCGGCACCATGGCGTATGGCTTCGATACCGTAGTCAGCATTTTTTGCAGGCGCCAATAACTCAAGGCGGTTATGGACGTGAGAAAGATTCTCGGGAGTGTATATCTCTGGCTGGCTCATGGCTTCAAAGGCTCAACAGGGTCGTTAACAAAAAAGAGCGTAATTATAGCAAGAACTCAAATCCAGCTCTATCAGCAAATCATCAACTAATACGCTTTACTTCGACGCTTTAGTTATCTCAGAAAGGTTCATGCCACAGGCAATCTTTGGGCGTCGCACTTGCACCCTCAAGCCTAGCAGAGTATCTTTGCGGCGCATTGACGAATAGGCCTCATTATGACTGATTTTATTTACCAACCACCGACAACTCCTTGGCTCGATATTCTTTATCAAGATAAAGACATTATCGTCATAAACAAACCTTCGGGATTGTTGTCTGTGCCCGGTCGCTCCCCCGCCCATTACGACAGTGTCTATGCTCGGGTAAAAGCTGAACATCCCCATAGCCAAATCGTCCACCGCCTCGATATGGCGACCTCAGGCGTGATCGTTGTCGCCCTTATTCGTAGCGCCGAACGTGAATTAAAACGTCAATTCCACGATAGAGAAACCAGCAAGACCTACTTTGCAAGGGTCGCTGGCCATGTCAAGAATGACACTGGTAGTGTTGATTATCCGCTGATCTGCGACTGGCCAAATCGCCCCAAACAGAAAGTCGATCATCTTGTGGGCAAACCGTCTTTAACTCACTACCAAGTAATAAGTCGTGCCAAACGCTCGACGCTGGTGAAACTCACGCCAATTACTGGCCGCTCACACCAATTACGCGTGCATATGATGGCGCTAGGCCATCCGATCTTAGGCGATGGTTTTTATGCCGACCCATTAGCCAAATCCTTAGCGCCTCGCCTATTACTGCATGCGGCAGAGCTCACCATCAAACATCCCTACACGGGTGTCAGTATGACTTTTAGCGCAGAAGTGCCTTTTTGTGAGCCTTTGGGCGAACAATGATCACTAAAATCAACTAAGACGGGCAAAATCGGTAGCAATTCCCCATAAAAAAACGTAACTTTATGACAATTCATTACGTTATAGAGAGTTTATTTATGGATACCGCATTTCAGCGCGATCAACTCGATAATCATATCCTCGAAGCCCTAATGCAGGATGCCCGCACGCCCTTTGCCGAACTCGCTAAACGCTTTAGCGTTAGCGCTGGCACTATCCATGTTCGGGTAGAAAAAATGAAGCAAGCGGGGATCATCACAGGCGCGCAGATCACGGTAAACCCTAAAGCCTTAGGCTATGACGTCTGCTGTTTTATCGGTATCAATCTTAAAAGTGCTGGCGATTATCCTGCCGCCATAGCCAAACTCAACGCCCTCGAAGAAGTCGTCGAAGCCTATTACACCACAGGCAACTACAGTATTTTCGTAAAGGTAATGTGCCAATCCATCGATGGTTTACAGCACGTACTCATCAATCGCATCCAATCTATTGATGAAATCCAGTCAACAGAAACCTTAATCAGCCTACAAAACCCAATAGTCAGAGCGGTTAAGCCTTAGGCAAGAAGATCTCAACTCCTTAAACAGAGTGATATACGGCAAAATATGGCATAAGTCTTTTTTTACCCAAAAGTGTTACCCACATATCACTTTTGTGTTACAACTTCATCGCTACCACCAAAGAGTGCAGCATAACCATAACAATTTAGCTACAAGCACATTCAATAAAGTGCTGAAGGCATTCATTGACAAGGAAGAAGTTGTGAAAACAAAACTATCGATCGCCATTTCAGCGGCGCTGCTTTCAGCTGCCGCCAATGCAGACAATAATACACTTCGTATTAACCAAATCCCAAAGAACCTTACTAACAGCCAACAGAGTCAAACAGCAAATTCTGTTAGTGGGATGAAAGATCAGTATGACGTTAAAACAGGTAATGCCACTTTCCAATGGGCAAAATCTGGCCAAAGAACTCCTGATATGGGTGCCTTAAATGCTAAGTACAAACTCACTTTTGCTGCGGATTATTACCTCAATCAAGTAACTGGATTATCAACAAGTAAAAACACCAGTTTGAAACCAATATTAGCAAGCCTACACGATACTGGCCGCGGTGCTATGATTGCAAAATATCAGCAGGAATATCAAGGTATTGAAGTATTTAATAGTAGTTTTAATGTTTTAATGAATCGAGAGTTTGATTTAGTCGCAACTTCTGGCAGCTTACTACCCGCTAGCACTGCCAATACCACTGAATTGAAAGGCATAAAACCAGATTTTAATGACCCTGCTAATGCAGTAAAAGCCGCCTCTAAAGCAATGGGTGTTGCCGATGTGAGCATCAGTGCGACCTCTAAGATTGGTAAATATCAGTCTTTTAATGTAGCCGCGTCTAGTAGTTCAAAAATACTTAAAGGTGAACCTCGATCTAAACCCGTATTCTTTGAATTGAAGGGCTCGCTGGTTCCTGCGCATTATGTCGAAATTGAAGTCGCCGACAATAAAAGTGTAGATTCTGAATTCTATTCTTTTGTCATTAGTGATCTAGATAACAAAGTTTTATTTAAACATAATCTTACCGCACAGGAAGCCGCATTCAATTACCGCATATACGCAGATGATCAGGGTATTCCATGGGATGGTCCCCATGGCAATGTTGTCCCCGCGATGAGCAAAGACCAAGTTGATGCAACTGAATATTTAGATGCTCCTATGGTCACTATCACTTCAGGCCCAATCAGTACAATGGACCCTTGGTTAACAGAAGAGGCTACAACCACCTCTGGTAACAACGTATTTGCTTACGTAGATGCCCTTGCTCCAGATGGCTTTACCAACGGCGACTTCACTTCTGAGCTCACCAGCGATAAAACCTTCGACTACAAATACAATACAACTCAAGCTGAAAGCTCAGTTAATAACCGTAAGGCATCAATCGTAAACTTGTTCTATATGAACAACTATCTACATGATTTGTTTTATGACCACGGTTTTGATGAGGCTGCGGGTAACGCTCAAGTTCAAAACTATGGTCGTGGCGGCGAAGAAGGTGATGCGATTAGGGCTGAAGTTCAAGATAACTCAGGCTTTAATAATGCCAACATGAGTACACCTGCTGATGGTAATTCACCTAGAATGCAAATGTATCTCTGGGATAGTAAAGACGCCGTAAACGGTGAAGACTATGGCGTAACAGTGACCTCTGATGCTGCTATCGGTTTGCTTGATTCAACACAGCGCGCAGGTTTTGGACAAGGTCAATTTGAAGTCAGTAGCGATGTGGTTCGTTTAGTCGATGATGTAGCACCCGTTAACGATGGCTGTACTGCACCAACAAATGCTGCTGAATTAGCAGGCAAAATTGCCATTATTGATCGTGGAGTCTGTGGGTTTACCGTTAAAGCTAAGTTTGCTCAGCAAGCAGGCGCTATCGGTGTGCTCATTGCGAATAACTCTGGCACTGTTGAACCGGCACCTATGGGTGGCACCGATGATACAGTTAAAGTCCCAAGTATTGGTTTATCAAAAAATGATGGTGCACTGATTTATGCGCAACTCGACGCGGCTAAACCCGTCACAGTAACCATGTTCAATACTAAGCCATTTAAAGATAGCTCTTGGGATAATGCGATTGTTGCCCACGAATGGGGACACTACATCAGTAACCGTTTAGTAGGCAATTCTTCAGGTCTAATCAACCAACAAGGCCGTTCGATGGGCGAAGGCTGGGGTGATTTCCATGCATTGCTAGTTATATCAGAAGCAGATGATGCACTCATCGCTGGCAACGAATTATTCCAAAAACCTTATGCTGCAATTACATATGTCGCCTCTTTCTATTCTGGCATTCGTAATTACCCTTACAGTACTGATATGGAAGTGAACCCGCTCACTTTCGGTAATGTTGAACTAGGCAAAGGAACAGGAGCAGATGTTAATGGTAATGCTGAAGTCCATGATGCAGGTGAACCATGGGCTGCAATGCTATGGGATTGTTATGTTTCATTAATCAACGACGAACGCTATAGCTTTGCTGAAGCTCGCAGCATGATGATGAATTACCTCGTTGCAGCTTATAAGATGACACCAATTGCGCCAACCTATACCGAGGCTCGTGACGCCTTGCTTGCCGCAGCCTACGCTAGTGAACCTAAAGACTATGAACTGTTCCTAAAAGCCTTTGCTCGTCGTGGTATGGGTCTTGGTGCTGTATCTCCTGAACGTTACGACGCTAAACATCAAGGGGTTGTAGAGTCCTATAAGACTGAGCTATCAACCTTCAATGTAGCAAGTCACACAGTTAATGCCGATTATGAAGGCATGACAGTAGGCTACTGCAGCAAAGATGGTATTTTAGATAAAGGTGAGACTGGAACTGTTAGCTTCACGATAGCTAACCGAGGCAGCAAAGCGTTTGCAGGGCTCGAAGGAAAAATTGAGGTTACAAGTGGCCAGAATATTACCTTTGCTAATGATGGCAAAGTGACATTTGGTGCTTTAGGACTATATGCCGAGGCAACAAGCACACCTATTGAGCTGACACTCAATGATGCTGCAACTGCCGATACTATCGAGCTAAAACTGACATTCCCAACGTTAGAGGAAGGGACTGAGGCCGATGAGTATAGCTTTACTACTACCGTCAATTTAGACTTTAAAGACAAGTCTCTTGTTGGCAATATGTCTGTAAGTGATATGGAAAATCAGGCAGGGTTAGTTGATTTTAAAGAGCACATCATCAGCGGTGGCGATATGGCCAAAGGCACTGCAAAACTTGAAAGCGATTATGCTGACTACTTCCCAGTCGATACTCAATACCTTCGTATTGCCAACAACGGTTTCGCTTCAGACGTTGCCTACGAAACTAAACCCGTAACGGTTGGCTATGGTGGCGACTTCAAAATTAGCTGGTTCCAATACTTTGAAATTGAAGAAAACTATGACGGTGGTGTAGTTGAAATCAGCATCAACGGTGGTGACTGGGCCGATGTAACTAAAATGGGTGGTGCATTTGAAGGCGCTGGCTATACAGGTGAGTTGGCAGATTTACTTCCAGGCCGGAAAGCCTTTACTGGCATCATGGCCTCCGCTGGCGAGATAGAAACCGTTAACTTTGGTACAGCATTAAATGGTAACGAAGTTCGCTTCCGCTTCCGTATTGTCTCTGATACTAACTCAAATGAATTTGGTTGGATTGTCGATAATGTCACCTTCTCAAATATTGTAACGAGTGTGTTTCATGAGCAGACGGCTGGCGATGTCAATCCATGCGACAACCGCTTGCCAAGCGTCACCTTGGCTGCAAGTGCGACTGAAGTCAAAGAGGGTGATGCAGTTACGATCAACGCCACAGCTGTTGATGCTAACGCCAGTGATACACTCACTTATACTTGGACACAAACCTCTGGCGCTACAGCGACACTTACAGGTGCCAACACCGCATCCTTAAGCTTCGCTGCACCGCAGGTTAGCAAACTCGAAACACTAGCATTTAGTCTGACGGTAAATGATGGTACCGCTGATGTTGTCAAAACGATATCAGTTAAAGTGAGAGATGTTCCTGAACCGACACCAACAGTAGTATCAAATAGAAACTCTGGTGGTAGTTTAGGTTGGCTATCATTCATCTTGTTACCTTTGGCAGCACTACGCCGCCGTAAATAATAAGATTAACCAAAATTAAAAAAGCCGCAATTTGCGGCTTTTTTATTATCTGTACTGATGCCCAACTCTCTCTAAATAATGGGTGTTCTATCCATTGGACTATAATCAACTTCCAACTCAGCCTGACCAAACTCCTGCAGATGTTTAAGCACATCAAGCAATAAAATACGGCTATCGAGTGGGATCAGTCGATAGGTATTCTCGGCAATGTTATCAATGCTAAAGCCAGAGGAGAATGTTGATAATGGCAACTGACTAACAAGTATTAACGAACCTTTTAGCTTTCCAAATACAGACATTTGCGTATCGTAAACCACGGTTCCTTTCACTAACTGATCCGTTGAGGTAGTAAACTGACGACCATTAAATTGATAACGATACAATTTATTTTTCTCAGTAGATGAATTAACACCTTTGGGTGCTGGAGCTACTTTTTGCAGTGGATTTAATACAACATCTTGTGCGGGTGAAGTTGCAACCTTAGCACTATTATCTGAGAGGTTGTCAGTGGCTACCGTTTCGTTTTTTGCATTAGTACAGCCAAATAAACAACTCACAACAAGCATATATAAAGTATTTCTCATACTTTTACCCTTAAAAACGACGAGCCGAGTTATAGATTTACCTTAACAAGTTCCTATAGCAAATGAAGCAAAATAATGCCTAAACCAAAATTTACGTATAAAAAGGGCATTAAAATTTATGCCCTTCAAATCTCAATCTTAATTTTAAGCAGTTACGAACGTAACCCTATTCCGCGCGAGACTAAGTAATACGCTAAGGTCCACAGGGCGACACAGAAACCGATCATAATGGCGATGGACAATGGCACACTGATGTCGGCGAAGCCTAAAAAGCCATAGCGGAACACGTTGATCATATAGACCACAGGGTTGAGTGCCGACACGCCTTGCCAGAAAGGGGGCAAAAGTGACAGCGAGTAAAATACCCCGCCAAGGTAAGTTAATGGGGTAAGCACAAAAGTGGGGATGATACTGATATCATCAAAACTTTTTGCAAAAACAGCGTTAATCAAGCCACCTAAGGAGAATAGCACTGAGGTTAAAAACACTGTCATTACCACTAAACCAGCATGATGCAAGCTAATATCAACGAAGAACATGGCCACAAGCGTCACTATTAGGCCGACACACAAACCGCGCGCCACGCCGCCACCAACATAACCTGCAATCAACACATAATGGGGCACAGGAGCCACCATCAGCTCTTCTAAATTGCGTTGAAACTTAGCACTGTAGAATGAGCTCGCCACGTTCGAGTAAGAGTTAGTGATCACCGACATCATGATCAAACCTGGGGCGATAAACTCCATATAAGATACGCCGCCCATCTCTCCAATTCGGCTGCCGACTAAGTTACCAAAGATCAAGAAATACAAGGTCATGGTAATCGCAGGCGGCACTAAAGTCTGGATCCAAATTCGCGTAAACCGATTAATTTCTTTGCTTAAGATGCTTTTAAAGGCGATAAAGTAGAGCTGATTCATGCAGAGACTCCCTGAGTTTTCTTCACGAGTTCGACGAAGAGTTCTTCTAAGCGATTAGACTTGTTGCGCATCGATAGCACTTCTATATTGGCCGCACTTAATTGGCTAAAGACATCGTTGAGATTTTGCTCTTTAACCACATCCACCTCTAAGGTATGAGAGTCAGTTAAGCGACACGCCATGCCATCGAGTACCGGTGCCGTTACTGTATCGCGACGCAGATCGAGAATAAACGTCTCCATATTCAGCTTACTGAGCAGCGCCTTCATGCTAGTGCATTCCACTAAAATGCCTTTGTCGATAATGCCGATATTACGGCAAAGCATTTCAGCCTCTTCAAGGTAATGGGTGGTCAGGATGATCGTCACGCCTTGCTGATTAATTTGTTTGAGGAACTCCCACATAGAGCGACGCAGTTCAATATCCACGCCTGCGGTAGGCTCATCTAAAATCAACAACTTAGGTTCATGCATCAGGGCGCGGGCGATCATTAACCGTCGCTTCATGCCGCCGGATAATTCCCGCGATTGGCTATTACGTTTCTCCCACAAATCCAGTTGGCTTAAGTATTTTTTAGCGCGTTCAAGGGCAACAGGCTTAGGCACACCATAGTAACCCGCTTGATTCACCACGATTTGCAGTACGGTTTCAAACTGGTTGAAGTTAAACTCTTGCGGCACTAGACCAATACAAAGCTTGGCGTGTTCTAGCTGCTTATCGATATCATAATCAAAGACTTTGACCGAACCTGAACTCTTCTGCACTAAGGAGCTTATAATACCAATCGTGGTGGATTTACCCGCACCATTGGGGCCGAGTAAGGCAAAGAAATCCCCTTGATTGACGGTGAGGCTGATGCCTTTGACCGCTTCGACGCCGCCTTTATAGGTTTTTTTAAGCCCTTCGAGTACCAGAGCATGGGTAATATTCGCCATATTTGTACCGATCCTTACACATTAGAAAGTAATAAGATGGTGCTAAAAAACACAATTACAATGATGGGTTGCAGAACTAAAGCAAAAAATTAGCTAATCGATTGAA
Source organism: Shewanella sp. SR1 (assembly GCF_020447145.1). Lineage (NCBI taxonomy): Bacteria > Pseudomonadati > Pseudomonadota > Gammaproteobacteria > Alteromonadales > Shewanellaceae > Shewanella > Shewanella sp. SR1. Next base: position 8,521 of record NZ_JAJAEF010000027.1, on the reverse strand, counting down.
AAACCAATCTTTAATGGTTCAATTATTTATACTATTTTTTATATAACCGTAAAAAGCAAAACTCCCGCCTGTTGCGGGAGTTTTAAACGGTATCGGACACTTAATCGAGTGGCACGACTTTCGCGATGTAAGGTAGATTGCGATATTGCTCTGCATAATCAATACCATAACCCACGATAAACTCATCAGGGATAGTGAAACCGATAAAATCGACCTTCACATCCACTTCACGACGTTCAGGTTTATCCAGCAGGGTGCACAGTGCAAGGCTCTTAGGCTCGCGCAGTAACAGCATCTCGCGCACTTTGCTTAAGGTGTTACCTGAGTCAATCAAGTCTTCCACAATCAATACATCGCGACCGGCGATATCTGATTGCACATCTTTCAGCACTTTCACATCCCGTGAGCTGGTCATAGCATTGCCATAACTGGAAACCGACATAAAATCGATTTCAACATGGCCTTTAATTCGGCGACACAGGTCAGCCATAAAGACCACTGAGCCTTTTAACAAGCCTACCATCAGCAGACGTTCGCTGTGGGCATAATGGGCATTGATTAGCTCGGCCATTTGATCCAATTTCTGGCTTATCTCTTCCGCAGAGATCATCACTTCGGTGGTGTGTTTCATATAAGTCTCAATTGTCGAGGTCGCGGTTAGACTGTTTGTCATAACCCCAGCGACTCGTTAATGCATGGTCAACGCCCAAATGATCGAGAATTCGAGCGACCATGAAGTCTACCAGATCTTCAACCGATTTGGGATTGTGATAAAAACCGGGGGCGGCGGGCATAATGGTCGCGCCGAGGCGAGAAAGGCTCAACATATGCTCTAAGTGTATGGCACTAAAAGGAGTTTCCCTCGGCACTAGGATAAGTTGGCCGCGCTCTTTAATCACCACATCGGCGGCGCGTTCGAGTAAATTATTACTCATTCCGGTAGCCACAGCCGCTAACGTCCCCGTCGAGCAAGGGCAAATCACCATTTGTTTAGGTGCGGCGCTACCGGATGCAGGCGGTGAAAACCACTCATCTTTGCCTAACACCACTAACTCGCCAGTGATAATCACGCCTTTTTCGTGCAGTAAAGCCAACAGCTGGGCATGGGCTTTGTCGCTGTTGGCGCTTAACTGCAGACCGTGTTCAGTCGCTAATACTACCCGAGCAGCACTAGAGATCATCAAAAACACTTGATAACCCGATACCAACAGACACTCGAGCAACTTAAGGCCATAGGGCGCACCCGAGGCGCCCGTCCAAGCTAAGCTAATTGCCTTTGTCGACTTTGCGTAGCTCATCTTAAACCTGCTCTACAGTTGAACGCAGCTCTAATGCGGCCAGCAGCTTCTTATGTAAACCGCCAAAACCGCCGTTACTCATCACCACTATGGTGTCGCCCGCTTTGGCCGTTGCCGTTACTTTGGCGACCACATCATCAATTTGATGTAACACAGTCACGGGGATCACCGCCGCTTCCATGGCTTCTTTCATATTCCAGCCGATGGTATCGGCTTGATATAAAAAGGCTTCGTCGGCTTGCATCATAGAAAAAGCTAAAGTGTCTTTATGGACACCGCTCTTCATGGTGTTTGAGCGCGGCTCGAGTACCACAGTAATCTTGCTCTGGCCGACCTTAGCCCGCATGCCTTTTAACGTGGTCGCAATGGCCGTTGGATGGTGGGCAAAGTCATCGTAAACGCTCACGCCGTTAACGATTCCGAGTAATTCGAGTCGACGTTTAGGTGGCATAAACTTAGCTAAGGCTTCAATTGCAGCACTCGGCTTAACGCCCACGTGACGCGCGGCAGCAATGGCCATCATGGCGTTTTCAATATTGTGCTGACCAATCAAATCCCATTCGAGAATACCTTGGGACTCACCATCAAAAAACACTTCAAATCGATGGCAATCATCACTTAAGGCTTTGCCATACCAACCGCTGGTCGATTCGGTTAAATGATAGGTTTCTTGCTCGCTCCAGCAACCCATATCAATCGTCTGCTTAACAGCATGGGAATCGGCGGGCCAAACGATCTTTCCTTCGCCAGGTACAGTGCGAACTAAATGATTAAACTGTTTTTGAATCGCGGCCAGATCGGCAAAAATATCGGCATGATCGAACTCAAGATTGTTTATCACTAAGGTACGCGGATGATAATGCACGAATTTCGAACGTTTATCGAAGAAGGCACTGTCGTATTCATCGGCCTCAACCACAAAGAAAGCCGTCTTGCCTAAACGCGCCGACACACCAAAGTTTTGCGGTACACCACCGATTAAGAACCCAGGCTCATAACCACAATCATCTAAAATCCAGGCTAACATGCTAGAAGTCGAGGTTTTACCGTGAGTGCCAGACACTGCCAGTACCCAACGCTCAGGCAAAATATGATCGGCTAAAAACTGCGGGCCAGAGGTATAAGGGATGCCAATGTTCAACACGGCTTCCACGCAAGGATTACCACGGCTCATGGCATTACCAATGACAACTAAGTCAGGATAATGCCCTGCTTCACCCAGCTGGCTGGGATCAAAACCTTGAATAAGCTCAATGCCTTGGTCCTCTAGTTGCGTGCTCATTGGAGGATAGACATTGGCATCCGAGCCCGTCACTCTGTGCCCTTTTGCCCTAGCCAATAACGCTAGACCACCCATGAAGGTTCCACAAATTCCTAAAATATGTACGTGCATACCGCTCGCTCTGATGTTTTGAATTCAATGCCATTCTAATCCATCGGGCGACAGATTGGCAGGTAACAATCGGCGAAAAGCACTGCAATCGCAAATGACAGTTTTTAAATCCGTGGATTTCACATTCGAGTTGCAGAACTGAGATTTTTAGATAACAGGAAAACTAACACAAGGCCGAAAACTGTTGCAATGCAAGTACTAACGTAAGTCACGGTAGAGCTGAGCGTGCTGGCTACGGTGACGACTAAATAAGAATTGACGTAACGCTTCACGCTCTTCGGTTTCAGCCTGAAACTTAACGAAGGCCAGACCTTTCTCGCTACGAATAGGCTCGATATCGACGCGCATAGTCTCGCCATTGGGCAGTTGTAATTGCAGATCTTTACTGCCTAACAATTGCTTAAATTGCTGCTGCGATTTAGCGCGAATAGCCATGCCAGAACTGGATAACGAGGCAACTGACCATTGCTCACCTTGATCGTGGTCGAATATCCATACATCATCGGCTTGGGTTAACCGCCAACTGCGCTCCACTCCCGAGGCATCGAGTACTTCAGGCACGCCTAAAGTGGGTTGAAACTGTCCAAAGTCATCCACTTTCATCAGTAGCGGAAACCAGAGTTTATAGGGCCCGACTTCGGCTAATAGAGTGAGTTTTGCCTTACCGAGAATCGAAGCGATAACTTGCGGCACTTCAGTTGTGACTGTGAGCACGTGATTGACAAGGGGATCGTTAGTCAAGGCAGTGCCCACACGAGTCGGCGAAAAAAGTTCGCTAAAACAAGCAAGCTCCTCCGCGGATAATCGAGGTTCATCCATCATGATAAGTCCTCCCAAGTTAAATTCCTTATCCCAAAAAGTACCACCAAAGTATGGGATTGTACATTTTTACACCAAAACAGTGGCAAAAAACGGAATATAGGCTAGCAAGGCTAAATTCAAGACTCTATTAGCCATTTGCGCTATTTAACTTGGAAAATGCAGTGGATTGTTATTCCTCGCTTTTTAAACTGCTGGAAGGCGGAGCAAACAAGATACGTAGTCGTTGTTTAACACTCAAGCCTGTCGCGGTGACCTCAGCAAACATGTCTCGCCATTCGCTAAACGTCACTTTAAGGGGATTAAAACTATTCACAGGCTTAGTGATACCGTAAACCACAGTCTCTACCTCGGGCTCAAAAGTACCAAACAGCTTGTCCCAGATAATCAGCACACCCGCATAGTTTTTATCTATATATTGGGGATTACGACCGTGGTGCACCCTGTGATGTGACGGTGTATTGAAGACCCATTCCAGCGGTCCGAGTGATTTAATCGCTTGGGTATGCACAAAAAATTGCAATCCCAGATTGAGTAATACCACAAATACCACCCAGTTTGGGTCGAAACCTATGACCACCAGCGGCAACCAAAACACCCACATGCCCGCAAACGGATACATTAAACTCTGGCGAAACGCCGTGCTAAAATTCATATTCTCAGAGCTATGGTGCACCACGTGAGCCGCCCACATCCAGCGCACTCTATGGCTCGCCCTGTGGAACCAGTAATAACAAAAGTCCTGCGCGATCATCAAGGCAATAAAGCTTAATGGGCCCATTTCAATATCGAATAACTTCCAACCAAACATCGCCAGATACAGCTTAGCGATCAACAAGCCAGTGAGCAGATCGGCGCCTTGATGCATGGCCGCGAGGCTGAAATTACACAGCACTTCTTGGCCACGATAACGTGCACTTAACGGTAGCCTTTGTCTTTTATCGCCAAAGTACCATTCCAGCAAAATACACACGAAAAACAAAGGTGCGAGCACTAGCAGTAACAGCTCTGGGTGCTGGATCAGCGAGGCGATATCCATATAAGGTCGTCCTGTTCTCTTGTTGTTTTATGACTATTTTTAGTGTTTTTATATCGATTCTGAGCGAACTTTATAAACTGCATTAAACGCCACAACACAGACAACAGCGGTCGGTTAGTAACGTTTGACGACCCGCATTCGGTTACCAGCGGGCATAGTGATCTTCGGCGAGCCCCAGAACATTATTTATCTGGTAACTGTGTCCTTGATTATCGGTAATAGTGCCGCTGAAATGGCCGATGAATTGGCGGAAATTACTCTTAAGCAAGAGCAAATTACGCTTTTCACTGCGACAATTGCGCGCCGCAAACTGTAAATCCACTTGGCCATTTTGACTGTAGACTCGCCAAACCTCGGCGCCGAGCGTGGCATGTCGATCAAACTCAAATTGCACTGACCCGAGTAAATGACGCTCGCCATTAATCCAAAAGACATTTTCAGTAGCGCCGGTTTCATTGACGCCCGCGGCTAAATTAAGCCCCATAATGCCCTCATGGATCCGCGCGTTGATCGACGCCCAGCGCCAACTGGTATCGCGGCGCATGTAACCCGCCGAAAAATCATAACCAGCTAAAGCGTGATTCAGCGGCTGCGGCTCATGAGCTACAGTCAAACTACCTTTAACCGTCAAACCATTATGTTTCTGTGTGTAAGTCCAGCCGTTGTATCCAGTAGGACTACACATGGCCATAGGCAAACTTAAGGGAGCTGAGTGCAAAGTCACATCGGCTTGAATATTTTTAGTATCAATGATTAACCGCCAACCGCCCTCTACAATCTCAAAGCTTAACTGCGCTCCTTTACGGCCAATACGACTTTTACCCTCGGCAGGCGATGGCGTCATCTGATAGCCAAATCTTAAAGGTTTTAGCCAATCAAGCTGGGTGAGAGTGTTGGTTTTTATATCGTATAAATAACAAAACGCACTGCCGACGTAAGCAATATCGGCGAGTGCGACACCAAGGACATAACGCGGCGTGACCAAAGAGACAAACTGAAACTGTTTATAATCGAAATGCTTGGCCCACGCTGAAGCGGGTTTATCCATAGTGTCGAAATAAGCAAAGTCCGCTAAACCTAAGGTTTTGACTATGCCATCGAAATGGCCGAAATGGGGTAACCCCTTCGGATTGATCAGGCTATCTGGGGCGATTTGCGTTGCTATCGTTAACATGACTAAGCCTTACAGAAATAACGCGGGAGCATCTGTGCTCTCTCATTCTAAACATCGAATTTTTACTCTAACCCGTCCCCCTTTGCATTAAAAGAGTGCAAGGTCAAAATGTTGTCATTTTGTTGCCAGTCAGTATTCTGTTTAATGCTTTATCATCCTAGGTTATAAAACGAAAAAAGCGCCCTAAGGCGCTTTAATGCTAGATGCTAGATGCTAGATGCTAGATGCTAGATGCTAGATGCTAGATGCTAGATGCTAGATGCTAGATGCTAGATGCTAGATGCTAGATGCTAAGCAGGACTAGAATCGATAGCTCATTCCAAAGTTTATCCCCTGCAACTCTAACTCTTTCATCGGAAGATATTCATACTCCAAATTCAAACCGAATCCTGACTTAAAGCGATATTGCCAACCAACCGCGCCATAAAAGCCGACATCGTTCGAGTCCATCTCCTGCTTATGCATCTCATAGCTCACTTGAGTGTAGGCAGCGCCCAGCTTGGCATAAAGGCTGTTACCGCGAGACAACGCATACTCTCCGTAGGCTGTGGTTCTAACACCGTTATAACTCAAGTTTTTTATCTCGCTGATAATACTGACAAGCGCACTCGCAACACCACCGGAACCCGCTAAATAACCCGCTTCAACCCCAAAATGCTCGTTGAGCATATAACGGTAATATAAGTCGCCACTCAGGGTGTCACCGGCATCATATTTACCATTCTTAGTTTCAAACTCTTGGCTACCGTAGCCTAAACTGCCGCCGAGTATATGGGCAGAGTCCCCCGCAAATGCATTGGTGCTCATGATGCTTGACGCCAGTGTCAGGCCCACAATAAACGAAATTATCAACAGTTTTGGCATATTTTTCACCTAAAGAAATGAACTAACCCATAGTGAACGCTGGATATTATCACTAAAAGCTGTACTCCAACTGAATCGAGGTGTTCTGTGGCATCAAAAGTGATTTCTGGTATGCTGTAGCCACTTTTACTTGTACGAGAGATCCCATGAAACGGCTATTACTGACTTTGACTTTTCCCCTGCTGTTCGCGGGCTGTGCCAGCCAAAATCCGACTCATATGGCTTTCAGTCCCCAAGTGCCCAATATCAGCCAACAAACCGCGCAACGTGTTCCTATCTCTCTTGAAACCGTCGATACACGCACCGTCGATTTCGTGGCGCGTTTTATTGAAGAAGGGACAAAAACACGTTTGGTCAGCCCGAGTGAACCGCCTAAATTGCTGCTCGATGAAGTATTCCGCGCCAGCTTTAGCCAAGCGGGTTATCAAATCGATCCTAGCGCGACTAATTCAGTGCAAATTCAATTAGAAGAATTGCAAATGGATGTCACTAAAAAGACTTTTGGCTATGAGGCAAAACACAGTGTGTTAATCGCAGTGCAAGCCAAAAACTCAACCCAAGAACTGGTTAAACGTTATAAGGCAAAAGGCACCTTGAAAGGCCCTTTAACACCCGATTTTGCGACCTTAGAGCTGGATATGAATAAATTACTCGGCCAACTCACAGGTGAAATTCTCAATGATCCTGAGCTTAATCAGTTTCTACAACAATAACAGCGTCAGTTTATTATAAGGAAATCAATATGCTCCGTTGGATATCAGCCCTCTTATTTCTCTTTATGAGTCACAATAGCCTCGCTCTCGACATTCAGGCCGATACCTTGTATCCCAGAGTCGAGTTTGACACTAGCTTAGGCAAAATAGTGGTCGAGCTAGATAGGACACGCGCACCTATCACTGTCGATAACTTTTTAACTTATGTCGTCAAAGGCGAATACGACAACACGATATTTCACCGTGTGATCAGTGACTTTGTGGTGCAAGGCGGTGGACTCACCCCTAAGTATGAAGAGTTGCCAGACGGCAAGCCGATAGTCAACGAATCAGGAAATGGTCTCACCAACAGCATAGGCACTATCGCCATGGCGCGGGAAAACGAGCCGCACTCAGCCACACGCCAGTTCTACTTCAACGTGGCCGACAATACTAAGCTCGACCCATCCAAACGCCGTTGGGGTTATGCCGTATTTGGTGAAGTGATTGAAGGGAAAACTGTCCTCGAAGCTATGGCTGTCGTTGAGACAGGCACGAACACTAAGCTCAATTGGCCTGACGTCCCTGTGACACCTATCGTATTGAAAACCGCCAAGTTATTACCTAAACAGTAATCCAAAAATAATTTCGAGCAAAAGCGCTAATTTTGCATCTATACTGTTATAGCAAACAGAAAGGAGGCAAACGATGACGGCAACTGAGTTCATCGATAATAAAGCGCCCCAACTCGCCTTTTATGGAAAAGCGTTTTTGAGTGAAGAACTCGACTTCCATGAAGTGCAACTTTACTTATGGGACACGTTAGAAGAATGGCAGCAATTGAATTCGACTGGCGAAGCGCAAACGGAAACTGAAAAAGTGTTTTGGCACTTGCTCCACAGCTTTAACAGGTGGCCTGACTGTGTGATCCGCGGCAATCAATATCTGCGTAAGCAAGTGAATGATTGCTGTGACTATCTGAGTTTAGGCGGCCGAGTGCCGCAGGGATGCGTCGGGATAAGACCTTAAGTTCAGCATTCCTATCGATAGAAAATGGCCCTGTTATCAGGGCCTTTTTTTATCGCGCAATTCATTCCTCCCCCTTCATTTTTGTGATCTCTTTTACTCAAGGTATTAGGGGCTGTTGATCTTTCGAGAGTGATTTTTAGACAGCATGGCAAGACGTTATAATTTGCTTCGCCAAAAGTAACCATAACCTCAAGCCATGCCAAGACTTATGCT
>NZ_JAJAEF010000026.1:0-65593 GCF_020447145.1 Shewanella sp. SR1 | reverse complement strand
GTGTTGCATTACAAAATTAAGCCAGCCAACTCTGTACAACAGCGTGACGAAAGGCTTCTTTGACACGTTTAGGGGGCAAGATAGAGCTAGTTAGGCCAGCTAGCTCTATGTGGGACATAAACGTGTTAGATTTTTAACTCAATTCTTTGAGTTTCGGATTAAATTTTCTATGGTTTAACGCAGCCCTTAAGTGGTGACTAATTGTTGGCTATAATGTGAAACGAAGCGGGAACCGAGCAACAGTTACGAATCCGACTTCAGGCCTTGTTAGCTTGAAAGTGTATGATCAGAGTTCTAACTCCTGCATATTCATATGCAGCAGCTGCTTTCTTTACTAACCCTTCATCACGACACAATAGTAAGTGACAAAACGAAGCAATTCCTGCATGTGTCATATCACTAGAAGAACGAACAAACCCTCTCGTATTCTTCATATCAGTATCTCGGTAATAGCCTAAAAAATTTAACTGATGATAAAGCCCATTAACTTTTTCAGATAAGGTTTTTACTCTATCAGAATTAGCCTCAAAAGGCTGACACTTAACACCAAAGAAGACATCTATGTCTAATTCTACATTTGGAATTGAGCCCTGAACCGCTTTAAATATTTTTTGGACAACTTGTGGTGGATGGATGTTTTTCAATACCTTAGCGCCCAAACCTGTTGCATTCTCAAATGCTTTAACAGGTGATTGCTCGAGTATATCCATTTTTTCACTGATGTATTGATGTTGTGCTACTAACATTTCAGGTAGAGAACTAATAACCTTTTTCATTTCATCGGTAAAACATTCATTGGAATCCAGTTCTCTTATTGCATCATCCATTATTTTCTTTAGTTCGGCATCTCCCTTTGAGAAAATCTCCGCGTAAGTTTCATCACGTCTTCCACCATAAAATTTTTCTAACATTGAGCTTAATCCGTAGCCGTATTCAGGCATTGGTTCGTCATTTTCAATAAACCAACGCCAAACGAAATAAACATCACTATCATTAATATGAGCCTTTCCAGCAGGTAAATTATTTTCGTAAATAGGCTCGATGTACTTCGCTCCTAAATCTTTGAGAATTGATAAAAATTCATTTTCGGATCCTACTGACCTCTTTATCTCTTTTAGGTTTTCCTTAGAATAAATAGGAGTTATTTTGTTTTTATCAAGCAGCCCCCTAATATCAAAAGGATCACCTTTACGAATTGAATCCAGTATATTGTGATCTAAATATGCTAATACTTCTTCAGTCATAATTTCCTACGGTGACGATAAAAAGGGTGAAAGCAAATGCGCTTGTTAGAACTAAACTGCGCCAAATTATATAGCTACCAACTCCGCGATTTTTTCAGCAATCTCAGCCATTGAATCTTCCGAGGTGTCTAAACCAGATCTTGATGCAAGCAAAGGGCTTACATTACGAAGAGCTTCATATGTCGTATTGTGCACGATAGGAACAAGTCGGTTACCTGCCAGTAAAGCAGATAGCTCTTTATCTGCAACACTTTCTTTTGGCAGTCGCTCTAGCATTGCGGGGGTTACCAAAACAAGCCCCACTTTGGAATTTGCTAAGCCCTTGTCGATGGCTCGCATCATTGGCACTCCAAGGCCAAGATCTTTTTCACTAAACCAAACTTTTACACCTGCAGCCTCAAGTAAATCGTGTAACTCCTTAGCTGACTCTTTACGATCAGCCCACGCATGGCATAAAAATGCATCTCGAATATCAGGCTGGACGGCTACTTTGACTTCAACTGCCTGCCTCACTGGCGTTAATGATTGAATTTGAGACGAAGTATATGAAACTGAAGAGCTGGACTTAGACCAGCGAGGTTTTGAGCCTCTGGAACTGCTGCCACCACTACTAGAATAGCTACTAGTGCCGGAATACGATGGAAATGAAGAACTGTAACCGCTATACCCACCGTACCCGCGACTTTTATAGCGACACGCTGGACAATTTGCAGCGGCTGCGGCCGAACTATGCCCTCTCACTGGTGCAGTACATCTCGCCATGATATTGTCTCCTTACTTTAATTTAGTTCAACGCCGCGCTCTGAGGAATTTTGAAGCGCTGCGGAAAAATTGTCCGACATCTGCGCCTCGTTATGAACATTTCTAATCATGACACGACCTCCATCATTTCTTGATAGTGTTTTTCATCCAGTTCCTTTACCCAGTCAAAAATATTTGAAATGACTGAAACGCCTTCGCCAATTAGGTTTTCAACAAAGTCTTCATTGGTTTCAATAAAGTCGTTATGTGAGTATTCATTGATGAACTTTCTAATTTTTTCCTTTCCTTCGTCTTCTAGGTTTTGACTTGCTGAAACAGCCGCATTAAACAAGTTGGCGAAGTTTCCCCGGCTCTTTGGGAATTTGAAAGACAAGAAGGATTCAAGTAGTTTTCTGGATAAATTGGCTGCAAGAAAATGATCGTCTGTTTCAAGCGTCTGTTGATTTTTTAACGAATACAGACGTGAAAATATGTAATGATATTCTGAATTATATAAGGTTAATGCTGGTTCGGCGTTTGTATAAGTTGACGTTCGTGGTACTTCATTGCTCGCCTTAACAACATAGAAATTTGCAACATTCTGGTTTTCACGTTTGTTCTTTCGTGAAATCCAATCACGAACCAACTTGAAAAATGTGAAGTTGTGGGTAAAAACGAATAGTTGCTTTGCCTTTTCACAGTTAACTTTCATAAATGAGTAGGCGTGAAAAAGGTGATTGGAGTCAAAACTTGAAATGGGGTCATCTACAACAACAATAGTATCTTCAATGTTGTTGTCATTTTCTTTTAACTTGGTTATGAAATAGACAAAAGCAATAGCAGTCTTTTCACCTTCACTTAAATTTCCATCAACCTTTTCCGAATCGTTCCGAAGTATTTCATACCCTTTTTTAACTGGATTGAATCGGAGGGTTAGTTCACTGCGCCCAAGAAACTTATGAAGTGATTTATTAAACTGGTCAGCGCCTACTCCTTCATTAGATAGTGAATCTTCAAGTATTTGTATTTCTGTGTTTCTAGTGTTAATTGTTGTTTTTAGCGTTCCATTAGCGGTAGTTCGATCAGCGACTTCTTTTTTCTTATCGTGATACCCGAATGATTTCACTTCATTAGATGCGTAGTGAAGTTCAAGTTGCTTTTTAGCCTTATCAGTTTCTTCTTTGAAATTTCCTGACTTATGATTGTGCTTATCAACAGTCGCACCAATAGCAGTCATAGCATCGTTAAACGCCTTCACGGATAATTCACTGATAACTTCAACCGTTAGACCAGTTTCAAGCGGATTGGCTGTCTTTTCCTTCAGCACGGTGTGCCACGCTGTTATTTCTTCATTTAAGGCTGTGATTGCTTTTTCTAATGTTGTACAGGCTTCACTGTATCCACTTTTGAATTCGTCGTAAAAATCACTTGTAGCAGGTAGTGTTGGAAGCTGAATATATTGACCAGCAAGCCAGCCATCAGCACTTGCAAGCCGGGTTTGAAAGGCTTTGTAATCGTCATTGAAGTGGGCTTCAAGTTGTTTGGTCCGTTCTTCCGTGATGGTGTTTCCACAATATTCACACTGGTTTGTATCATGAAGCTTATGGAGATCAATACCAATTTCAACCCAAGACTTTATATCAGCATGTTCAACAAGCCGTTGAATAGTTTGACTAACCACGCTGGTTTTTAAAAGATCATCAAGACGTGCTTTTGCATTGGTGAAAAGTTCTTGATTAAGCGTCTTTTGATTAAAGTTGATCGGGGACTTTTGATCAGGTTTCGCTGCATTGGTTAATTCAATAATTCGTTGGTCATCAAGAAGTGAGTCATCCGACTTGCTTTCTTCAAGGTGGTCTTCTATGAATTTTTCAAATTTACGCTTATCGTAGTTAAGGTAGTAACTGTCTGTAGTGTCAATGGACTGAAGGCTTGTCTTCATGTGCCGTGCGCTATCGGTCCCAAATTTTGAAACCGCGCTATCAAGTTTCTTTATTGCTTCAGCTTCTATGCCGTATGCTTTTCTATCGACTTCCTGTTCTTTTTTTAGCTTTTCTAGTTTTTCTCGTTCTGCAATCTTTTCTTTATCAACAAGCAAAATACTTTTTACAATGCTGTTCCATGAAATGTTTTCATCAATAAAATCGTGATTGAAGGTATATATGTTTAGTTCAGAATTCGCTACATTTATTTGAGTGATCGGCGTGCCACTGTCTACGCTTACAGAGAATTCCGAAGAAGGAAATTTACTTGAAGTGGTTTTATTTTCGATACACCGAAACAAACTCGAAAGCGTAGATTTTCCACTTCCATTCCACCCATAGAACAAATTGTATTTTCCGAAATCTTTAGCATTGCTGTTTGTATGATTTTGGAAGATACCGAATTGCTTCAATTTTTGTATATTTTTTATTGACATGGCATCCCTGACCTAAAATGTTCCTCGGACTAGATTTGCTTATGACGCCCGTTTACCTGGAGCGCCTGCTTGGTTAAAATTTGCAAGGCACGAGCACAACCAAGCTGGTTCCAATCCGCCTACAACGGCTTGTTATGCAATTGTTCTTAGTCTGGTTCGACGCCAGTACCCCCGCAATGATTGCAATATGGTTCATCGTGAGGGCAACCACGTTCAATCCAATCCTAGGCGGGTTCATACGTAATCTCAGGAAAACCTGTGCCACCGCACTCACTACACGCTTCCAGTTCTTCCATATCAGCACTCCTTAATACTTGAGTTTTATTGCACGTTTATTGCTGTTACGCAATATGTAGTGACGATGACATTAGACAACCTAAAGAATGTACTAACTCCAAGAAGCAATCTCTGTGTGCTAGATCAACAAAAGATCTCCCTGAAGTTCAGCTGATCTGATCCAGCAATAGTGGACACTTTGTATCATTACTAAAATTTGGTCAACGAGTTAGTCGCAAATAGAAGTTACTCACTCATACGCAACTCGGAATGGGGCATCCTCGAAATAAAGCCAACCCCATCTGTGTTAAGCCCCAACATTAGGATTGCCTCCATTTTATTCGACTCTGCCATTTATTGAACAACAAAAACTATAGTATTCTTTACCTTAGTTATTAGGAGGGAAGTGATGATGGTCTTACTTATATCATCAAAAGTGGTGAGTTAAGAGAGGTTCTAAATGACTGATGTACGCTTAGATAGAATGCACAAACTGGCTCAGCGTTTAGCTAAAAATGGCACGATGGATCAGCTAACCATGCGAAAAATCGATGCGCTCGCACTCAGCGCAAAGCTAGATGAAATGACAGCAGAGCGAATAAAGAATCTAAGAGAGCGTGAGCACATTAGCCAAGGTGTCCTAGCTACGATTCTGAATATGAGCAACGAGAGCGTTCAAAAGTGGGAACAGGGAAAGTCTAAGCCACAGGGTGCCGCGCTAAGATTGCTTAATATGATTGATAAGAAAGGCATTGAGTGCGTGCTTTCTTAAGAGATACAAGCCGCAGACGGAACCGATAGGTTCCGTTTTAGATCTTCCATTCAAATTCCTACAAATTTGCACCAAGCTAAATCACACCTAACAACCTGAATGTAAAGGGTTAACTTTAATATTTTTAGCGTGATTCCACCGAATCAAAGATTGAATTTAGCCCTCCCCTACTTAAACTAATCGCCGCGTCCCCACTCAAAACACGTTAACGCCTTACTGAGTTGTCAGCCTAGGGAAATCATGTCCCGGAGCAGGAGATGTCCCGGACTAAAATACTCGTATCAATGTCAGTGCTTAACACACATCTCAACATCGCTTCATGTCTATCCGGGCATTGGCCAAAATCACAATTCCCATGTAATCGCCTAACAGAGTTGTCAGCCTGGGGTAAAGCGCGTCCCGGAGCTGTCGTACTTGAGCCATCAGAACAACATCAATCCCCGTTTGAGAGATTCCCTAGAAATTTGTGTCGTTTGGAATCTGTGAGAGAAGCTGCTAGAAACTCAAAGCAGGAGCGTACAAGATGACGATGAATATCCTAGGGCCAGTAACAAAGAGCGAAGGTGACAGCACTCAATGCCTTAATCAATCCGGCAAGTGGGACTGTAGTTCTCTCTTCAATTGCTGTGATTGCGGAGTGAGCGAAGGTGGCGCAGGATGCGGTTGCCGATACTGTTTTAGCTGTAATGCTTGTGAGCATTGTCTACAAGAAGAATAAGCCGCTATTACACTGCTGGATTATTCAGAATAAGGGCGCGATTAAGCGCCTTTTATCATGCTTAATGGCAATAAAAAAACCGCACTAAGCGGGTATTAATTAGAAGGGATGCTCAAAGGCATTAGAGGTTTTCACGCGCCCAATCGAAGGCTTGGCGATGATTGTCTAACGTGACTAGGCTGTCAGCCAGCTCAGTAAAGCCTGCCGCTCGAAGTGCTTCACATTGTTCAAGGTATTTCCCCATTTCGCTTGCGCCATCAATAAACGCATCCTCTATCCTTTCGTAGTCTGAAGAAGAGCAGTTAGCAACATCTGACTCACCAGTGATTTCTTTAACAAACGCTTCTCTTGGGTCTACTGATTGAGTTTCCATCTATTTTTCCTCATTGGGTTAGTTACTGTGAATAGGCTACCAATGATTGAATTTCTGGCAAATTTCAGATCTGGAGGATTAGACTTTTGGGAAAATATAAGCGCGTTCTATCTCGAAGCAGTATAGCGGTACTTTGTTAGTCCCGTACTCAGAATTAAAATTGGCCGTAGTTTCAAAATACCTGACGCGTGATGTCCCTATCTGTGTATAAAAGTAATCGGCAGTTTGAGAGCGGTCATCGTTGTACCCGCTCAGCAAACTAAACTCACGATGAACACCACCAAAAGCCTTCACGAAGGGATAGAACAATCTTGAGCGACTGCCATCATCAAAATCAGACTGATAGCCGAGCTGTTTACCAACGGGTTTAGTCTCAGAGCAATCCAATTGGGTAAAAGATTTTTTCAGATCTATTCCACCGTCTGCGGCATAGGCACTGAGTGAACTCGCAAGAGCTACTGCACACAACAATCTCACTTTCATTATAGGCTTCCTTTTATCCACAGATTTTGTGAATAACGCTTGGATATGCTTAATACAACATTTGCTTTCCTCTGTTTCATCAGCAATTTAACACAATATCCCCCGATAGAACCAAATCTATCAGGGGGCTAAATTACATCTTAGGCAGCTGCTTAGGTGCCTCGATGAAACAGAATATAGGCTGCGCCATTATCAATGGCCTCTCGGACCGCCCCCCTGATTTCTTGCGGCACATCTTCGATTGATACATCACAATCTTCATCGGTAATGCAGCAGGTATTCACAACAAACTCCCAAATGCCGCAGTTATCCGCGTCATGGTTCTTGCGATGCGTATACGTCGCGTTGTCTTCAATCCATGCCCAGACAGGCGTTTGATCTGGCGTATCGTATTCAACGTATTCAGCCACATTGATGTCAGCAATATTCAGTATATCCACTACCCTTCCCTCTCAGAATTATTGAGCCATTTGACTCATGCTCATTAACTCATATCGGGAAATTCACGCAAAAATTTGGGGTTCCCAGGCTCGATACTGCTTACTCTGTTAACCTATCACTTAAATATTTCTGGTCATCAAATATGACTGTAAATTACGCACAAAAAAACCGCTCCAATGGGAGCTGTCTTTGAAGCGCTGGGTTATTTTCGTAATCGTCTAGCTAAGGCGAGGAAAACGAGACTGATATACCCTAATGACCCGCCACCACTAGATGATTCCGGCTCTGGTGTTGTTGGGGTGGTTGGAGTAGTCGAGGTAGTCGGCGGAGTCACCACAGGTAGTACATCGTCATTGTTGATAGTGATCGCCATCGTACTGCCCGTCACCTTCAATAGTCTTGGGGTAACAAGTTCCGCCACTAAACTACTGTTTTCAGCGGTTGAGGCATTGTCTATGATGCTTACTACAACAGATTTAGTGCTTTCACCGGCGGCAAACTTCACATCAATAAAATCTGAATCCAGCAGTGTTACCGCGTTATCAATGAACACTTTCACCGACGCTGACTTTGATAAATCGCCGTTACGAGACACAACAAAACTCAGGCTTTCATCGCCACAAACACTACCATTTACAATCACTTCAGGGGATGAATAATACAGTTTGGTGTCCGGAGATGATTGCCAAGTCATTACCGTATAACCGCCATCACAAGGGGAATCAGTAGCACGTTTAAATTTAGCGATATTATCGGTATTGCGGTGCGCTAGGTCATGATCGGCCAAGTACACATGCCCTATTTCATGCACAACGGTGTTCGGGCAGGTATTTACACCATGGGACGTAAGCTGTGCAGCGTTAAATCCAGCTGAGCCACAGAGTGTTTTTTCGAAATCACTGTATTCAGGCTCGGCTAAACGACCATAAATTTCAATGTCTGGGCTGTAATCTAACAGCATCTTGGTATCTTCTGGCAGAGTCTCAATACCCATTCGCCCACTTAAATAAAATGGTAAATAGTTCCACGACAGATTTAACATCCCTTCAGCGCCATAATAATACTTAGTCCACTTTTCACCTTGGTAGGTGTAGCTAGATGAACGATTGTTATAGGCATCGAAGCTGTTTGGCACTTCATCCAAACCCACAGCGAGTAATTCTTGGTATTTTTCTTCCCCGCCATATAAAGCCACTTCGAAATCTCGATAGCCAGCAAACGTCGGCTCTTCAAATGCTACCAGTTTGAGCTGTGCAGGAGTATTTTGAGCTAACACCCTATTTGTTGTAGCTATTTCTTCTCTGATTGCTTTAAATGCCTGCCCCTTCGATGGCATTTGCTCCATCCAACGAGGGTGATAAAAGAAAATCACATCTGCTACGGTCTTGGAGAGATCAACAGGTACAGTGGTGCAATCCTGAACCAGTGTTTGAGAGTATTTACCACGAGGATATGGCTTGCAGTTAATCTCTGCGTTCTCAGCATCAGCGTTTATATTGATGTTAGCCGCTGACAACGCTACCGCCTTTGCAATAATCGAAGGAGAACCCCCTGCTTGCTTGAGCTTTGTCTCTATAGACCTATCCAATGGAATAGAGTCAGCGGGTCTGTCCAACAACATCGGTAACTCACTTGCGTGGATTGGGCCAGCAAGAGAGACTGTGATGGCCAATGATAACATCTTGTATTTCAGAGAAACATCCTTATATAGCACTATAGAATAATTTAAGATTAATGTTTGCGGATAACATCGATTTCTTTCAAGCAAGCATAAATTCGCTTTCCTTTCTCCCGAAGCCATTAAACCCATATTCGAAAACCTTTTGGCTCCGACTTATTGGGATCGGCCAGTTAAAGGCACGGCGCCGCAGGCTTTATGAGCCCCTGTGGACAGAACAAAAGCCGCCCGAAGGCGGCTAGTTCAACAAACCCTAAAGGTTAACGGTGGTAGTTATAAGCCTGTTGCTGAGTATTTTGTTGGTGACCGCCCTGTGGTTGCGCCTGATAACCGCCTTGCTGCGGTGCATTTTGCTGGTATCCATGCAGCAGCGGTGCGTTTTGCTGGTAACCTTGCTGCTGTGGTGCGTTTTGCTGATAACCAGAGCTTTGGCCTGCATTATCCTTTGGTGAACCACCTAAAAGCTGTACTTGACCATCAAAGTCCACGACAACTTCTGTTGTGTAGCGTTCTTGGCCATTGGCATCTTTATATTTGCGAGTCTTTTGCTTGCCTTCGATGTAGACCTGACGGCCTTTTCCACCGTATTGATTGATAATCTCAGCCAGCTTGCCCCAAACAACAATCTTGTGCCAATCGGTCACCTCTTGCTGAACACCCTGTTGGTCTTTCCAAGTGTCACTCGTGGCCACACTGAAATTTGCTACGCTTGTACCGCTAGGAAGTGTCTTAAAATCAATTTCCTGACCGATATTGCCAACAATGATAACTTTATTAACTGAACCCATTTTGCTCTCTCCAAAGAAGTAATTAACGAGCACATTAAAACACAAACTCATAATCACACAAATTTTGTATATTTAAATATTTATTGCCACCAGTTCCACACAAAACGGTGATACCGCCCTACCTACTCGCTTAGAAATCGCTTTCATTAGCAGAGTAATCTGCACGTATGCGGCAATTAGCTTGCTACGACTCGGATCTTCTAGTCGTATCCAGAGAGAATGAAATGGGTCGTTTACGATGTTGCTTTGACAACCGTTAGCCAGCTGTAACAGATAACCCTGTACATCCAGCCCCGAACCGGACTGCAATGATGAATACGATTTCACAGTTAATGGCTGACGATCACCGGCATGGATACACAAGCGGAAATCCTGATTGTCGTGAGTAAACCCTGCATCGGCACCATAAAAACTAATTGCTTTTCCAATGGGGTCGAGATTACCGCTCGATAACTCTGAATAGACAGCCTGAACAAACAACGTCTTTTGAGCGGGAGTAATATCCGGCGTTGGCTGCTCGCATACTCTGGCGCCGTGATTAATTAACGTGTCAAACAATGAAAGCAGACCTTGTAAGGCGTTAACTTCGTTATTGGGCCAAACGGAAGACAGTAAATCGGTTAACTGGCTAGAACTGGATACTTTCATGAATGCCTCGCAATCGGGGAAAGATGGCCCGATATTGGCCTCTGAATCAATTCACGCAAATTTGCGCTCCCCTCCCTGCCACGATTTACTTCAAAATTCCAATAAATAAACCGTGTGAGCCCGAGATTTTACTCGTCTACTCATAGATTTTTCTCGTCATCTTTAGAGTGTCATTCACAGTTGGGTTGTCAAAATCAATGCTGATACACAAATATTTATATCGAAATCTATGTAAACCATTAAAAACCCTTTTAAAACAATACCTAACGATTTTTTTAGACTTCATTTTGCCTTTAAATAATCTGATTCAAAAATTTAACATATTTGTGCAAAAAAAATACAGATTTTTACTTGCAAGATCCCGTTGTTCACCGCCCACACTTAACTCTTATATAACAATAACTTACATTTACAGAGTTAATTTTGATCACAATTTAAGACGAGTAAACTATTTGGATTACACGAATAAAATATAGGTATATGACGAGTAAAATATTGTGTGAACACGAAAAAAATATGGAGATACACGAAGAAAAGATAGGGATTGAAATTTAATAGTTGGGTCAACACGAAAAAAATATGGAGGGAATACGAAAAAAATATGGAATGAGAAAATGGCGAACGCTATATTGATGCATAGGGAGGATGCCATGACAGATAAAGCAAACAACAAACAGGTACTACAGGGTTCAGATGGGGTAACTACAACATCGAAGAAAGTCAAAACTGACAAATTCGATGTACATCCAGAAGCGCAATTACCGCAGACGTATAAGAAAAACCACAACTTAATCTACAGTCGTATATCGATGACGACCCATGAGCAAAATCTACTTGCCCTATTTCTGATCCAGATGCAAAAGACAGAGTGGAAAGAAGAAACCCAGCTCGAAATTTCTATCCCCGCCTCTAGGTTGGCTGATTGGCTTCAAGTTGAATCCAAAAGCCTTGCGGCAACAATTAAACCTGTCGCTCTTAGGCTTCAGAAACGAACGGTTTTAGCAGAGCATCCGACGACTCATGAATTTGAATCATCCGTCCTTTTCCCGACAGTGAAATATGCACGTGGAAAGTTAACAATGGTACCAAATTATGACTTGAGAGACTTTTTTCACGACGCGTCAAAAGGATACGCTTCCGTTAACGTGGCTAGATTCCTACGACTGAGGGGAAAATACTCTAAACCAATGTATGACCTATTATCGAGGTTCAAAACCCCTGAGAAGCAGTTGTATAAGACAGACGTTATGACTCTCAAAGGTATTTTCGGGTTAGTTGACGACAAAGATAACTATCTGCCAGGCAAGAAAACCATGAAGGACACATCGGTATTCGTCAATCAGGCGCTGGTAAAGTCGATTGAAGAAATAGAGGAGGCTTGTAGTGACGAGGTAATGTTTTTCAACACAGATCCTTCTGGTAAAAAACGTCATGGCATCATTGAAAACAAAACAGGCAACAAAATTACCAGCATTGAGTTCGAGTACCTTTGGATAGATCAATTCATCAAATTGCATCCAATGGATCTTGAAGCAGCAGCGGAAGTCGCAATGAATGCAGAGAATCGTCTGCGTATGAAAAAAGAAACGCTTACTCAAGAAGAGACTGAGCAGCTGGCCGTAGCTTACTACGTTCTCTCATCACACTATGAGAAATACAGACCGCGCTGTAGAGAATTATTTTACGACATTTACAAACACTACCGAAAAATATCGATTGAGAAAGCAGAAAACGAATCTGAACAAACTGAACGACCAAAACTGAAGAGTTCTGCACTCGATAAGTTAGATTTCTTGTTAAACGTCAATACCTGATCCCCCTCCCCTCCATATCAAACCTTTGGTCTTTCTCAATAGTTTACTCAAATACGAGTAAACTATTGGGTTAGTGCACGAAAAAAATATTGAGTTGGTCACGAATAAAATATAGACATGGGTACGAGTAAACTACAGGTTTAGGAGCGAATGAACTACAGATAAAGGAACGAGTAAACTAATGGTTATAGATGCGAGTAAACTATCGACATGTGAACGAGTAAACTATTGATATAGAGGCGAGTGAACTACAGACATATAGACGAGTAAACTATTGATATAGAAGCGAGTGAACTACAGATACTTGAACGAGTAAACTATTGATATAGAAGCGAGTGAACTACAGATACTTGAACGAGTAAACTATTGATATAGAAGCGAGTGAACTACAGACATATAGACGAGTAAACTATTGGTATCGAAGCGAATGAACTACGGACATATAGACGAGTAAACTATTGATATAGTAGCGAGTGAACTACCGACATATGAACGAGTAAACTATTGGTCTATTTTTGGGTTATTTTAAAATTGGATGCGACAACGAACTGATTTTTCATAAATACGAGTAAAGTACAGTCTTTCACACGAATAAACTCTAGGGGTCACACGAATAAAACACATGAGAAAGTATAAAATTCAATCAATACAGGCGCATCTACTCTGTGTTTAGGGCAATAAACAACCAAAACTCTTTACTGTGGATAACTACACGAGTAATACTTATGGGTAACACGAGTAAAATCAGTGTATTAAACGAGTAAACTTTTGATCTGTCACGAGTTAGATCTTGGCATAAAGCGAGTGAGATCTGGGAACCTGACGAGTAAGATCTAGGTGTAAAGCGAAAAAACTATTTGAAAAACACGCATAACATATTGATTCAAAATAAAAAACCCTACCCTATAGATCTTTATATCTTTAATAGATCTTAATAAAAAGATCATATCTTTTTATATTCCCAAGCAGATAGATCTTGTTTTTGATCCTTTTAAGATCAAAAGAAGAAACAGGATTCTATTCGATTCTAGTTCAACTTCCCGAATGCTCCATAGCAAACAAGTAAACCTACAACCTACAGTCTTCACCTATAAAGCATCATTGCCCTTTCATGATATGAAGCTGAGTGTATATCTAATATCATCAGACACTAACATCCAGGTGAGGAAATTAGCACACCATTAAATAGGTGCGGATTTTAATGTACCAAATATTGAAATCCACACCTTTTAGCTGTAATCTTATACGCAATTGATAAATGGAGTTAAATTGCTATGAATGAACACTTCAAAGCTCGTATGAGAACGACTGCTGACAGGGCACGAAAAATGCTTAACACCATGTCTGACTCTATTACACAGCACAAAATCGAATTTGGTTTAGATACATTTCACCAGCGTTACTCAAAAGGCGCATTAGCTAACCTGAGAGGCCTCACTCGTAAGATCGTAGAAAAATCGATTAATGAGATGGAAGCTACTGGTTACCAGTTCGATAAGAAGCTAAACGGTAGCGTTGAAGTTTATGATCTAACGGTTGAGCAAGTAGTCGATATTTACAAGCATCGTGGACATAAAGCATTGCGTGAGAAATTTGAACGCGGCTATGTAGTATTCCTTTGTAACCTCAAAGGCGGTGTAAGTAAGACTGTATCAACCGTAAATATTGCCCAAGCGTTACGTTGCCATTCTGAAATGCTTCAGCATGATTTAAAAGTGTTAGTACTGGACATTGATCCTCAAAGCTCAGCCAGTATGTTCATGAGCCATAAAAACTCCATTGGTACAATTGATAACACTGTCGTTCAAGCCGTATTTCAAGACTTAACTCGTGAAGAGCTGTTAGACGAGTTTGTCATACCTACTCAAGTGCCTGGTGTTGACATCATACCGTCAAGCATTGCAGATGCTTTTATAGCATCTCAATGGGAAGCTCTATGCGCTCAGCGTTTTGGTTCGGAAATTAATCCGTTTGAGGCGTTATCTCGCAACGTCTGTGAAAAGCTAATCAACGATTACGACTTTATCTTTATCGACTGCGGCCCACACTTAGACTCACTTTTAAAAAGTGCATTGTGTGCAGCTGACGTTTTAGTGACTCCACTTCCGCCCTCAACCGTTGATTTACATTCAACATTGCAATACGTGACTCGTATTCCAGAAATGCTGGATCATTTAGAAGCAGAAGGCGCAACAACGAATTTGAAAGGCCATTTGGCTTTTATGTCTAAGTATTCGCAGAGCGAGCAAGATATTAATAGCTCAATGATTGCCAACGCTGTATTTGCTGAAGACATGATGATGGCTAGTATTCCTGAATTATCTGCCTTTAAGCGCTGTGCAGAAACATTTGATACCGTTGTGTCAGTACATCCTGGAAGCTACACAGGGGACTCAAAAGCTCTTAAAAAAGCAAGAGAGTCGCTAGACCAATTTACTTTGGCGCTATTCCAACACATTTCAAGAATTAGAGGTTCAGAATATGGTATCTAATGCTAAAGAAGCGCGTAAGCGCGTTCCATTTGGCAGAGCCTTAGTTGACTCTGCTGGTTTAAATAGTCAATTACATCCAGAAACTACTGAGTCTGCATTTGTTGCTAATACTGATGTACTGAACGACTCTGCTACTTCAATTAAAATTAAATTGTCCAGTGGGCGTACTCTTACATTCACTCGTAAGCACTTAACGGCGGAAGAACTCAAAACAAAGTCTTTCGTACACCCATTTAACCCGCGTCCAGCCGGTGATGTAAAACCAAATTCATTACTGCGGATCCGTAAAACTATTGCAAAGGTGCAATTTTCTGATGCGTTGGCAACACGGGATTCAACTGGTTATCACTTGTTTGATGGTCAGCGCCGACGTATGGCAGCAATCTTAGAGAATGCTGGATTAAATGTGCTGTATACCGATTTTGTACTAACAGAAGAAGAAGTTCACGAAATCGTTAAATACGTCCAAACCTCTGAAAAGTATAGTTATCGAGATGCGGGTTTTCAGATGAAAAAGGCACTCGCGAAAAACGAGCTCGAGATTGCCAACAACAAAACAGTTAAGTTATCTCTGAGAGAGCTAGCTGCTCAATTCGACGTATCTTATTCGTATGTAACGAGAGCACTTAAAGCCGCAGAAATTCCAGATGAAATTATTGAGTTGTTCCCCTGTCCTTCTGCTTTAAGTTCAACACAAATTATGGCTCTTTATGACATTACTCAAAAGCATCAACTTTCAGCTTTATTGAGCGAGCAGTTACTTGAGAAAATTGAAAAAATTTGCATCGATGCAAATGAAGGCGAAACATCGGTAGCGGGACTATTTGATGTCGATGGCCAGAAAAACAGTCAGATACTGAAGGTGTTCGAAGACTTTGATAAACAATCAAAACCCAAAAAGCTGGCAAATGATAAAATTGCCGAGGGTGACGACCGCAATCGTTGGGCTAAATTATCGACCCAAAATCGAAAGACCAAGGTCGAAGTAACAAGATTGTCGGAGCAAGAGATTGAGAAGCTAAAACAATTCTTAATTGATTTAGTAGAAGCAAAAAACCAGTAGTAAAAGAAACTGACAGGCCGACCGCCAAGCCTGACCTGTCATGCACTAACAAACATACTTATTCGGAGTATTTATGTCAGCAGAAGTGATGTTAACACTAGCCACGGCCTTAAACAACGCGATTACCAATAAACTACCATTCAGACTTCCTGCAATGAAGTTCTATGAACTGGAAGAACTAAATCGTTGTAGCGCGAAAATGAGACAAACAGCCAATTAAGAAAGTAAAGCCAGCAGAGATGCTGGTTTTTTTATGGAGTGATTCGGTGGAATCAAGCGTTAAATTCTGAGTTTTTTAGCATAAAAACAATAATTTAACGAGGTTATAGCTTGGTGCTGCTTTTAGATGGAACGAAAATATCTGCACCAAGCATTTTTAATGGTAAAATGTTGAAGATAAAGAAAATTTTCGATTATTAAGCCCGTGATTCCACCGAATCAAGCACAGATTAATACTGTCTAGCGCTTACATACTTTACAGGAACTTACTTCAAATGATTGCGCTGTAATGGGTGATGTACCCTATGTGGATTATTGAGATGAGAGTTTGTTATTCAATTCCGTAAATTATGGTGTGTTATTGTTGGTATCCTCTCCGCCTTTTAGGGCGGGCATTCCTACCGCTAGACGATTATACCCGACAGTAAGCATGTTCTTGGCTGTTTCGGACTACTTGCGGGGATTTCCCTACAGCACGAACAAGTTTGGGTTGTGTAACTTTCGTTGACCTCTTCAAAAACAACACCTGCGTGAGCGCATTTGTATTCCATCATTGTTTTCAACATCCACCTGCCTGCATCCAACGCTGATTTGGCCAGCTTGGTTTTGAACATCGAAAGGGAATTGACGTTACCAACGAAGATGACCGCATTGCTATCGACTAGCTTCCGATTTTATTTGTGTAATTCGTTCTTTCGACGTTTGCGGATTTTGGGGTGAATTGCTTTGACACCCTAGTTTGGGTGAATCAAAAAACTAATTTTTCCCATTTCATAGACTTGAATCTTCTCGACTGAGTTAGCATCATTTGCGCTTTGCACTAATCGGCAAAGTTTAGAAATAGACTTTACATTGTGTGTAGCAATATTGTGTTGGAATCGTCTCAATTCACCCAATGTACATGCACGGTAAGCTCTCTCGATAATTTTGTTCTTTTCCAGAAGACGCTTTTTTTCCGGGGATACTAATTCCAAAAGTTGCAAAATTTTGCTTATTTTATCGCGCAAATGTTCGATAGCATCAATTTCAGTCTCTACACCATATTTTTTCCACACGGGTTCGTGATGGGAAACCCTGTTTCGGAATTCTCTTACGGTTTTGACTAGATCTTTTGTATTGATTAGCAGCTCTTTGGTCTTAGTTGTGTTCCATTCTCCTTTGAAAACGGTCCCCAGGTGAGTTGGCCAAATCAAACCTGGCCCCATGAACTCTTTACTAAGAATGTACTCCCATGTGGAAAATTCAGTTTTTGCTATTATCTCTTGATGCATCGGAGTTGGATTGGCAATGTTATAACGTTTCTTTTTGTCTTGTTGAACTTGCTTTGTAGCCTTAGAGAAGTTTTTTCTGATAGCTTCGACTTCAAATGGAGGATTCTTATCAGGCTGTTCTGGGTCGAAACTTTTAAAATGGAGTTTGTTCTTCTTCCACCAAAAGTAACCTAAATCCGAAGAAGTTAGTGCAGAGTCAATTGCGTTGCGTAGCGCCACTTCTGTGGCACTAAGCAAAGGGTATATAGCAGAACAAACGTGGGTGTTCCATAAGTAAGCCCCGAGCAATTCAATATCGCTTTGAGTTTTAAACGTGACCTTATAACTTCTTAGACGTTCTTCTGTAATAAAATCTTCTATAATTTCCTTATAGCTAATTGTATGTGGCATTTATCGTTGCTCTCGAACTTCGTTGTTGACGTCGGCGTCAGTATTAAATATAATTTTTGTCAGGTTGACGTCTGGCTCTAAGGATTATATCCAAGACCTTGCGTAAAGACCTAAAGAATTTGCCCCAGCCTTGAGCTGGGGTTTTCAATTTCAGGAAGCCTAAAAATCTTTTCAAGTCTACAATGTTGGATTTAATCTATATATCTGCACCAGCTGAAACTGTGAATAAGTTACTGATAATAAATTGTATTTTTCACTTTTAAACCTCTGATTCCTCCGAATCAAGCCTGAGTTTTCTGCCCAGCCCAGGTATAGTGTTAAGCTCTGACGGATTTCGTTCCGCCCAGTCCCGCATTATTTCAATCAATGCTGGATTGTTTTGCTTAAACGCTGCTGCATAAGCCTCCCCTTTTAGCACAAACCCGTTTGCACCGGCATTTAGTATCGCCTTAGCAATCTCAGGCTGATTTGATGTAATTGCCGCACGCAGCAAAAGACCATCTTTGAAGTTCAATAGATTACCGGTGAGCCCTGCTGAGATGTACTTGGCCACCAAGTGAGGTTTTTTGTCGTAAATAGCCTTAAGTGCTTTGAGTTGCAGATTCATATTCCTTCACCACCCTATCGAGTTGCAGCCAGAGAAGATTTGCGTCTTGCCAATTTGATAACAGACTTACCTTGTTCGGTGTAGCCTCGGTACTCGTTTTTCTTAATGCTATTTTTCATATTATCAAGAATGATTGGCAGATCTTGCTCAGCGATAGCCCAATCATCATCGTGAAGCTCAAACACTTCACAAATTGCACAATCACCCGTTTCAACGGTAATGAGTGGGAATAGACGCTCTGCATACTCGGTTTCATTCAAATGTGGCTTAATCACTTTTAAGTAAAACACAGCTTGCAAATCGTAACGTAAGTCTGCGAACTGGTAGGCCGCTAACGCTGGGTTAGCACTGCGCGTGGTTTTCAAATCGCAAGGAACAATAAAATTTTTAACGGCTGTTAACCAATCCACTTTGCACTTAAGCATCAATCCGGTCTCAGGATCTCTTGTAAAGAATGCGACTTCCGCCATACCGTTTTTACGATTTAAAAATTTGTTCGCGTGAGCGTTGCGTTCAATGGCTTGATTGAGTCCTATAACGCTATCAAACATCTCCTTTGACACTGGCAGCTTAAGCGCCTTCATCGCGATATGTTGATTATCCTGAAGTAATTTAATGATTGCTGCACAGGTCACCGCTGACTGTAGTTCTGTATCACATAACGCAAAACACTCGTCACCAATGTTCGCTTTGATCCACTCCAATTGACGTGACTCAAACGGTTTTTGCGGAGCGTTGGCTTGCTCAAGGCGTTTGATTAATTCAGCAATGGTGCCGCTGGTTGTTAGTTTGTTGGCTGTGCAGGCATCTTTAAGCTCGGTTAATGACTTTGGATCATCTGGGAATTGCTCTGAGTCGAGCAGGGCAAATCTGCGAGCATTAAATACATCGGCTCCCTCTAGTGTTAATTCGTGGCTTAGAACACCGGACTCGCGGGATTTGGCGCTGAACTGTTTACCTTTACCGTTGATATACGCTTGTTCGTATTTCATTGGGCTATCTGCATAGCACTTAACCTGACTTGAGCTAATGGCATCTAATGAGTGATACACATCGTTTGGAATGTCTGAGTAAACACCTTCGATAAGTTCACCGGTGTCAGATAAGAATTGTGGTTTGCCGTCCACATAACCAGGCTTGACTAAATGCGTCAGGCTTGCAGGGATGATGCTTGAGGTTTGCTGGCAGGTGATGGTAACCATGCTCACGCTGGCAGGGTCAAAAAATGCGTTCATAGCAGAATTTAACGCATCTAAATCAAAATCAAATGAACTCATGATACTCACTCCAAAAATCTAACTCTTCAATTGAAACCATCATTACACGGCTTCCTATTGAGGCAAATTTCTAGAAATGGAGCAAAAAAATGCCCGCAAGAGCGGGCTATTGGAGTGAGCTTTTAGCTATTAGCTATAAGTTCTAGTTGTTTTAATAATGACTGCATCATACCAATCAAATTTTAATGCACAAGAAATTCACGAAAAATGACTTGAAAATTGACTTGTTGCGGCAAAACTGCTGAAATATGCAACACACTTTTTAGGTTGTAAGTGTTATGAGTATCAAAAGAAAGGTAACCAAAATTGCGTTAGCAGTATCGCTTGGTTTGTGTCATCCGCTGGCTATGGCCAACAGTGGCTTAGATGCTTTGTTAGAGGCAAACAAATCAGCTAAGCAGGCACAAACACAGCCAGAGAAAATGCCGGAAAGTGAGGGTAAGGAGCTTATCAAGAATGCTTTCTCGATGTTAAACGACATCGTATGGTCTCAAGCGCTTCCCGTGAAAGGTATGGTGATGATGGTGTCTCGAGATGGTACTCAAGTGCTCGCCTCCACGGATGGCAGGATTCTCGTTAAAGGCGGCGAGGTATTCGATGGCTGGAACAGTTCACCTATAGCAACTGAAGCCAACGCAAAGGCGGCATGGCTTGCCAAGATTGATAAGGTCTTAGGGGTTTCTGTTAAGGATATGGCTGCATATTACATTGGTGATTTAGCAAAAACAGAGCCCGATCTAGTTGTATTTGTGGACCCTTTATCGAAGTTAAACGCTGACCTATTCAATAAGCTCCTTTCGATTAAAGGTAAGCAAATCGCGTTACTGCTTACCCCATTAGTGAATGGTAAAGAGGCTGCGATTAGAGCGAGGGAGCTGTGGTGCGCCAAAGACCAAAGTGAATCCCTACGTTTGCTAGTTAACAGTGATTTCACCACAGCCCCGGAAACCCTCGAAAACTGCGACATTAAAAAGCTATCCACCACGATTGGGGTTACTCAATTTCTACAGATCCGTCGTTTACCCTATTTCGTTAACGGACACGGACTGCACAACGTCGGATTACCCGATTCATTAACTGATTTCATTTCCCAAACGGAGAAATAATGATTACTCGAGCATTAAAATTAGGCATGGTCGCTGTTAGTTTGGCAACTATTTTTGGATGTCAATCGATGTTCGAAACGGGTGAGGAGCCTACGGTTTGTGTAAACACTCAAAACAGCGGATTACCCTGTACCACCACTAGAGAAATTCTGAAACTGGCTGATACACCTGGCGGCATTGAGGCAGAAAAAGCGCGGCGAGCAGCTGAAAGCGATGAAGATTGCCCAGACTGTAAAGTACCTAAAAAGTCAGTGGCTAACTCCGGCGCCATGGCCGGCTATGGCTTGGACGCTAACGGCCAACCAATCACCCTGAATGAAGTCAGTAATGCTTACATGTTTACGGCTGATAACAACCGTGCATTACCCGCTCCAGAGCCTATCGCTGTTCGGCAGGCGCCCAAAATGCTTCGTGTTGCATTTGCTCCATGGCAAGACGACAAAGGCCGTTTACAGAATGTCGGTTATGTCTATACCGAAATTGAAACCCGTAAATACACCTATGGCCGTGAAGCATTCAACATGCCTGCTCAAATCACTCCGCTTTATATTCGTCAGCAATCCATTGAAGAAGAGCGAAGGGGTAACCCAAGCGAAATTAACGGAGTTGGCATTAAGACAGGTAAACCTGGGCGTAATAATTTCAATGCTGACCTAGAAGCGGCAAAGGCCACTTTGGATCAAGCGCCAAAAGTTGTTCAAGAAGCGTTACGCGCTAACGGCAATTAACACGGGTGCGAAATGACAACTGTAAATAACTGGAAAAATAGTCTAGGCATTGAGAAATATTCCTCAATCATCCCAATCTTAGATGAATTTGTGAGTGAGGAAGGGGAACATCTTGGTTACATCCTAGAAGGGGGTTACCTTGGCGTAACGTGGCTATGCCCACCGTCAGGTGGTTATGGTGCGAGTACGATTTCCACGCTGGATTCGATTTTCAAAAAAGTCTATCCAGAAGGGACTGTGCTGCAATTCTCGCTAGTGGCTTCAGACGACTTAGTAACAGTGTTAGACAATTACCGACATTGCCGTGGCAAGCGTAATCGGTTCGATACGGTCATTGATAATGACAATATGACCGACTACATGGTTGATTATTATAAAGCGCTTGCTGATACCTCAATCCCTTCGCGAGATATGGAAGGTGTACCGCTTCGCAACTTCGAGGTATGGGCCTCAATCAAGGTGCCTATCAAGAAAGCCATGCCGACTACAGAGGAAGTCGAAGATTTTGTAGATATGGCTAACAACCATGAAGCGTCATTACAACAAATCTTTGGTGTAGCGACCAAAATGCAACCTGAGATCCTAATTAACCGATTGCAGATGATCCACAACCCATCCCCGAATGCAGTTTGGCGCCGTGGAATTAAAGTAGATGGTAGACAAGGCTGTTACCGTTCTACTCAGCCCATCCGTGCGCAGTTGCTTGAACCTGGCACTGAGGTCAAAGTCGATGGTTCTGATTATATGGCGATTAAAGCGGAAGATGGTTCTACACGATTTATTCAAAGTGTGAGCATTAAAGAGTTCCCAGATTCCATTTACCAAGGCACGTTACATTTAATGACTGGCGATTGGTTGAAAGGGGATGATGGCGCTATTCCCGGCAATTTCATGATCAACCTTGTTGTTGAAATGAGCCCTAAGAAAGTCGCTAAGGATTACTCCAAGCGCCGCCTAATGGCCAAACAGATAGGTGAAGGTCCGTGGGCTCGTTGGATTTCGTCTTTGAAATACGGCCTGCAAGATTTTGAATACTACGAGCATTATCTAGAGCGAGAAAAGGCTCAGCATTGCCGCTTTCATTTAAACTTTCAAATGTGGGGACCGACTTTAAAGTCAGTTAAGAACTGCACTAAAAAACTAATCACGCGCATGGAAGGCTTTAGTTGGTCAGCTGGCGTGGATAGCTTGATTGGCCGTTTCACTTGGCTAAATGGTCTGCCAATGTGTACCTCAAGTGAAGTCAGTAGTTTCATTGAACGCTTTGACTTTCTCCCTAGTAACTTGGTCAAGTTCTTCGTTCCTATGGTGGCATCGTGGCCAGGAAACGCAGTTCGACACCCTGTGCTGACATACATTGCCCGTGATGGTCAGTTAATCACCTTTGACCCATTAAAGTCAGACTCCAATTACAACATCTTTATAACCGCAACCTCTGGCGCTGGGAAGTCGGTCTCTGCTAACTATTTGATTGAAGGTCTACTTTCAACCGGAGAAAACCGTTATCCAGATGCACTTGGTAATATCCACGGTGATCCTGATGGTGGCCGCGTATTCATCATCGACTCAGGTCGCTCATACGTTAAAACAACAGAGTTGTACGCAGGACAGTTCGTAGAGGTTATTCCGGACAACCGCTTTGCGTTTAACCTATGTCCTTTTAAGAGTATCGACGAATCTCAAAAAGATACTGATGAAGGCGTTGTAGATAGTGACGCTAACAACTATTTAGGCGCTCAAGGTGAAATGCTGTTGAACATCCTGAAGTTGATGGCTTTCCCACTTGGAGACTGTAACAGCTATCAATACTCTGCAATGTCAGTATTGCTCATGCAACTGTGGAACGAGAAGGGTAGGGAAACCAGTATTGACGATTTCGCTGATGCTTGTGCCAAACATCCCCGAGAAGAAGTTCAACAAATCAGCGACCAATTGACTCCTTGGTGTTACTTACGCGGTGGCCAAAACAGTTGGATGTTCAACCCTAGCAAGCCGCCCATTCAGTTTGAGAAGGATTTAGTGGTGTTAGAGCTAGACGGACTTAACGGTTCAGACCAGCTCAAAGCGGTGTGTATCATGCTGTGTATTCAACGTATTCAGCAGGAAATGTTTAGGCATGATCAACTGCATATTGTGAAAGCCTTTATTCTCGATGAAGCGTGGGAGTTCTTAAAGGAAAACAAGGGTGTAGATGAGCAGACCCGTCAGGTTCTTCAAACTCTGGCAAAATTCCTCGAATCTGGTTGGCGTCGTTTCCGTAAGTACAACAGCCTGGGTGTGTGTATTTCGCAATCGATGAAGGATGCCAACGAGTCGCCTGCGGGTATCGCGATGGCCAGTAACTCGGCTCACTTATTCTACCTCATGCAAAACGGAGAGGAACTGGCCCGACTCAATAAAGAGGGTAAGTTCATTGAGCAGGATTACCTTTTACTGAGGAATATCAAGACTGTTAGGCCGTTTTTCAGTGAAGTTCTGTTATGCAGTGGCGGCACAAAATCTGTAGGCAGGCTATATCTGCCAAGGGCTAAAGCACTGACTTACTCTACCGCTCCAGACGAGAAAAAACAGATTGAAATCATGATGAAAGACAATGGGGTCGATATGTTTACT
Organism: Shewanella sp. SR1; assembly: GCF_020447145.1. Taxonomy (NCBI): domain Bacteria; kingdom Pseudomonadati; phylum Pseudomonadota; class Gammaproteobacteria; order Alteromonadales; family Shewanellaceae; genus Shewanella; species Shewanella sp. SR1. Next base: position 41,432 of record NZ_JAJAEF010000026.1, on the reverse strand, counting down.
GCTTGCCAGATGATTGCTGAAAGGGAAGGAAAAGATCTAGTCGGGACATGGCGACGTCGATTCGACGCCGAAAATGAATCTTAGGCCTGCTGCTCGCAGGCCTCGCGTTCTTACTTAAAAGAATGGATTAGCGTTGATACTGGAAACAACTTCTTCAAGCTGTCTCTCAGGGAGGCTCGAATCTACCCCAGGGAAGGGGGATAACAGATGTTTATGGGCAACAGCGGAAATCGCTAATGTGATACTCGAATGTTCATTGGCAAGATACAGCTCTATTGCTTGCAGTGTTTCTTCAGGGAATGACCAGTGTCGAATGAACACAGGAAGTAGTTCTTGGTTGAGTGCTGTGCATTCACCAATTGTGACATTAATACCCATGTGATCAGCGTAACCAGCTACCAGCATAGATCCACCGAATAACGCAATGCCTGTGATATACGAACTGGGTTTGCGCTGAATGTAGTCGAGTGCGATGGCGGTGTCGATTGAATAGTTTATGAGTTGAGTACTGACGTCATAAGCGGAGCTAGGCAAAAGTTGTCTTAGCATGTAGGTAATGATCAGATTGACACTTCTGAGCGTTCCTAGTTTGGTGATTGCACGTTTTAAATCATCAAAGTTTTTAATGACGGGTAATGCAGCTGAATTGGCTACACGAAGGAACAACGCAGCGAGAGCAGCATCATTACCAACAAGTCGGTAAAGTTCATTAATGGGATCGTCGTGCTTCAAAATTTCCCTGATCTCCGGTACGGGGACATTTTTGATAAGTAAATCAAACTGAGCGCTTTGGGTTGCGTCAGTTATTGATTTAGCCGATATGGTGTAGTTAGCCATAAATCATCCATTAATTAACAGCTTAGACGCTTAGACTGAAGAGTATCATGAAACACCTGATTGAGTGTAATCGTACATCAGTATCTATGCCGTACAAAAAAATTAATTAGTATAAACTACTTTAACTATGGGGGTCGCATGTTGAGAAATATAAATTGTATGGTGTTAGGTTTGATGTTGGCTGTTTTTTATTCGTTCACGGCGCCAGCATTCGCATCACCCGCGCCTAATGAGGCTGAAAGCTGTGCTGTTGCTATGGCCCAGTTTCGCTATTACGCACATGGTTATGAGACTGGGGCTAAATGGATCCCAGGCAGTTTAGAGGCACCTAAGTACGCAGAAAGCGAAGTCAATCCAGAAGGGGTGATTATTGATTATTATATTGCTAAAGAGTACACCGAGGGTAGCAATCAGATCCCTGTTGAAATTACTCGTCGATTAATTCACACGGCATATAACAACTATCAATCGGGTCATAGCGCATCGTTTGGGAGCTACTGGACGTTGGCCTCGTGTATGGGGGTTATTAATAAGCCAATCGAGTTCCTAGGACGCTGTGACGAAAGAGAAGCGCAGCCGACGAAAAGGGGATTCCAAGAATTCGTGCAGTGTGCTAGTCCCAACATCTAATTCTCAAAATTTGCCTCAATCAAGAAGCGTGATCTAATGGAGACATAGAACACGAATCGGATTGGGGCATGACAGACACGTCTTTAGAGCAATTATCCAAGTTTGGCATAACTGAGTTATGGCAAGTTGGACTTGTAATGCCTCTGCAATACAAAGATTTACGCCTTGTTCAATATGACTTGAATCCCTATCAAGGCTTCTCTGGGATGACGCTTTTCGGCGGTCATATTCACTCCGTATCTGACATCAAGTTAGGACGCACTAAAAAACGCAGTCCCTTCATCATTGTTGAGCTGACAGACCAACAGGGGTTCCGACTGAAAACCTTCGTTTACGACACAGCTGAAAACCTAAAATCGTTGAGCAACGGGCTCGCGATGGCTAATCAGCATCACCCTATCTATGTCTATGGCTTACCGGAATATCAAAACCAACAACTGATTTTAAAAAATCAGGAGTTTGTTGCCCCCGATGATTTAGGGCGGTTGCATGTGTGCTATGAACTGGCCAAGGGAATGAGCAAAGCGGAACCCAAGGTAATCGATTTCCTCAGCCGCTTACTGTCAGAACGTGATGTTATCAAGGAGTGTGCTGACAAGATTAGAGAGCTGCTTTCAGCTACCGCTGTAAGTAACAAACGACTAAAGCAATTTCTGGGTGCAGCCCCGAGTGACAACATCGAGCAGATGTTACAGGAGATCCATTTCCCCGATTGTGTTCAACGAGGTTACGCACGGATTCGGCAAGTTAGTAAGTTAGCAGCAGTCCTCATTGGTGCAGAGGCAAAGAAATTGGCGTCACAGTGGGGAGTAAAGCGTGTCCCGTTGCAGTTTGAGTCAGAGGCGATAGATAACCGCATTAAATCGTTACCATTCCAAATGACCGAGGAACAAAAATCCGCGGCATTTAGTATGGTCACGCAAATGACTTCGGCAGTATCTCAACACATGATGTTAATTGGTGACGTTGGCACCGGAAAAAGCTGTGTGATTGGCACCTGTGCCGCCTCAGTTGTGGATGCCGGTGGGCGAGTGGCCATTATGCTGCCTACTTCGAATTTAGCGCGTCAGTTACATAGAGAGTTCTCTGAGTATTACCCTGACATCAGCCCAACGTTAGTCATTGAAGGGGAGATCATTGAAGAGATTTCCCAATGTCGAATGTTGATTGGTACCACGGCGATTTTACACAAACAGTGGCCATTCACATTTGATCTGACCGTCGTGGATGAACAGCACAAGTTTTCAGTTGAACAGCGCGAGCTGTTTTGCGCTGACGGGGCGCATTTACTGGAATCGACAGCAACCCCAGTACCGCGAACAGCGGCTTTGCTAAAACATGGAGTGCTGAAGGTGTACGAGCTAAAGCATTGCTTCGTAGATAAGCGTATTGAGAGTCGTTTGTTAGAGCATTACGCAGGTCGAGACCTGGCAATAAGAGCGTTAGCGACGCTTCAAAGCGGCCAAAAGTTATTGATCGTTTGCGCCCTAAAAGATGAAAGCAAGTGTGAGGCATTTGCGGATATTCAGAATGCGACAGAGACATACGAGAAATGGTGCCGATTCATCCATAGTAATCGCCACGTCCTACCGGATGGTAGCGGGGTTGTTCTGGCGCATGGAGGGCTAACAAACGAAGAAAATGCAGCTGCAATCGATGCGCTCAATACGGGTGATGCAAACGTGCTGGTCGCGACGACATTAGTTGAAACTGGGCTGACTATTAAAGGGTTAACCCACTGCATTGTGATGAATCCAGACAGGCTAGGTCTTGTCCAACTCCATCAGCTTAGAGGGCGCTTAGCAAGGCACGGAGGGGTAGGGTACTTTGATTTACTGTTACCCCCTGAAATAAGCCCAAAATCAAAGGATAGGCTTGAATTAATTTCTCAAATTTCACATGGCGTGACGCTAGCGATTGAGGACATGAAACTGAGAGGATTTGGCGATTTAACCAAATCAGGTCGCTCGCAAACGGGAGTTAATCAGCGATATTTGTTCGGTTACAAAATCAATCTTGATGATTTAAACGATGCAATTGAGTTGATTGATACCTCAAGTTAGGTCAGAATCAACACAATTTTATTAACTCAAGAGCTTTATGGTTTATGGGTAAGGTATGAAACAACAATCGTTAAGTAAAAAATCGTTCATCGCATTTATTGTTATCTTGGCTCTTGCCCTTCTCGTTTGGGTAGTGAGCCAGTTCAACAGCTATAAAACATCACTACCAACGGGTGTCGCCAAAGATGGCCCTCCGGCCCTAGCAACTTTGTTAAGCAGTAACGCCAATAACAAAGTGATCCAGAAATGGAGTGTCACCGACGGTTCGCAAAATATCACGGGTTGGCTGGTGGATCTGAGTGGCCAAAAACAAATTTATTGGAGCACGGGCGACTTTGTTATTGCTGGTGGTCTGGTGGATGCGAATGGCGTCAACTTAACGGAGCAGTGGGCGACGACGCTGGGCATCTCCGAAGCCGATAGGAATCAGCCACAACAAGCAGGTCGAGCACAACGCGCACCTGTTGCTCAGCAAACTTACACTGAGCAGGATTGGCAAAGTCTCACTGCGGCGAAATACATTCAACTGGGCTATGAACAAGCGTCAGCTGAGAAAGCGATTTATGTATTCTTTGAACCCTTCTGTAGTGCTTGCAGTAGCTTACTCGCACGTTTGAAACCCGAGATTGAAAGCAAACAGTTGGATGTGCGCTTGGTGCCGTTAGCGTGGATCAGCGCCAACTCTGTCCCAGCAATCCAAGCCATGATTGATGGCGGTAAGGACGCGGTGTGGAAGCACGAAGAGGCGAAGCAAACTAAAGCTGCTTATGCCACTGCAACCCCAACCCCAGAAACTAAGATGGCCATCATCCAAAACTCTGAGCTCATGGGTACACTGGGCATCCAAGGTACGCCGACGCTGTTTTATCGCAATGGTGGTGAAATGGTCAAAGTGGTGAATAACTTTGCCGCAATCTCCCAAGCCATAAACTCGCTACAACTCACCGCATCAGTCAATTAATTTCCCAACTCCATAAGGAGATCCCATATTGGGATCTCATTGGTATTATAAGCACATTTGATTAATTTAATGTGTATTAATTCATCGCAAAATTCCCATTAATTGCTCAAAAAATGGGTAAATAAATTTATCCATTTATATAATTCTGATAACCTATGTAATCATAAAAAAATGTTGGGTTCAGAATGCGCGACTTAACTTTCAGTAAATCCGCTATAGCGCTACTTATACTAGCGCAATCGGCGTGGTCATTTAACGCTTTAGCTGTATCCGGTGTAACCATCACTGGTGAACTGTCTGCAAAAATGCCCGAAATCGTCTTGACCCCACCTTCAGGAGTGGTGGCAAACGTCCAGCAGGTGCAAATCAAACCAACTCAAGGATCCGGTGCGGGTTGTAGCTTAACGACGGATGTAGCGGCGGCAAAAGCCTTTACGCAATCCCAAGGTAACATGCTCTGTTTACTGGAGTGGAGCTTGCCATCAGGGTTAAGCACTTACAGCGATGGTATTCAGGGTTACTTGAATAACTCTGGCAATAACATCATCGGGTATACCGTAAGTATTTATTCTGGCAGTGGCAGTGAAAAAGTGCTGGTTGAAACAGGTTCGATGACTGTGGAAGCGGCGCAAGCTATTTCCCCAAACATCGTTGAAATCGTAAGTGACTTAACCACTGGTATCCAGTTAGGTTCGGACGTAACCAGCAACAGCAAGGGAAACATCCTCAAAACCGTCCAAGTTAAGACCGATTCAAGGCCATATACCCAAGTAGTTAATGCGCCGAGTCTCGGGGCGTGTACCATCCCGATTGGCAGCACATCATGTACCATGTCCACAGCTGGCACGACTATTGTTACCGACACAAGCAGTTCGACGGGCTCAACCAACTACAGCATGAGCGTAGATTCGGATAATGGCTATTTCAAAACCATCAATGGCCAATATCAGTCGCAATACAATCTCGCATGGGACTTCAGGACCGCGACACTCGACGATTATATGATGCAAGCGGTGGCCTCGGGTAACGAGGTGCCAATCACTAAAACATTTGCTGACGGCACGACACTAACTATCGATAACGAAAAAGCGCTATTAACAGTAGCTACCCCTCACGCGGGTAAATCAGGTACGTGGTGGCATCCACAGGCGACTATTACGCTAAAACCAGATCCACAGTATTCAATCAAACAACCAAGCTATAACCTGGCAGGAAATGACATTCTCTCTACCGATGTTATTACCTTACCTACGGGAGAACTTAAGCTGAGCCCTAAGCTCGTTGAGCAGCATTCCGATGTATGGGCATTCGAGTTTGACCTGTCTTCGCTTCCAGATGGCGTTTACATCCCATACGCGACGTTGACGGACACTTACAGCAACACCTGGGAAGGTGTCGTAGGTGAGTCCAGTAACATCGATAGAAATCCTCCAACTATCAGGATTTACAACACTAACGGCGGCATTGTTAACGCTGCCGACCCTATTTATTTCTTTGATGATATTCTCGTTGCGGCTGTTGATTCCATGTCTGGTGGGGGGAAGGTGATTGCTGCGTCAGTGGATGGCCAATCAGTTCTTGGAGATGGTATTGATGAAGGGATTGAGTATTTAAAAATGCTCAAAACTCCAGATACTCCATTAGAGCCCAATACTGATAAATTACTATCTGTGGTAGTCCAGGATAATGCTGGTAACACATCAGTACAGGAAGTCTCAATTCGATATATGCCAGTAAAATGGCAGATAGATGACAGAAGCCAGACCTATCGAAGAGGTGTTCAAGCGGTCTCTATGCCACTCAAAAACACCGAGGGGGTTGGTTGTCGCATGTATGCGTCAGCTGAGCAGGCACGTAAAGCTGGTGGTCAGTTAAATTATCGCTGTTTTATTGAATGGCTACAATTCCCTGATGGCACAGGCTCTGAATGGTCTAACTCTCAGCAAGTCCTCGCGGGTACGTTCCAAAAAGCGACCAGTACATCCTCACTTAACGAGGCTAAGTACAAGGTTTGGATGATCAACCGAAAAAACTCAGAAGCGCTCAGCTTTGTGGGTTCGCAAGCATTTAAAGTGACTGAGCCGGAGCCGCCAGTAGTAACTGTTGCTAAATACCGTGAATTTAAACCTGACATTTTTACGACGACAGTTGATGGTGGGGTGATTACCACCACGTCAGCTGAGTTTATTAACGGTGATTTAACTTTTTCAATCACTAGCAGTGATGGCACTCAGGTGTCATACCCTTACACACAATCAGGCTTAGCTCAGTCTAAAAAGCGGATTGGTAAAGTTTTAAGTGTGGGGGCATCTGCCTTGTGGACCACAAGAGATATTGAGCTAAAAGCTCAGTACACTGGGGACAAAACCGCGTTAGGCACTAAGAAGGTTAAAGTTCTGACTGTGCCAGCTAATACTATTGTAGCGAAGCTAGAAACCCCCGAGGTACTTCAAAACACTCAGTCTACGATCACTGCTAAAGTGAGTATTGGCTCTCTGGACTTCTTAACTCGAAAAATGACTTACGATAAAGAGACTATGGGTGATTGGTCTGCGGTCATTGCATTGGAGTCGCGAAACAAAGAAGGTACTAGCTATCAAAACCTAACAGAGCCATTAAAGCTTAACAGTGAAGGTGTGGCATCTGCGGAAATCCCATTCAAGGACTTTTCTATCGGCAGTTCTCGCTTAGTGGCTCTGGTGACTGTGGACAGTAAACTGGCTGATTACCAAAAAACGATTAAGAGTAATTCTGCATTTTTCCAGATTTATAAAGGTGAGGCTATTGACGGAGATATCCTGATAAAGCGCATGGCGGGTAAAGCGCCATTCGCGGCTCAATTGCTATACGTACCTAATACACTAAATGACCGTCGTGCTAAAGGCGACGTGACTTGGGAAATGTCGAAAGATAGTGGCGGTACATGGGAAGAAATTGCCACTAACAAAGACTTTGTGCAAATCCTGTTATCTAACAAAGGTATCTATCAATTTAGAGCCCAGATTGCTAACAAGTACAGCGGTATTAAACAGACCACCGATTTCCAAGAGGTGTTGGTGTACGACCAACCAGAACTGAAGATTGAGGGTGTTAGTGCATTACATGCTGGCGAGATTGGCCAATATAAGCTGCTTGATAATGATGAATCAGTCGATTTGACATCAACCGAAGTAGAATGGTCGTTAGATGGCGTGAACTGGGTGAAAGGTGATGATAGTTTCACGTTAACGATGGACAGTGAAACTCGCTATAACATCTATGCTCGCGCAGCTTATGTGAATACTGATTTGGCTGGCGACGCCAGGTATGCGAAGGCTACTAAGATTGTACGTGCCGCACGTTTACAACCTGTGCGAATGGCATTGCCGGTGATCAAGGCGATGGAAGAAGGCGTTCCGTACACACTGGAAGCGACTACGAAGCTAGCGGATACCGCTGCGGGTACGCCAATCATCACTGAGTGGACATTACCAGACGGCACCAAGACGTTAGCGCCGTCCATCAGTTACACGCCAACGGCTGAAGATGTCACTAATAAACTGGTGAATATCCAAGTGCGATCATGGGCCGAAGGCTATCAGACTGAGACAGAAAACCTGAAGCGCTTAACTCCAGCAGCATGGCGTTATAGTTTCCCATCGTTTGAGATTATAAGTAAGACGAGCAGCAGCTATGCGCCGACGTCAGGCTCTATGTTGATTAACACTCCGACTGACCTTCCTCCGTACTACTCGGGAGTGACGTTCTCGGTTGAGTGGACAATTCCCGAGACATTTGAGGTGGTGCGCAAGACCGACAAACAAGTAGTGTTCAACGTAAAAGAAGCGGGTACAGAGAATGTGCAGGCGACTATTACTGACAACCGTGGTAACGCTAAGGTCGTTTCTAGCTACATCGGCACCAACCAAGCGCCGGAGCCGCAGTTGAACATTGAGCCACGTTATAGCAACACTATGATGCGTGAGCCACTAACCGTGATTGCAAACTTGTCGGGTAAAATGGGCCACCCATTAGACCGCATTAATACGGTCAGTTGGTATCTCGATGGCAAGCTGGTGGAGCCTACCAATCTGAGGGTGGTGGTAAGTGGCGTTGAAGCGGGTGTACATAGACTAAAAGCGGTTATGACATCTGTATTCAACATCCAACGGGAGTACGAAATGGAAATCCCCGTGGCCAAAAACGTAGAACCCAAATGTAACGTGAAGGAAAGCAATTATTCCAACATTCGCCGACTAGATCTGATGTGTACTGACGAAGATGGTAAGATGGCGAAATACGAGTGGAGCATAAACGGTGAAATATCACCCTACATTGGCTCTTATATTTACGTAAGTAAGTCGACTGGTTATAGCGCTGTGATTATCGCTAGAGGCGTGGATGACTCTGGCGCTTACTCAAATTCTATTGAGAAACATTACACAAATTAAACCGTTCAAATAAAGAATCCCGCTATTGTTGCGGGATTTTTTATAACTAGATTATCATGTGAGACATTAAAATTTGTCAAATGAGACTTGTAGTGCGATAATTATTCATAAATTTGGAATGCAGGAGTCATTGATATGGCAGTTCAACAATTACGTGAGTTCAGATTAAAACCTAAAGTACATCAATCTATCTGGGCTAAAGTGGGGTTGCCTGCTGGCGAAGGCCCTGTGCTAAGTGACGCAATTAATCATGGGTTTAGTATTGATGTTGTGAATCGCTTTGCCGAAGCCGTTTCCATGCCCGTTACGAACCTTGTCCAGTATGCCGGTTTAAGCCGGGCAACCTTCGCCCGTCGGGTAAAGGATAAAGAACATCGACTGAAGCCTAGTGAAAGCGAAGCGTTTGCACGGATGATACGAATGTATGAAGCAGCAACTTTGATGCTTGGTGGAAACAAGGCAGATGCTATTCAATGGCTCAATGAACCCGCAATTGGATTGAACGGTAAAAGACCAATTGAGTTAATGGGCTCTGAGTCGGGCACAGTAGATGTCATTCGTCTAATTAATAGATTAATGCACGGAGTTTACATGTGAAGCTCTATCGCATTGTATCAAAGCAGTACGTGGATTCAGCATGGAATGGACAAGGGGCTGCAATGTATGGGGGGCGCTGGAACTCATTGGGAGTACCGATGGTGTATACCTCTCCTACACTATCTCTAGCAATCCTAGAAGTCTTAGTGCATCTCAATTCACCCCGAAGATTCGATAACTTCGTCACGCTTGAACTGGAATTGCCCGAAAGTGAATTGATGATGTTGCCACAAAGCGAATTGGCCGAGGGGTGGCGATATAACGAAATCATGTCCAGAGGGCTTGGAGATTCGTTTATAGAGTCTGAATCGGCGGCTGGACTGATGGTGCCCTCGTTTATTGTGCCCTTGGAGCACAATGTGTTGGTCAACCCTTCCAATCCAGTTGTAATTGAGTCGGTTAAGAATGCCGTTGATTTAAAATATCAAATCGATCCAAGACTAATTTAAGTTGTTGATTAGCTAGCATAGACAACTCGAATTAAGCGGGTTCTCATTTTATTTATGACAAGTAAAATCTAACCCAACCCAAAAAAAACCGAGGTGGTTGAAGCCTCGGTTAAACGGGTCTAAACGGAAGATGGTTGTACATTATCGAGCTAGTTTGCTTAATGAATCGATCGAAATATCGGATATTGAATCATTAGCAGCATTTGCGGTTGCAACTTCAATTTGCATAAAGTAGCTAAGAACATAGGTATCATTAGGGCTGCTGGTGCTGTTGAATAAACTAAATGTGGGGTCTAAATAGTAGTCGCCACGCTTTAACCATCGATGATCTAGCGCGATTAAATTATCACCTATTGCGACAATCACGATCCCTTGCACTATAACGTCAGCATTCAATATGCTCTGAGTCCTACAGCAATTCACAAAACTCTTACCACATTCTACGTGTGCGGAAATGCGGTCCAACTCTTCAATTGTAAGACCTGTAATATTCACTGGGATCAGTGTTGTCGGGTCAATTCCTAGTTGATTCAAAATTAGCTCTAAGTCATTCACAGTAGATTTCATCGCCGATCTCGTTGTTGCTGAACTGCATTCCGTCTAGTAATATACATGAACTGTGTGTTAATAGAAATGTGTAGATGATCAAATTCGACAAGGCTCACTGGCGTCACACGTATTTACTTCCATTTTGCATTGCTGCCGTCATTACAGCTGCTACTACGTGGTTTAGTCATAGCTATAAACTGATATTGGTACTCAACAGCGATAAATGCATTCCTGGTTCTGTATTCGTGGTAGACACACGACAAAAAACCGTTAATAGCGGCGAGCTGGTGATGTTCATGTCTCCTCAAACCGACATTCTTCCGTCAGGGATCAACATCATAAAGTTAGTGGCAGGTGTCGAAGGAGACCTCGTAGAAATAGGGAGGTTTAGTGTGACCAACAAAAAACACAGGTTCTCAGCACCTATCGACAATGCTGCGAATGCGCTGAATATCGATGTGCAAAAGCTCATTGGTACTAGGACTGTAGAGAATGGCGGGATCTTTGTGTTAGGCACAGAACCTGGCAGTTATGACAGTCGTTTCTTTGGTTCAATCAAAACTCAGCAGGTGATTGGTCGTGCTTACCTCATTATCTAATAGACAGTTTCTTGTTAGCTTGTTTGTGGCGGTATCGATGTCTGCCATTTATTTCGATGCAATGGCTACAGACGATAATCAGCAGTTTATTCTGGATGCAAAACGACAGATGGATGACGTCCGTAGCCAAATCGAGGCTATGAGGCAGAACAATACCCAGCAGCCCCAAGGTGGCCTCCCCGCTGCTTGGGGGCAGCAATCTTACATTTCACAAGCACAAATGCTCACCCAGCAGGCCGATGCGATCAGGTATCAAGTGCTGCCAAAGCCAGAACCTGTCACGCCTGTTGTGCAGCAAGAGATAGCCGCAAACGGAGAGGTATTCATTTTCGCTTCATTCGGTATGCCAGCATACACGCTGAAATCAGCGCTGAGAGCAGCATCTCAAAGCCAAGTTAAAACAACAGTCGTATTTAGAGGCCTGAAAGATGAATCTGAAAGCCTGCGTGATGCCTCCAACGCCATTCATAGAGCGATAGATGAAGCAGATTTAGATGTGACTCCAAGAGTTATCATCGACCCTCGTTTGTTTAATACCTATGCAGTCGAAGTAGCGCCAACAATGGTGTATCGCAACGGTGGCAAAGTGGTTACCGCGACAGGGCTACAGTCATTAGAAGATTTCGTTAAGCAGTCCGAAGGCTTGTTGCAAAGCGGCTCGCTCGGGAAGTTGTCAGACACTTACGACATTACTGAGATGGACATGCTCGAACTTATCCAACAGAAGCTCAAAAAAGTAGATTGGGAAGAGAAAAAGCACGAGGCCGTTAGCCGATTCGTTAACCGTAAAGAGGTTCAGTTGACAGAGAGCCTTAAAGACGAGGATGTGCGTTACAAAATTGACCCGCGTGTTCGCTTTACCCAAGACCAAACAACGCCGGATGGCCAGTATTTTGCCAAGGCCGGTGATGTTGTAGATCCTACAGCATTACTCCAAATGGAAACCCGCTTATTCATGATTGACCCAACCAGTGAGCGTCAGCTGGCGTGGATGAATGATGTACTTTCCGTGACAGATCACAAGCAAGTTTACGTGCTGCTATCAGCTCTGCCAGCGGGTAGCGATTTAACCGAATTTAACCGGTTGCAGACAAAACTAGGCCGTCGCTTGTACTTGATGCAACCGACGATGGTGTCTCGTTTTCAGCTTGAGCATTTACCCGCATTAGTTGATTTGTTTAAGGGAGAAATCCGCGTCACTGAGATTGGTCAACGAACTCTGAGTAATGCGGGATTACCGACACTATTAGTAGCTCCAAATGGCGGTGCCAAATGATGAAGAAGTTCGCAAAAGTAGCTGTTTTTCTGGCTTCCATGATGTCCGTAAATGTGAGTGCGAACAGTATGCCGGACTCGGTTTGCCCCGATGCTGGCTATTTCTCAAACCTGATTAACTCTTTTTGCTGGTCATGTACGCTACCTTTTAACCTCGCCGGATTCTCGGACAATGTGCCTAAAGGGGCTAATTCGAGTCGTTTATGCTCATGCTCGGATGCTCTGGGTGTGCCGGAGCTTGGGGTATCTCTGGGTTACTGGTCACCTGATCATTTAGTAGAAGTCTCTGCAACGCCATGGTGCAGTCCAACGCTGGGTGGAACCTTGCTACAAAATGACATGACGATGCGGGGGAGGGCATCCAACCCAGATACTCAATCTGCCGAAACGGTATCGTTCTTACATTACAACTACATCATCAATCCGGTTTTCAAGATGTTAGGTCTTTTCTTGTTGCCTGAGTGCGACACATCCCCTGGTTACTTTGACCTCGATATTGCGTACATGTCAATTCTCGATGTCACCTACGAAAACTCGGCGCTATCATTTCTGTTCACTCCTGACGCAATTCCGATTGCGAATCCTGTTGGCCGCGCCATTTGTGTTGCCGATGGGATGATCACTGCTAGTAGCGGCAGTGCTAACGAGGCACTGTGGTTCTGCGCTGGCTTAGATGGTCCCTTGTATCCATTAACCGGCTTTATTGGGGCCGACAATGATTTTATCCGCAATACCCAGTTAATCACGACTCGTTCACTTGCTGCGCTACATCGCAGGGGGTTAGCACGAAAAACTTACGGTAAAGAGGCGATGTGTAACGCCGAGTACAGTCCAATGATCCCTAAGGCGCAGTACAAAATTTCTATGATGTATCCGTCTCCTGAAGCGAATCCTGCAGCAGCATCAGCCGTGAAACCCACGAAGGCTTTTAATATTGAGGATCTACAAAATCCTGAAACTGGCGATTACGACAACAGCGAAGATAAAAATAAATCAACCCTAGATGGTTCATGGGATGAATGTTGTCACCCTCTCGGTTGGCCTACGATTTGGTGGGGTTCAGGTAGAAAGTCTCCTGGTAATGGAAAAGACCAACACGCGGTTTATTCAATTTTCAGATACACCGATTGCTGTGTGAGGGTTCAATAACAATGGAAGATAAACTGGTTACGTGGTGGGAAAAGGCAATCTCTTACGGAATAGGAAGCATTTACTTATTCAATATTTTAACTATGAGTTTTCTGGCGCTATTTCTCACAAGTAGCCCTGCATTTGCAGATCTCCCATTGCCAGTTTCTCTTCAGTATTCCTGCCCAACAGGGTGGAGCTATTCCAATGGCACCTGTATTAAGTACACTTATGCTGCTCCGATAGTGTCATGCTCGACACCGGGCTATTCAGTCACCACGGTAAATGGCTTACAAACATGTGCCAAAAACGAGTCCCGGACAACGATAAACAGTTGCCCCACTGGGACAAACTGGTTGGACTCTCAACAATCGTGGAACTATCATGACCCTCTGTATCCTAACCTTTGTTCAGCAAGGCAAAGCGCTTCATCTCAGGCCAGTTGCCCCACAGGGTACACAACATTCAGCAATGGAATTTGTTTTAAACTGCAGATCCCATTGGGTAAAACTTGCCCGGATGAAGGTGGGGCCGCAGAAACAGTAGAGCAAATTTGCCCACAAACCTATGTAGACCTCGGACTCTGTAAAAAGGACGAGACGGTCTCAGTTTCACTGCCTGATCAAAGCTGGCAAAAGCAAAACGAATCAACCTGTAAGCGAACCTTGTATGAGGGAACCATTTCCACTTGTCCAACTGGCTACACGCCTGCCGGTGATGACAACTGCCAGAAAGTCGAAACCACTGTATCAACTGTAAGCTGTCCGGCAGGCTACTATCAAGATGGTAGTCAGTGTATGCCTGGGGCTGCCCCGAGCTGCCCGGCAGGTACGACGTTAATGAACGGTTCATGTGTTAATTCCTCGGGTTCTGTCGCCAGTTGTCCAACTGGAAAAGAGTTAGATCCCTACAGCAATACCTGTATTACGGCGAAGGGAAACTTATCAGATCCTGATTACTTTATGCAGATGGGCCGCGATTTTGGCAAATCCGCGGTAGGCGCCATTGAGCTGCCAGGAGGCACAACTAACAATATTAAGCTTAATTACCGGAATGTTGGTCAAACAGATATGACCACATCTAATATGACCAATGCTGATATGCTCGGGCTTGACTCCAATAACGGTTACAACGTATCTGCAACAGGTACTTATCAGGACGAAAAGGCGCAACAAAAATCGATTAAAGAGGCCGTTGAGCGAAACACGGCTTATGGAAAGTCAGAGCCCGTTGTAGGGGCAAATCAAGATGAAACGAATGATGCACAAGATCATAGTGCCAATGCTTATCTAACCTTGCTTGATGCTCAAAACAAGAACCCGCCACACACTATTGGAAAGGATGCTTCATTCCTTAAATCTGGATCACAGGAACAGCAAAACATTCTTAATGGTAGTGGCGGACAATTTTTCGGGGATTGTTCGACGGACACTGTCACTAAAACTACTATCGATGACTCACTGATTAAAAATACTATCGAAGAGTGCTTTAAGCCAAACAGAAACAATCTTTCAAGCTGTAATAGAGAAAGAATTTTAACGCCACCAAACGAGAATAAAATCTTTGGCAGTGGGTTTGGGTATTGCGGTAAACGCTGTATTTCAATCATTTTGGGAGATGAAACGGATAACGCTCTGCCAGACAATGATGATGGTACGTGTAAAGTCTATCGCAATGCTTCATCGTTCAGATTGCTTGACGGAATAAACATTGTTTCCGCTACTATAGGGAAATCGAGATATGACGATTATTTTAAATTATCAGTTAATGACACAATTCTTAACCAGTCTTCGACTTTCCCACTAGATGGACAGTCTTGCTCCGATATTGGTAACACCATAACTGCGTCCCCCATTGATGTGACTGTGCCATTCCAGACTGCATTAGCAAAGAATCGCACTCTGACCGTCGAACAGTTGCTATCCGTAAAAAATTTGGGGGAAGGGTATACCAGTATCACTATCAATTTCGATCAAGACTTGCTTGCAAACTGGGTTGAGGAAATTGTTGAGTCACCAGAAGGATGTGAGGCATCGTTGTCAACGCCAGACAGTTTTTGTACGGCATCTGATTGGAAATGCGATGCTAGATTAGATTCTGAGTTAATCAATAACGGTGGTGTGCTAAACCTTTCGGATATAGATGGTGCTCCGGGGGTTCAGGCGGTGTCTGGGGCAAATGACGTAATATTAATGGTTATGCGTAGGGATTTTGACCCAAGTTTGGCAAATGGGACTAAATCAAACTGCGGTAACATAGTTGGTACCACTGATGATGAAGGTGACAATAAGAACGACGACGGTCTATGGGTATGCAAAGAGGGAATTGGGTTTCAAACTCATAGTATCTACAGTGGCCCAGGTATGTATGGTACAGAGTTTGTAAACGTCCTACCCAAGCGGAATAAATGGTCTGTATTTGCTGTCAAAATAAACAACGGTGTTACATCTCGGTTTTACAATGAGAATGGCCAGATTTTTGATGCTAAGCAGATGTACGGTGGAAGTTTTGACTCTTTAAAGCAACGTCGAATTATCATTGGGCGAGGGAATACCTCAGAAGATTGGACCAAACGTGCTAACGCACCACTTTATCTCGCTCATTGGGAAGTACTGCGTGATATATCCTCAGACCAACAAGTTATCGATGCGTTAGAAAAAACCAAGGATATGTTTGCACTTGTCAATCTAGATCCTTTATACGAGGGGGACGATGGCCTTACTCCTTGCATGTATGCGCACATGGAAGATTATGTGTGTGATCCTCTTAAGGGTAATCGACTACCCTTTAATGGTGGAACAGTTGGGTATTCTGACATTCGGACAATGGGTGATCAGTGCAGTCAGTATACGTCAGATGAAAAATGCAGTATTGAGTCATCTACGTGCGCGGAGGGGTGGCTTGATTCGGCAACTAATACATGTTTTGGGTGGGATGTGACTTATCGCTGCGAGAGCGGTTCGGTCATAACTAAAACTGAAATAGTAGAGAATAATACCTGTTTTACCGATATTTCATGTGTGAATGGCAATTGCGAAACAAAAGCAAAAGAGACCAATACAGACTTTGTTCAAACTGCTGCGATGTACGCGGCTATAAACGAATTAGACAATGGGTCATCATGTACGGACCCTACTAATCCTGATACCTGCCAAGTGTTCGTTGGCAGTGTTGAGCAATGTAGCTGGGATCAACTCAAGGTAAATGATTGCTGCTCCACCAAAGGCACCGATACCACATCCAACCTATTTAAACTGTCATTAATGACCTTCAAAGCTGGGCAAAACGCAGTGTCCAGTGAGAACGCGTGGGTGAATGAGTATTTAGGCGGGGAATATGCCAAAAAAGGCTGGAGCATGGTAAAAAGTGGTTGGAATGATGCTGTTGATTGGGTATCTGACACAACTAAACCAGCGACGGAGGCCGCAAAAGGTGCATGGGATTATCTTGGTAAATCCTTTTCTTCCGAAGCTACGGCTACAGCTGGCAACGCAGCAACCACAGTTTCTGGAGAAGCCGGATCCGTTGTTACTGACTTTTTCACTGATTTGGCTACCTCAATCGATACGGTAAAAACTGAAATCTACCAGTGGGTATATGATGTCATGCCTGAGGCGATGCAGGAAGCGATTCTCTCAGGAGCCGAAGCGCTTGGGGTTGAGATGGCTGGGGAGGAAGCAGGTGCTCAAGCGATGGAAGGGATTGTCGGCAACCTCATCGCAGCACTTTCTTTCGTTATGATGCTTTACACCATCTATAACATGCTGAAATTGCTTTATACGATATTGACGGCCTGTGATGACGAAGAGCTGAAAATGGGTACAGAGCTGAAAGAACGAAAGTGTTTCTTTGTCCGTAAGGTTCCTTGTAAAAAGACATTAGGGATATGTACCGACAAGGCCCATAACGAGTATTGTTGTTTCAAGAGTACCTTGGCCAGAATAATTATGGAGCAAGTAATTATTCAGTTAGGTCAAAATCCGGTGTCATGGCATGACAACGAAACGTGTCGCGGATTGACTCTAGACGAGCTAGCAAATATCGACTTGGGTAAAGTGGATTTCAGCGAATGGGTAGGGTTGATGACTGAATCAGGTATGTTCCCTGAACCAGACATGGAAAAGACGGGTGAAGACGCTGTGGTTAACCGAGAAGCTCGAGATAGTGCCGATGACAGGATTAAAAATCAGTTAGGGGTTGACACTGGTGTTAAAGTTCGAGAAGCGTTCCAGAACGCATCTCCTGCAACTAACTTAGATTGTTCAGGTTTCCCAAGACCGCCAAGCTGTCCTGTATAAAAACAAAGGCCGTTACAGCGTTTATTGTAACGGCCTTTTTGTTAGGCTTTAGGTTTGATGAATAAATGGGTCTGTTTTTTATTCAGGTCGATTACCTGCTGATATTTTGCTCTCAAATTATCAGCATCGGGGCAGTCTCTATTCGCAACAGCATCCACCGGAGGCACATATAGGTAAGTTGGATAAGTGGTCGAGATAGCATTTAACTTATCTAGCAGCACTAGCTCTCCGCAAGTGCTCACTGACGTTGTAACTACTAAATAGTCTCCAACCTCAAATGATTGATCAAATAAGGAAGATGCCTGTTCAGCATTTAATGATGTCGCTGGGGTGGCGACGCCATAAGTTAACCATGCCCAACCTGCCTCTTTCTTGTTTGGCGCTAACTGGGCTTTAGAATCCTTAACAAACATTGGGTGAGTCATTTTGCTCCCAATTTTTACACTTCCTATCTTATATTCAGTTCCAACATCTTTGCCTAAATAATCGGCTAATTGCTGAGAATGTCCTACCAAATCTGCGGCAGGAATCACTTGAATAAGATTAAACTTTGCTAAAGGCTTTTTGTTCGTGGTTCCGAGAAAGAACAAGCCTGCATTCATTAAACCGCCACTTAATCCACTGCCACCGAATGCGCCAATACCAGCAGTGCCTGCAGCCATATTCATCGCCATGACAGAGCCTGAAGCACCATTAACCTTTTGCCAATCTTCCGCAGATAGTTCAATGTCTTGAGTGTTTTTATCGCCTCCAGCTGCTTTTAGCACTTTTAGAGCAAACGAATCGTCTGATTGAATAGCTAATTGATCGAATGACTTTGTTTCAGCAGCACTTGCTGTCGCTGATACAAATACTGAACTAGCGACTAATGCTGATAATGCGATGATTGATTTTTTCATGTCGAACTCCTACCTGAATTACCAACAATGTTAACACAGGCCTAATACTTGGCAAATTTCTTGAAATATAAGAAGAGTGGTTAAAAGGTTGATTGTTTAGCTTACGAAACTTATCATTCGCGCAACACACAAATTCAATGGTGAAGTTTAAATGGGCTCAACAAAAGATCAGGGGTTAGTCATCGAACGTGACGACAATACCCTTGTTTGTGCATTACCTGGAAGTGGTAAAACTTATGTTTTGGTAGAGCTGACTAAGCGTTTACTGTCCAGAGATGGCGCCTATTCTGTCCATTTACTTACGTTCACGGATGCGGCTCGTGTTGAGCTCACTGAGCGAATGCTTCACGCCCTTACCCCACGAGCTATGGAACGTGTAACTATCAGTACCTTTCATTCAACTGCGTTAGCGATGACTCGCGGCAAACTTAATCGCCGGTTATTAATGGCCAATGAGTTAATGCTGTTCGTTAAGTCGGTGCTCAATGAAGCTGACCATTTAGACCTCATTGATAAGTTCAGATTTAAGGTGCCGGACGTTGTTAGGCTGTTTGATGAAATGGGCCGAAGCCAAGACCTGTCAAAAGAGTATAGTGACACAGAAGTTGCCTTGTACGAGCTTTACAAAGATATGCTGATTAAGCAGGGCAAGACGGATTTTAACGTCGTATGCCAATTGTCCGTGAGCTGGCTGGCGCAAAGGGAAATCCCTCCAGTGTCGGCTACGCATATTCTGGTAGACGAATTTCAAGATACCGATGCACTGCAATACATGTGGCTACGTGAACACGCGCTGCTTGGTAAAAAGCTGGTGGTCGTTGGTGATGACGATCAAGCTATCTACTCGTTCAGGGGGGGCCAAGGATACGACAATATGGTGGCCTTTCAGTCAGAGTTTAACGCAGATGCTTACGTGCTAAGAGACTGCTTTAGATGCTCAAAGGAAATCCTGAATCGAGCGGGGATGCTGATTAAGTTCAATAACCCCGATAGGATTGATAAGCCGATGAATGCGGTTAGGGAAGAGCAAGGGACTGTCAAAATCATTAAGTCTGGCACGATGGATAACCAGCTTAACCAGATTTTAGATGCGGTGAGCAAAGAGCCTCATACGTGGGCAGTAATTGCGAGGAATAATGCCATCCTTGATCGCGTTGAAACGGTTATTCAGGGTCATGGCATTGAGTACAATCGACGCGGCGGTAAGTCGTTTTTTGATGGCGTAGCACCCTACAGCTTGATTCAAATTGCCTCTGTGATTTCAGGCAAACATGATGACCATACCCTACATCGGGCTTTGGCGGCTTTGTCAGTGCCAGAGGCGGAAACGGCAAGAATTGTTGGTTTATGCCGGACGGCGAAAACGACCTTTGGCGGCCTTAAACATGCGGAGATTGGTCATCATGCTGACCTGCAAAAGTTCCACTCATTAGCTGAAGGCTGGCATGACATACCTGCAGGGCGTGAGGATGCTAAGCGAACCAACATGCAATCTATCGTTAAATTGTTAGCCATACACCTCGATAAGCGGGACCAAAAACATGCTCAAGTCGTCGGTGATGTCATTGCTGGACGTCACTGGGAGAGCCTGGGCGAAAGTATTGCGCAACTGAAGTCATCGTTAGACAGCAAAAAGCGCAAAGACCAATCAGAAGAGGCCGCACCTAAGCTGTCATTGATCACTATGCACTCTTCAAAAGGTTTGCAGTTCGACAACGTGTGGATTGTGGGGAGCGACACAGGAACCATCCCGAGCAAAGAGGCGTTAGCAGAGGGTAAGATAGCGGAAGAACGTCGATTAATGTATGTGGCCATGACCCGCGCTATCTCGTCGCTCACTATGAGTTACACCAGTGAGCCCAGTGAGTTTCTGTACGAGGTTAACAAAGAAAGGGTTGTAGAGCTGGAGTCTGGATATGAAGACGATGCCGACGATTTTGACGCCGCTTGACATCCTCCACCCCCTAAAGGGGGTGGATTCCTACAGCTAGACGGTCATGCCCGACCGCAAGAATGTTCTTGGCTGCATTGACATCTCTATCATGCGTAGCGCCACAACTGCTACAAGACCATTCTCTTATTCTCAAGCCTGCTCTACCTTTCGGACTGCTTGCGGGGATTTCCCCGCAGCACGAACACGTTTGGGTTGTGTAACTCTCGTTGATTTCTTCAAAAACAACGCCTGCGTGAGCGCATTTATATTCCAGCATTGTTTTGAGCATTCCCCATCCTGCATCCAAAACGGACTTAGCCATTTTGGTTTTAGCTAAAGAAAGGGAATTGACGTTACCAACGAAAATCGCCGCATTACCATCTACTAGCTGGCGACTGTATTTGTGCAAATCGTCCTTGCGGCGATTCTTGATTTTGGCGTGAATTGCCTTAACTCGGTGTTTCTTGTTAGCCCGTTGCGCAATACCTAATTGCTGTTCGAGCTGGCGGTACTGGCGGCCAACAACTTTATGACCGTTGCTATCAGTGGCCGCTTCTTTACAACCAAGGTCGATACCGACACTCGCTGTCCCTGAGCTTGCTTGAGTTTCGATTTCAACCACCACATTGAAGTACCAACGCCCTTGAGCATCTTCGTTGAATGAAGCGGTTTTGAACTGATATTTGCTTAGGCCGTAGCTATCCCACACGCTGTAATAGTGACCATTGAAGAACACTTGACCGTTTTTCCACTTGGCCGCGCCCGTGTTAATTGGTATCCAGCCAAGGGAGCGTTTCGCACCACCCGACTTGCGCCAGTTAAGGCGAACCTTTTTGAATTGGACTCTGCGAGTAACGTACTCTTTGGCGATACATTGAAGCGTCTGACTGTGAAGTCCTAGCTCTTTGTTCGCGCCTTTGGTGTAAGGATGAATATCAAATGCAGACAAAAACCGCCCCCGCTCTTTGATGGAGCGTGAGCTTAATTCGTTGATGTAGTTCCAGACAAAGTTGACCGACCTCGCTTGCTGAGTGAGCACGATTTGGTGTTTGTCTTTTACTCTGACTTTTAGGGTTTTTGTGTGCATGGCTGTATATTTATACAGACATCAATTAAATGCAAGGGCGCTTACATCCCCACCCTAGAAGTGTGGGGTTTTACGCTTAAACTGACAGATTGACAAACCTGTGAAATTAAAATAATGTGTATGTAGGCGGATACCCTTCGCCTTTCTAAGTGTTCTACTTTTCAGTAGGCATTCTTTTCAGGGCCATGATGTACACACCTGTTCATGGCTTTCGTATCGGTGGCTTTAGCTATTTCTGATTTACCTCCAGTTTCACTAGGAAATAACGATTTCCTAGTGCAATTGCGCAGCCGAACCTCCCACCTAAACGTCTGGCTCGCTGAATATCAGCTTTCCATTTCTTTACGAAAAATCTATCACTGAAAAATTCAGTTAGATAGATTCGGCGTTTAGTTCAAAAGGTGTTGCTACGCAGCAACCAAAAGTCTCCGTTAGCCTCGGACTCAGACTCAATTCAGATTAGCGACCTGAAACCAGATGTTTAGATTTTCTAAATATCTTCCCTTGTGGGTGAATATTCCCCCACAGGGATTGTTCACCCAATTTTTAATTATTGGAGTGAACTATGAATAGTATTTTTTCGGCCGAGAGTGTTCTGCATCAGATCACCCTTAATCAAAAAATCACACTTTGTGACGCTGAAGGCGAGATTCAAACTGCTTCAGCTCAGATTGCCTTGCTTAACGATTCTCCGTTTCGTGATGTCAATTCAAAAATTCAAAAAAACGCCAAATTCCATGCTGATTTAGCTGGTGAGTTGTGTGGGACCCTTTATTTATCTGCGGCTGAATCTTTGAAATCAGAGATGGTTGCGACATTTAAAGAACTAATGAATCGACTCCCTTTAGAGCTTCAAGACAGTTTTACGTATGCTTTGCTTGACTCTGGCGCACGTACACGCTTGGCCAAACGGAATCTATTCAACTTGTTACATTGATTAACAAACCTACCTTTTTGGGGTGATGAATTGCCCTAAAAGGCGTTCTCACCCCTTTTCTTTTTTATTTTATTAAAACTGGAGTGAGACTATGGACGCTATCGTATTTGCGGCAATCTTTATGGGTTTTATGACTATCTATCTGTTTTTAGTTAGACCTGTATTAGAGAGATTGGGCCTAGTTTGGTAATGCCAAATTAACCACTGTAAATCGACATCACTTAAGCGTCCTCTAGGACTGTTTATGGGGTGTCACTAATGCTCTTTCGCAATAGACAGCACTAGCGACACTCTATAAACAGGAATTTTACTTATGTCTACACTATCTGCGATTTTCTTCTCTGATCTGAATGTGCTCGTTACCGCGTCTGAAAAATGTGTTGCTATTACATCAAGCAAGGTTGGTTTTGATGTGAGCAGCAGTGATCATGGCGAACTGGCTGAGCGTTTATCAGTTTGGGCAAAATCTCAAAACATTCTGTCACCAGAGGAAACTCTAGGTGTTATCTAACCGGCTAGTAAGACCGTCTTACGGACGTGTCAGCCAATCAGTGCCGGTGCTGATTGGCACAACTAACCAAAGTGGGTTTTTTCAAGCCTATTTTGCTTAGTACCACTCCATGCTTCCTCACAACAACTCCCAATTAAGCGCTGAACATCAGTATTCCAATCGCCTACGCGAAACTGGAATTTAATTGCCGAGTTGTTGTTTGGTTGTGGTGCGTCTACTAGAGCATCTAGTTTGACCATCACAATCTCCCGAAAGGGCGCTTTGATGCTGCGTTAAGCATTTTTTCCCTTGTGGGTTCTGCCCACTAAAGGGCCGTACCCGCAACTTATTTATTTGGAGTGGGTATGGCTAAAAAATATCAAACCCGCGAGAAATCGTTGGGTGAATTAGGCATTCATGAATCTGTTGATTGGAGCGCTGAACAATGTCGCGCTTTTTGGGACGGAATCATTTCTGCAAATCTGGAGTTACTGAGAGATTCGGTGACTGAAGCGGAAGACATTCTTGACTGGGTGTTTTCAGAGCAGTTTCTAGTTGCTTGTCGTTATGCTGGTTTAGATTGTGATTTACTGAGGGATGGTGTCTTAGACGTCGTTGACCCAGTTGAAATCGTCAATGCCAGAATAAAGCTCAACAACGAAACTTGGTCTAAAAAACGCACTAAGCAGCAATCGCAATTGCGAAATGGCGAAGGCGTTTGGCAGACTATTTCTTGGGGCGAATCATTGGCACTATTTTGAGTCAGTATCGCTCCAGCATATCCAATTGCATCAGTAAAATCCGAGCCATAAAACGCCAACGGAGTTTGACTGCTGCAGCTGGTGAACAAATCAATTTATTAACCCTTGGGGTGAGTTTTGTCCCCCCGGGGCAGACTCACCCTTTTTTTATGCCTAACGGGCATATTTGGAGTGAGTCATGAAATTTAATACCGCAGGTAACATCGCTGCACGTCAGGCCAAAATTGCTTCATTGCAAGGCCAAAAAGGTCTCCATCTGTCTTTAGATTTCTCGTCCTTTTCGGGCAAGAAGTCAGAGAAATCATCAAAGGTATTTGATGATCAAGGTGGGGACGTGTCAGAAGTCACAGAGAAGCCTCGTAAGTTCTTGGTTGATAAATCAGCCCTTAAATTCGTCAGTAAATATTACATGAGAGCTAAGCGACTCATGGATACTGCTGGCATTCCTGTTTGGGGTGGGTGGTTAGTCCCTGAGAGTGAGTTCGATACCTTAAAAATTCGCTTTGAAGCAATTCAGCGTGCTTTTAATGAGGAAGCAGAAGCCTTCGTGAAAGATTACGAAGAGCTGCTGGATAACCAGTGTGCGGCACATCCTGAAGCGGCAAGATTCATTCGCCGTGATGCGCCTACTGTCAGTGACGTGGAATCACGCTTCTATATGAGCATGAGCCCACCAATGTCTATCGTTATCGGTTCTATGTCCGATGATGAATCGGCTGCTGCTGATACTCACTTGGATAAAAAGCTGCTTCAAGAATTTGCGGATTTGTCAGAGGATGTGTTGAATAAGATTGGTCGCGGCGACGTGATTGGTCAAAAGGCAATTTCATTCCTTGCTGATATGGAAGCAAAGGCGGCGAACTTCAGTTTTCTTTCTGATACTTGGGTCGGACTTGCGGCATGTCTCAATGAGATGCGCAACTCGTTCCCTAAGAATGGGCAACTGGATAGCAAATCGTTAGGTTTGTTACGGCTGTTACTAACGTCATTAAGCAACAAAACCGCGCTTGAAACTCTGTTAACGTCATACGACGAACTAGGCTTGGAAGCGATGGTTGAGCCTGAAATTGTTAACGAGCCTATGGCTGAGATTGATGAAGATGTCGCTCAGTTGCTACATGCGTTACGCGGATCCACAGAAGACAGTGGTGAAACGGAAGTTACAACGGCAAAAGTGACTGAAGAAGTGGAGCACTCGGAATTAAGTGCCGAGTTAGATGCCGCTTTTGCTGCGTTTTTTAATTAATTTTTAAACCCTTGGGGGTGAGTTTTGTCCCCATGGGGCAGACTCACCCTTTTATTTTAATGCCTTACGGGCATTTCTAAAATTTTGGAGTGAGTTATGTCTATTAAAGCTAAACAAGTATCCGGTGCAACAGTATTCCCATTATGCCCAACTTTAAGCGGTAAAATGGTCGCTGTTTTTGAAGGTATGGCTAACGTGCCAAAAGTGAACCCCAAGTACAGACCAAACGAGCGTAATTTGCTCATTGCGCTGACTTGGATGTTCGGAAAGAGCCGTAACATGTCACTGGCTTGTTATGGCGAAACAGGTACGGGTAAAACGGAGTTTGTCGCGTTTCTTGCGGCTTCTCTTGGCTTATCTCTGCACCGAGTATCCGTGAGTGAAACCATGCGCCCCGAAACGCTGAAGGGCAACATTGGTATCAAAAATGGTGAAACCGTTTTTGAAGAGAGCGTGGTGGTCAAAGCGTATCGCGAAGGCGGTATTCTGTTGCTGGACGAGCTGGATAAAGGCTCATTCGACCTGCTAGCTAGTCTTCACCCAATCCTCGAGGGCAAACCTCTTGCGATTGAGAAAACTGGCGAGGTGGTAAATCCTCACCCGCTCTTTAGAGTAATTGCAACGTGTCAGACCCCAGGTATAGCCGACATGTCTGGCCGTTACGGTTCGATTTCATCCGATATGGACGAGGCGGTTAAACGTCGCTTCCTTTGGATTGGCTTTGAATATCCAGCAATTTCTGTGGATACAGATATTCTCGGTGATATGACTAAGCTGTCTTATCGTATTCGTCTTGCGATGGCGAAATTTGCCAAAACGGTACGTGATGCGATGAACACCGATGCTGTCAACGGCAATTCTCAGCACTGCATTCAATCAGCACTATCAACTCGTGTTTTAGTTGATTGGGCGGTAATGTGGGAGTTGTTGCCTGACTTCACGATGCAGGAGGTGTTTGAGATTGTGTTTACAGCCGCTTCAACTCCTGAAGAGCGTCTAGCGCTTAATGAGTTGGGCAAGCTGCATTTAGCTGAAATGTTTACGCAATCGCTAACAGCTGCGAATGCTTAATTTAACCCTTGGGGGTGAGTACGCCCCCAAGGGCTTTCTCACCCCATTTTTTTTTACCTTACGGGTGCAATTGGAGTGAGAAATGAAAAGAAATACTGAACAAGCGTCATTCTCGATGCTGTCGAATGCGTTAACTCGCAAAGGCGTTAACGTCACGATTGCTGGTGGCAGTTCTTACACCAACGGTAAAAGAATTGTCATTGGGGTTGGCCCGTGGGATCAGATGGTTTGCTCGTTACTTCACGAGTCGGCCCATCTCAATCACACCAACTTCAGTGCAATCGGAAACGTCATGCAGCAGACCAGTACAGCGTTGAAAAACGCAATCAACGTGCTTGAGGACATAAGAATCGACTTGCGCAATATCAGGGAATTTCCTGGCGCAATACAGTCTTATCAATCAAGCCGAAGAATATTGGTAGACATCATTACCAAGCGTGAGTTTACAAACTGTCTCGACGACATTTTGTATTACGTACTTCTAGTCGGAAACCTTGAAAACGGGATTACTGCGATCAAACCAGCATTAGCTGGATTTGATTGGGTAACACTGGAGCTTGATAAGTTGTGTTTGAAATACGCACAGCTTGCACAAACGGCGAAAGACACCTTAGAAGTGCGTGAGTTGGCAGAAAACCTTCTGTTAGAGCTTGCGGCAATGCAACTGGCTAATCAGCAAGAAGCTGAAGGTGAAGCTGAAGCTGAAGCTGAAGCTGAAGCTGAAGGTGACGCTGAAGGTGATGCTGAAGGTGATGCTGAAGGTGACGCTGAAGGTGACGCTGAAGGTGACGCTGAAGGTAAAAGCAACGGCAATACTAGCGGGAAGGCTCTTAGCAATAGCAAAGGGTTCAATGAAATCGATTTGGAGCAATCCTTCGAGGACTTGGACGTTGGCAAACTGTTAGAGGCTCACCGATATCAGCAAGATATGAGTAACTATTCTCGTGTTCCTGAACCAATCAAAGTCGTTCCTTACACAGTGCAGGAGTTGCTGCGTGGTAATCCAAGCAATGTTTTCCCTGCGGCAAATCTGCAGGTGAATGGCGCTGTCGCCAATGCTGTTAAGGTCATGTTCCGACAACGAAACATGAAATTATCCGGCGTGACGCAGTTTGGGGAGTTAGACGAGGATCGGTTGGTCGATGCTTTTCTGGGGAATCCTGGCGCTAAAAATATCCGTCGTGATATTGCGGCAAACCTTTCAGTTGGTGTGTTGCTTGATGCTTCAGGTTCTATGGGGTATCCGTGGGACGACACACACCGCTCTTATGTAGCAACAAAGGCGGCAATGGCAATGACACAGGCTCTTGAAAAACAGAGTGGTGTTTTGACGTCATTATCGTTGTTTGGTGATTTTTATCTGGAGCTAAAAGGTTTTGCTCTGAAGAAGACTCCTTCGGTTTTGCCATATGTAGAGCTCGGCGGCACAAGTACTGGAAGTGCGATGATGGAAATGGGCAGCAAGCTCATTTTACAGTCATCGCAAAAAAAGGTGATGTTTGTGATTACCGATGGTCAACCGGACGTTCCGCAGGAAGTGGTTGGTTCTCTCGATTGGTTAGCTCAGCATGGCGTTGTGGTTTTGCCTGTCATCATTGGTCAGGTGGACGTAAGGTTTACTGGTTTTAAAGACCTTAAAGTAGCCTGTATCGACCACGTCAACGAGTTACCGAAACAGTTAATGCAGTTGCTTAAGCAACACATTTAACACTTTAAATCCCTAGAGGGGCGTACTTCCCCTCTAGGGAGAAGTGCGCCATTTAGCGCATGAATACGCAGTTTGATTGCTTCCCTGCAATCGCTCTCTCTGTGTGTTCGTCCTAGATTTCCCTCGGGGGATCTTTGATGCGTTCTCTAGTTAGTGGGTATCAAAGATCCCCTGAGTAAAGGAGCATTTATGGACGCAATACAAAAAATCCAAGCTATTCGGTCTAGCGTTAATCCGTTAGATATTTACGGCAAAATTCCGGCGCTCAGCGAAGCGCTACGCAAGAAACCATCTCAAGTACCTGATCCTCGGACGGGGAGTGGGACAACCGTGTTTCGAATTGCATCCAATGGTTCAACTTACCTCAACGGGGTTGGTTACATGGATGTGATAGATACGGTGGCATACGTACTTGATCTACCGAAGATGAAGGCCTGCGATGAAATCAGTCGTTTGGCTAATCTGAAATTAGATTCTGAGTACGTGGCATCGGGTTCTAGCAAACCTGCCGAGTACACATTACCTCCGGAAGATGTTGCAAAACGTACCGAGTCATTACGCAAGGTGTGGTCAAAATCCGTTCACGCAATGGAAGCTGATTATGTGAAGGCTTATCTGTCTAAACGCGGTTTAGATGTATCTGACTTACCCAATACACTGCGCGGAATTAAATCGTGTCTGAACGTCAGCAATGTCGATGGGAAATTGGTGAAAAGCTGGACTCCAGCGATGTTAGGCGTTTATTTCGATAAAGAAGGCAAGCCCCTGACATTGCACCGGATCTACCTGACACCCGAAGGTAATAAGGCCAATGTGGAAGACGTAAAAAAAATTATGTCGCCACCAGGTGATATAAGAGGTGGAGCTATCCGCCTTGATTATCATCCTGGGGAGCACTTGGCTGTTGCTGAAGGCATTGAGACTGCTCTGGCAGTGCGAGAGATGTCCGGTTTACCGACGTGGGCGTGTTACAGCGATAGATTGTTAGAAGCTGTTCACATTCCATCGAGTGTAAAACGAGTCAGCATTTTTGCTGATAAAGACGTTTCTGGCGCAGGTCAGGCGGCAGCGGAAAATCTCAGGAAGCGGTTAGAATCGCATGGTGTTGAGGCTCGGGTATTTTTCCCCAAGCAAGCAATACCAGCGGGTTCGAAAGGCATAGATTGGCTTGATGAATACAATCAACTATCAAAACCGACAGCGGCTTGAGTCGTAAATGAATACCTTACAAAAGGTGTTCATTTTAAAGTGGATTAATAACAGTCTACTTTGAGATGAACACCTAAATACCACACACAGCGAGGGCGAAAGCCCTCAATGGGAAGCCCTCACTCTATAAACTAATGGAGTGAATATGAGTCAAAACGGCTTTCCAAACTGCCCAACGAACTACGTTGATGAAGTGAGCTTTTTCCTTGAGTTTCAGCCGATACCGAGCAAGAAATCTACAGGAGAAGAAATCCACATCAACGGAAAAAACTACCTGCACCCCGGCGTGAAAAAGGAGGAATCCTGTAGCGTATGGCGGTTCATTGAGACAGACGGTGAGCGAATGATCACAAGCTCTCACACCGATTGCGGTGAAGTGCTTGGATACGTTCTTAGCCGGAAGTCACCCCCCGCAGGTATCACTATCAGGGTTCCCTTTGATAGTTAATTCCAAAGCCCTGCCAACGCGGGGCCGTTACCGAGTGGCCAACTTTGATGACTACTCGGTAACGGCCTCAGTGCTAACCGAGCAACCCTTCCAACCTTGTTTAAGACCGTCGTAAATCGACTACTTTAAATACAGTTGGATTTTGCATGACTAATGTACTTGATGATTCTTGTACTGCGGTCATGTATTGGCGAAAGCCCGTCGAACCTACGTTAAGGTCTAACAATGCTTTAAGTACCGCTTAAAGCCAAAACCCTTGAGGTGTGCATAGCCTCAAGGCCTGCGCACCATTTTACTTTTTTACTAATTAATTTTTAGGAGTGAGTTATGGGCGCAGGTCATTTTTGTCTAGCAAACGCAAGTACCGTACATATCGAATTACCATTTGATGAAGCTTGGGAACCTTGGGAGTTGCACGACGAGACTCAGTGGTTTATTGAGAACGTAAAAAAGACAGTTCAGTCTCTTTTACCGAAATCATTCACTGAGCCAACATTTAATGTTCGCACTAGAGATGGAGAAATTATCGCTGAAAACGGCTTTTATAAAGTGCTGTTAACCAGCTGGTGTAGCTACATCGCTATCAGCGTACAAATCAAAGAAGCGAATTGGTCAGAACCTTGGGAATTTAATCCTTTGGCTCTTTTCCATCATGCTTCTGCAAGTACAAAACTTTTCGATGAGTTAAGTGAGCAATATGAAGTCCGAATCGCGACAAGCGCTTGGACTTCTGGTGCTTACATTCGAGAAGCCGCATAAATATAAATCAACATAGATTAACCATCCCTAGGGAATTTTGCCCTAGGGCGGATTCCCTTTAATTAACTTTATAGGTATCCGCTATGAAAAAATTCATTTGTGATGGTGAGAACTCAGCAAGGGTGATTGATGCCACTTCACTGAAAATGGCTCAAGAATCTTTTGAGTTAGCTAATTATGTTTAGTTGTTCCACAGGAGAATATTCATGTTACAACAGAACGTGCTACGATGCTCAAGTAAACTTTTTATACGAGTATCTAACATGCCATCAATCACAATTCGATTTGATGATCGTGACACTCTTCTTGCAGAATTGGAGGCCAAAGCTTCTCAGCTCGGTATTACAACTGAGCAATTGGTTCTACGTTTCGTTTCAGCAGGAATGCAGAGTGACTGTTCGCCATCGATCGCAGGAGAGTCCATTGAGGATTTCTTCGCGAGAAATGGGGTATTCAGCAAACCATAATTCAATCAAATTATTTCCTACAACTAGGTCGAGGTTCCTATGAGTAACCCTACGGCCCTAGTTGGGGTCATTCTATTTGCCTGGTTCCCTTCGGATGAACATCCTAATCGGCCAGGCCCCAAATTCCGTCCTGTTTTAGTTGTTGATGCAGACCCGTCTGGTACACAGTTGCGCTTGGCTTACGGCACAAGTCAACGAGTGGACGAAAACCACCGGGGAGAGCTCACTTTTAGAAGTCACGAGATGGAAAAATTAGACAAAGATACAAAATTTTGCCTCGGAAGAACTCGCTGGGTTCCTGTGACACCGGAATACTTTGTCAAAGATGGCAAACAAGTGATCATCGGCACCATACCTAAAAATCGCGTTAGAGACCTCTATTTGCGAGTACAGGAAGTGCTGTAACCTTAACGAATTTGATTTTTAAACCCTTGGGGGTGAGTTTTGTCCCCATGGGGCAGACTCACCCTTTTATTTTAATGCCTTACGGGCATTTCTAAAATTTTGGAGTGAGTCATGCAATTACAGAAAATCAGTTTCAAAGAAGCAAAACAACTTGTGGCTTTGACGGCACCACATTTGGACGTATTGATAAACCAAAAGCGTCAAACAATCGTGCTGTTTTACAAGGGGATGGAAGACATCCTTTATGTAAAAGGGTCTCAAGTCATCGTTGTAGATGATATAGAAAACCTGACAGGTTTTGGATTAGTTAATTCAATCCAGAACCTGAACAACATCATAATGAGAGCAGACTTTGATGATTACATATCCCTTATGAATTGGGCATCTTCGGAGCATCTTCAAGATGCAGAGAAGGTGGTCAATCAAGACAGGATATTGGAGTTTCATCAGAATGCCTCCCGCACTGCATTATTAGCCGCTTCGATTTATGAAAATCTTAAATTGATTCAAGCCGAAATGCGTAAATTCGAAACAACAATGGTTTGACACCTTTCAAGCGAGCCCAGCGCCGCTTAGTGAAAGAGCCTTTGTAGTCGATATTTAACCCCCAAGGGTACACTAGTGCCTTTGGGCTGCGTGTACCTTTAATCAGTAGTGAGGACACGCTATGAGTAAATTAGAAGGTGGCAGTAAAAGCGAGATTATGGATCGTCGAGAGCAGCGTTTTTTTGCGATTTTCGATGCTTCTTTTTTAATAACTGGGCTTTTTGGATATGTACTGCTTTTTAATGCGACCAAAGAGGATTTAATCGTTTTAATTGGGGTCGTTAATTCGTATGTGCTATTGAATCAGCTTGTTAAGGCAAGTTTCAACTTCAATTACATCCTCAAAGTGGCAGTTATATCTATCGTCTTTAGCGCGATATACCGCTTTTTAGCTTCACTAGCAATTTAACCAAGACAGTTAATGCTGCCATTGCAGCTTAACATCAAAATTTAACCCTTGGGGTGAGTAATGTCCCCTAGGGCCATAGCTCACCCTTTTTTGTTTTATGCCTTACGGGCATTTATGGAGTGAGTCACATGGCAACAATCATTAATACTAAAATTGGTGATTCCAAAGGCCGCGCTCGTGTGTGGGTCGAGGGTTCCAAGCTATCACGAGAAGGGTGGGATGCAGGTCGAAATTACACTATTCACGCAAACGGAAATGAAATCCGCTTAGCGGCAGATGAACAGGGTAAGTACACCGTAAGCCGTCGCAGTAAAAACGGTAATATCACACCCATTATCGATTTAACCTGTAAAGCGATTACAGAGGTTTTTGAAGGCATTAGCAAACTCAGAGTGTTGATTAAAGCAGGGGTAATCATTATCTCAGCGCATCATCAATCTGAGCGGGTTAAGAGTCGGGAATTACGATTAATGTCACGCCTGCAAAATGGTGAGTCATTGAAAGTGGCCTCGTTATTCCATGGCGGTGGCGTGTTAGATAAGGCTGTCCATCATGGATTAGAGTCGGCGGGGATCTCCAGCAAAATAGCTGTCGCTGTTGAGCTAGAGTCCCAGTACCTAGATTCGAGCCTGACCAACAATCCAGAGTTGTGGGATAGCAGTTCTATTGTGATTGAGTCTCCGGTTCAAGATGTGAACTTGCAGCAATGCAATATGGAGGTCGATGTGCTGGTTGCGGGTATCCCTTGCGTCGGCGCATCAAAAAGCGGTCGAAGTAAACTGAAGCTCCAGTTCGCAGAATCTCACGATTCGGCAGGCGCTTTGTTCTTCTCGTTTCTTCAGTTCGCGCAAGTGTTAAATCCGGCGATTATCTTGATAGAAAATGTGGTCGAATACGCCAACACTTCATCAATGACAGTCATCAGGTCTGTGCTGGGTTCGTTGGGGTACAACCTCCACGAAACCACATTAGATGGTGGCCGCTGGGTTTTAGAACGTCGTAAACGCTTAGCCGTTGTCGCTCTGTCGTCGGGAATTGATATGTCAGAGTTTGACATCTATTCACTTATGCCTTCTCGCTTTCCAGAGGCCAGTCTAGGGCATATTTTGGATGCGGTGCCGGATGGCGACGACAGGTACAAGCCGTTTGATTATCTGGCGGCGAAGGAAGAGCGCGATAAAGCGGCAGGTAAGGGGTTTGCTCGTCAGTTATTGACAGCAGATTCCGATGGCTGTGGTGTGATAGGCAAGGACTACGCGAAATGCCGTAGCACTGAGCCATTCATCATCAATCCAGTTGACTCCGCGTTATCAAGATTGTTCACACCGGTTGAGCATTGCCGCGTGAAGGGGATCCCCGTTGAAGTCATTCAGGGATTGTCTGACACACTGGCGCATCAAATCCTTGGGCAATCGGTGATATTCCCTGCTTTTAAAGACTTGATGCAATCAGTAGGAACAACGCTTTTAACCAATACCGTTAATACTGCAGTTGCAGCTTAACATCAAAATTTAACCCTTGGGGGTGAGTTTGCCCCTCCGGGCCATAACTCCCCCTTTTTTTGTTTATGCCTTACGGGCATTTTTTAAATTTGGAGTGAGATATGGAAAATTTAGTAGTAGGTGCCTGGGAAACAAGCACTAAAAAAATCGTGGCCTATGCCACTTTACAGGGGATTGAAATTGACCGTCGCCCTAAGCTCTATGTTTATCACATTGGTTTATATGTGATAAAACAATCAGGCGACGTGAGACTTGCAGCTGTTGAGACCGTGAAACTCGAAGGGAACCTACTTCCGTTTGAGATTCAGGATGAACTAGAACTCATGAATTTGTGCTTCTGGGGCTTCCGTATTGCGAAAGCAAAACCAACGTCATTGAAGTCAATTAGCCGTGATGACATCGGGCTTATTGAGTTCTGCTATGCAATGTCTTCGAAACCTCAAGCCATTCCATTGCCACTCACTGAAGAAGTTAGCTGGAACGGGATTGTGAGCTTCGGTCAAAACGCAGGGAGATTAGCACATGTTTAATAACTCTCATGCAAACAAGAAAACGTCATTGTTAAACATTAACGAACTGAATGAGTCGTTAAAAAGTATCGATGGCGACCTGTATTGGTTCAGAAAAACAGGTCAGAAATATATCTCAAGTAAGGAGATTGCTCAGAAACGATGGTTACGCCGACTCATTAAGAAGCGTATCCAAAAGGGCAGAGCAAAACCGGAGTTAAGTATGTATGGGTCTACGATGGTCAGAGATTTCTGGCCGTTCGGCGGCTCATTAAACTTTGAGTCCTCACTTAAGAGTGGATGGGAGCGGAAGTATTGCGACGAGTACCAAGGATTATGGGTTAACCCTCAATCTCTCATGTTATGCACTTACACCGAAGGGGACGTGGTTTACGTCAACGCCCCTGACGAGCTTACGTACCAATCGGAATACAACCGGCACATCTGTTTCATCAACGATCTTTAGTCACGATTAATAACTATCGGGTAAGACCTTACCCGACGGGTGTGGCTTACTTTAAAAGGAGCAAGTCATGCTTATATCAATTGAGTCAGATAATAACTCCACTCTTCTTTTGCAGCTTGAAGTTAAAGGTATTTCTGTTTTTACTGAATGCCGAAGCGGTTACTGCGGGGCTTGCAGCACCAAATTAGTTAATGGAGTTGTAAGCTATAAAGAAGAGCCAGTTAGCGTCAAAGCCGGTCATGTGCTTGTGTGTTGTGCAATAGCACATACTGACGTGACCTTAGAAGTTTAATTTCTATTACCCCTTGGGTGAGCAATCACCCTTGTGGGTTGCTCACTCTTAATCCATTCGGAGTGAGTTATGCAAGTAGATAAAGTTATTCGATTAACAGAGGAAGACGAAGGTGGTATGGGGATTGTTCGAGTGTGCAATTATAACATCGTCAGTAGTCCTTCTCGCCGTCAAGTGCTTACTAAGCGATTTATGCGTAAAAAGCCAGTTACGATCCAAAACCTCGACAATGGGTTCTGGATCCTGCGCTATGCAATGGGTAATTCGGGAAATCTTTCACTAACGAAGAATCAGATAGCGATAGATTACGACGGGATTCAGCAGTTGGGATTAAAGCTGCATACTAATCCTGTCAATTTAAAGGTGACTGATTCGACGCAGTTAGAGATTTTCAAACATTTTTGGGATCATCAAGACTTAAACATTCGTATTTCTATGCGAATGGGCGCAATAGGTCTTGTTCTTGGCACCATAGGTTTTGCAATCTCGATAATCTCGATTTTTTAACTTAACAATGTAAAACGGTTACGCCGTTACAAAGACCCTAGGGTGAAACGACCCTAGGGCGTTCACCCATTTAAATTTTGGAGTGAGCACCATGAATTACGAATCAGAAATTAATACTGTTTTCGCTTCTATGACATCTGAATCGAATCGATTAAACCTGCCGATTGTCTATAAAGATGATTTAAAGGTCGATCTCGAAACGCTTACAAGGTTTGCTGACAAAGGTATCAAGCAGTTCTTGTGGCAGCTGCGCGAAGGCGGTTCGGTGTTAATCCCTGTGGGACTTGGCGTAAACCCTGTATATGTGAGCTTTTGGCACAATGCAGGTTACCCCACAAGCCCTTATTTAATCTCAATTGATGACGGGAAATCATCGATAGAACCGATCTCAATTGAAAAAATGCTTAATATTGTTCACCGGAAACCGCACGGTCAGTTGGAGGATATTATTAAGCGTGGATGCGATTTAAATATCTGGGGACTATGGAACACTCCCAGTTTTGAATCGTTTTCAGTGGCAGGTTGGCTCGATTATTTTCAGTATGCAGGCAATAAACTGATGGTGGATTTAATCAAGCAAGATCTGCACTAAAGTGTAAAACGACGTTGGAATGCTAAGGCATCCCTTCGTCGTTTTTTTTTGGATTTTTTGGCTAGTTAATTTGAACGAAACGCCCGCGCAATCCCACTCCTTTAGGGGCGGGTCAAGCGGGAGGTAAATTGGTTTTGGTCAATGCCTTAGACCGCTGCACGGCCTGTTCGCTCGGCGGGGCGTTTTGCTCCTCGATGTACTGCTTTATCACCTCCAACGTAGCGCCTCCGCACGACACAACGCAATAACTGGGAGACCAAAAATGGTTGCCCCATAGCATCGTCTTTATCTGGCCCCAGAACTCTCGACGCAGCATGTACGAGGACTTTCCTTTTAGCTTGCCAACCAGATTAGAGACTGAAACCTTGGGGTGGATCGCCACCATCAAATGGATATGGTTATGCTCTCCGCCAAACTCCAATAGCTCGCAATCCATTTGTTCACACGTCTCCGCTATGATGGATTTTGTTCGCTCCAGCATCTCTGCCGTAAATACTTCTCGCCGATATTTCGTGACAAAGACTAGGTGTGCATGATTTTTTAAAACACAGCTTCTGCCAGTGCGCCAGTCGTACATTACAACCTCATACTAGATTGACAATGGTGCGTGAATGGTACTAACATTTACCAATGACGACAACTGGCGAGACACAATATGGACAAAGTAATCATCTCATGCTCCGGCGGATGTGGATGCACAGTGACCTTGCGCAGAAGCAAGGTTCAAAAAGCCGATTATTACCTCTGCGAGTCAAGAGAATCAGGGCACCTATGCAGACAAAAACTCCCCCAGTTACAGCCGGGGAAGGTGCGCCGAGTAGAGATGAATGCAGCTGCCCATTTTTGGGGGTACACAGATGAGTTAGCCAGCGCGGAGGATATGGCATCCATCACCCGAGCGCGTGAAATTCTCGCAGCTGGTGTCGCGCAGTTGGCAATTAAGAAAGCGGTCAGATAATGCTCACTGGCATCAAGCTCCGCGCTAATCCGAACGAAGCTCAAAAGCAAACACTGAGTCAGTGGATGGGCTGCGCTCGCGTGATCTGGAATGGAAAGGTGGACGAGGAAAAATACCACCGCACCTATGCCCGTAAATATTGCGCCATTGGCACTTATCCACCGATTGACCAAAAAGCCGCCCAATTTAAATCTCAAGAATTAACGCCATGGTTATCAGACTGCCCCAGTCAAATTCTGCGTAATAGCGCGGTTAACTGGTATCAGACCTATCAGAAGTTCATGAAAGGATTGTGCGGGCGACCCAGGCGCAAAGCCAAGACTGACAAAGGCTCGGTTTATCTCACTCGCTAACTATTCAATTTCGAACATTGCTATGACGGTAATATCAGGCTATTCATCGGCACCAAGACCAATAATATTGGCTACCTTTCATTCAAGACGCACCGTGAATTCGAGATACCTAATTCGCTCTATGTCAGAAAAGAGCGCGGCCAATATTATGTGTCTTTCTGCTATGAAAAAGGCGTGAACGAAACATCGTTGTCCAGTAACGCCGAGCATTTGGCTTTTCTACAGGGGGCTCCTCGTGAGTTTCTGGAACAATACACCATCGGGATCGACCGTGGCGTCGCCATTCCAGCACAGGCAGGCGAGCAGAGTTTCGACTTTTCTGCCAACCAGAAGCACCACCTGAGCAAGGCCGACCGCTACCTCCAGCGACTCCAGCGTAAGCTGGCAAGACAGCAGAAGGGTTCTAACCGCCGCACCAAAACCAAGCGCCGGATCTCTGGTTATCATGGTAAAAAAGGCAATGTCCGCCGCGATTTTAATCATCAAACAAGCAGGGCGTTGGTTAATAGCCATGCCAAGGTTTTCGTGTTTGAGGCACTACGCACTGCGCAAATGACGCGGCGGCCAAATGCCAAGCAAGATGAAGCAGGGCATTTCTTGCCGAATAAAGCCAAACAAAAGGCAGGGCTAAATAAAGCCATTTTGCATTCCGGTTGGCACATGCTAGAAAGTTTCACCAAGTACAAAGCCTACCAAGCAGGAAAGGCGTTTTTTAAAATATCCGCTTCTTACACCAGTCAGGAATGTGCCGTGTGCGGCTACATTCACCCCGCTAACCGCATATCACAGAGTCTTTTTGTGTGCGGCAAGTGCGGCAATACTGACAATGCAGATCACAACGCATCTCTGGTAATAAAAAAGCGGGCTATTACGTTAATTTTGGACTCTGGAACGGAGTTATCAGCGGCGGATGTGTTAACAGCCGCCGCCGATATTGGGCGTGGAGGGAAACGTAAGGCTGGCAGGGTCAAAAGCTCAGTCAGCAGCTCCCAGCGAAGCGTCAAAAAAGAAAAGGGTGCGACTGCTGGTTGCGCTCTTGGAAGCTCGCTGCTTTAGATGCGAGTAGTTCACTAAACGGTCTTTAACGCGGCTCTTGCCATCGAAAACCAACCCGCAAAGGCGCTGGTGGCGGGTGACATTTTAAATGCACGATTGACCTTGAATAAGCGATTAAACGCGAGGCCTGCGCCGACTTCTGCCAACGACAAACTGCAGCGGTGGAATCGGTGGAGCACATCTTCTACTTCATCCACTGAAATAACCCCCGTTAACAGCAGATTGCTATTCTCACTGTACACGGCGGCAAACCCTTCCAGTTCCGAATTGGGCGCAACGTGATATTGCTCAGGCTCGCTCATGGCATCAATGTTAGCTGTAGTGAACTCTTCCCCTTTGGAAATGGCTTTGACGCGGAATTCCCCAGCTTTATCCGATTTATACAACCGGTTGTAGCCTCGAGCAGTGAGTATTGGGTAAGGCTCTGCAATGCCTGGTATTGAGACTAAGGCCAAGTCTGAATGGTGAGGGTGCAGGTTAATCTCTTCGTCAAATAGGAGCTTAATCAGTTGCTTTAAATGCTCTTTGTTGACCTGTTCTGGCGCGAGACCAATCAATCTTAAATGAACCTCCAAGAACACCAAACGACTCGGCGCACTGTTGCAGCCTAACTCCACTGCCAATTCGGAAAATAGTGGGTGAATCGTAATGCGCGACATGCATACCTCAAGATGTAAATTTGTTATGTGAACTTTATCTCACAGAAAATTTTTTTCGCAAATTTAGAAGCACTGACCAAGTTTTAACAAAAAATATCTACCCAATTTTTTGTTATCCTGTATTATTCTCGTTATTGGGTAGATATTTTTTGATGCACGTCACCAAGTTTGTAAAAATAATATTATAACCAACTGATTTAACAAGATAATGCAGCAAAATTTGCCACGTTTTAGAACTGTGATGAAATGATTCTGGTCGTAAACTTTAACAAACAAGGAATTACTAGATGAAAACTCAACACAAATTAACAACCGTAGCATTATCTGTTTTAGCTCTGTCTGCTTGCAGCTCAAACCCTGTTTCTGATTATGTCGAAGCACAACAAGAGCTAGTAGAACAAAAAAATGAACAAATGAACGACGCTATTGAAGAGGCGCCTGAGTGGTTCTTAAACCCTCCTGCTTCGAATGGTGATGGCGTTTACGCGACGGCAATGGGCCGTGCTGATAACTTGATGGCCGCTCGCAATATTGCGAACTTAAATGCGGAATACGCGATTGCTAAGACAGTATCGCAGGAAGTTTCTGGTCGTGAGCGTCAAAACACTGAAGTGCGCAATGGTCGCACTAATCAGTTGAATGATGAAACAATTGTTAAGCTAGTAAATCGTGCAAAAGTCGTTGGCTATAACCACGTTAACACCCAAGTTCGCGTCGATAACGGGCTGTACGTAGTGTATATGCTGTTACACCTGCCTTACGACAAGCTGGAGCGTATGATTGAACTAAACGAGCGCAGCTTTGACGAGCGCTCGCAAAAGGCCTATTCAGAAGTTGAAGCGTAAGTGAAACCTTCTCCGACTGTGGGAAATGTGACAGCTGCGGAAGTTGTGACCCAATGAGATATGCTGCTCATGTGGGCCTAGGAGTGGGTTGTTGGGGCGTTTACGCTGCTATCGTCAACTCCTATGCCCCTGAGACAGTAATCGGTGTTGTAGATGCGTGTTTGATGTTACCCGTGGTGGCGATAGCGTCGTTATTACCTGACATAGATCATCCTGAGTCGAAATTGGGAAGAAGGATTAAACCAATATCAACGATTCTTTCGCTCTTCTCACATCGTGGTATCACTCACTCATTGTGGGCTGTTGGGCTAATGGTCTGGCTTTTAGCCAGCCATCAAGCTGACTCTATCGCATCGCAAGCCCTAGTCATTGGCTATTTAAGTCATTTGCTTGGGGACGCGGTGACTCCGGCCGGAATTAGACCATTTTGGCCATTGGGTAGAGCGCAACGAATTGGGCTAAATCATGCAGTAGTAGCAAGTGTTGGTATTATTTTATTTTTAAGATGGATGTATTGAAGATGGGAAGTTCTGGTGCGCAAAACGTAGTGATGATGTTTAGAGCTCGCGAAGAGAAAACTCTCAGAGATTCAAGACTTTCTGAGATTGTTGATTCTGCGACGCCAAAAGATGTCAAAGCTATGATCACTGTTGTGTTGGAGCAACTACTGAATCGCTCAGTCTTTGTAATTCAGCACGACTCGCATCTTGAGTTTGTCGCCGGTGACACTCGATTAGAAGTCGGGGTTAACGGTAATTACTTCAACGAAAAATTTTGGAACGATGAATACCCTGCGGCTGAGCTACGTTTAGCGTTAATGTTTAGCTCGGATTCGGTGAAATGTACGCCGGAATGGAATGCAATGGTGAATTTCAAAGCTAAGCACATTCGTGATTCTATTCGTGTATCACTCGCCACTGGTGTCGTAACGTGCGCAAGTTGTGCTGATTTCTGGGGTGGGGCAAGTCTGCTAAAATTGAAATTTTTAATCACTAACTTAGTAAATAGCCTGCATCACATCACGTCTTCAGTCTAAATTATTTAACGAAATCTCGCGAAATTCTCCATCTATAGCGAGCATCGCTTAGGTGGAGATGGATAGCGAACCAGCCGTTAGGTTGGCCTATCTTGGTTTTGGATATATTGCTTTAAGATCTCCAAAGGCGCACCGCCTGCCGTTAACAGGCAGTATGCACGACTCCACAACACGGGCTTCCAGTAAAATGGCTTCAAGTGGTCGGCATACTTTTTACGAATCAGCCTACTCGATACTGTTTTGAGGCTATTTATGAATTTAGCGGGTTCGATGGTGGGATTTAGCTCCAACATTAAATGAACGTGGTCTGCCTCCCCGCCAAACTGCAATAGTTGGACGCTCCAATGCTCACACTCAGGGCTGACGCATCA
Organism: Shewanella sp. SR1; assembly: GCF_020447145.1. Classification (NCBI taxonomy): domain Bacteria; kingdom Pseudomonadati; phylum Pseudomonadota; class Gammaproteobacteria; order Alteromonadales; family Shewanellaceae; genus Shewanella; species Shewanella sp. SR1. The sequence goes on along the minus strand of NZ_JAJAEF010000026.1, from coordinate 95 downwards.
GTGTTTATACTTTGAACAACCCCATACATTCGAACAAATATTGTTCATTCAGACAGCAGAGCCTGCGCTTGTTGGCCATGCTCAGATTACGTGAC
>NZ_JAJAEF010000025.1:0-67058 GCF_020447145.1 Shewanella sp. SR1 | reverse complement strand
AGTTGGATGGTAAACGGGAAAGGGCTTATCCAAGAGTCCTTAAAATGAGCAAAAACAAGTTTCCGGTTAGACCAAATAAAAATGCCGTTCACTCTTAAGTGAACGGCATTACCCTAAGGCGCTTTTTAAACACTAAGAGTATTAACTTAGCTTAGAACTTAACCGTTACACCACCGTATATTACACGACCGATAGTGTCATACACTTCTGGAACTGTACCACCATCGCTACCGTTAGATACGCGTGATGGCTCTTCATCAGTGAAGTTTTTAACACCTAAACTGACAGTAGTCATGTCATTGATATGATAAGTACCAGAAATATTGTGGTAAAGAACCGAATCAACATCATAGCCTTTCGCCAAGTCTGTCATACCACCTATGTAGCGATTGAAGTACATAACACTCCAGTCATCTTGGCCTGCTGAAAGACTAAAGTTATTACGTACACGCGCATAAGCACCGAAGTTACCATCGATAGTGCCCGTATAAGTTTGACCATCCTGTTCGAAGTCGACTAAATAAGTTGTATCGTTATTTACTTTCCAATCTAGACCAATCAGTTCGAAATTATACGCTAGGTTGAAATCGATACCACTCGTGTCCTGAGTACCAACGTTAGTTAATGCATTCGACAGGTTTGTTAAATCACCGCCTGCGCCAATATTGAATTGATCACAAGCTGCAGTATCACCAGCATAACATGCATCTAAGCCATCTTGAGTATTAGCACGAGCGATTGCATTAGTTACTTTGAAGCGCCAGTAATCAAGAGTCACAGACATACCATCAATGTAGCTTGGTGAATACACTAAACCAGCAGTAAATGATTCTGACTCTTCAGGCTTAAGATCTGCATCTGATATACGGTTAACTTCAATTTGCTCATCTAGTTCTTTACCCCAAGGATCTTTTAGGTAATCGAATGAACCTGAGTTGCCGCCATAAAGCTCACTTACGCTCGGAGCACGGAAACCTGTAGCTGCAACACCACGAACCATCAGGTCATCAGTCGCCGCATAGGTTAAACCAATCTTCCAAGTCGTTGCTTTACCAAATGTTGAGTAATCGTCTAAACGCAGTGCAAATTCACCGGTTAATTTCTCAGTAAAAGGCACGCTAACTTCTTGGAAAATTGAAATTACGTTGTAGTTACCGTCAGTAGGATCTTGTTGTGAAGCAGTACTTTCACCCGCAACAACAATTGGATCTGGATTATAGAAACCACTTTCACGACGATATTCAGCACCAATTGCAAAGCCAACAGCGCCCGCTTTTAAATCGAATAACTCACCGTTTAGACCAGCTGACAGCGTTTGCTGCTCATTACCACCATTTGCCATTTCTGTATAGCTTACATCATTACCAATTTGCTTTGATAATTCTGCGCCACTAAACCAAGCATCTTGGTCAGCATATATTGAATTAGCAACATCTTTAGCATTGATAGAGTTTGCAACAGCAGTTTTAGCCTGGTTTTTACCATAGGTATAAGTAACATCCCAGTTCATACCTGTATGGACATCTAAAGAACCCGCTAAACCAGCGGATAAACGCCAAGTATCAGTATCTTGAGAATAAATACGTGGTCCAACATCATTCATACGACGACGATAGTTAACCATACCATCATCTGCAACGATGCCAGCTGCAGCCATTGAGTTATCTAACGTAACACATTTTGCTGGGTCAACATCAGGACCACAAACATCCAACATAATATCAGCAGGTTGTGGAGCTAGCTGTTGGTTAGAGCGTCGGTTTGTGTATAGAGCATCTGCAGTTAACACAACATCATTACCGAGCTCTTGCGTCATATTCGCAAATAAGCTACGACGCTCGCTCGGAGTTTGATAAAAACTATCTTGGGTAAAATTGTAACCATTTTCTAATGGACTCCAATTTTGTCCTTGATTAATTTTGACTTCTTTCTCATTAACACCATCTTCATCAAGAACAGGCTGGCCGTTTTCATCTAGAACGTTACCTACGAGTCCACCATTTGGTACAAAAGAGCTAGAACCAGGCTTAGTCCAGCTACGGTCAGATTGAATCACGCCACGACGGTCAGAATAGGCAGCACCAAAAGTGTAGTTACCGCCATCAGTATTGAAACCGTATAATGCACTTACGTCGCCATTACGGCCATCGCCTTTATCAGTGCCACTACCGTTGAAGTCTAATTGGAAACCCTCAAAGTCTTTCTTAGTAATAATGTTCACTACACCAGCAATCGCATCTGAACCGTAAACCGCAGAAGCGCCATCTTTCAGAATTTCAACACGGGCAATCATAGCCACTGGGATTGAGTTCAAATCGACTGAACTATCGGCACCAGAACCTGAGTTCACCATACGACGGCCATTCAGTAATACAAGCGTTCGTTGTGAACCCATACCACGTAAATCAACTTGCGCAACGCCATCAGCACCGTTGTTAGTGCTCGACCCAACGGCAGCGCCTGCCATTGAGGTTTGTACTTGTAGCATTTGGTCTACAGAAGTGAAACCTTCTGCTTTAATCGCGGCTGCATCAATAACGGTCACAGGAGAAGCTGTTTCCATATCTTGGCGTTGGATGCGTGAACCCGTGACTTCAATACGTTCAACTTTTGCTTTTTCTTCCGCTGCAAATACGCTTGTCGTAACAAATGCACCTGAAGTGATAGATGCAACGATAGCTAAGTTAATAGCCGACGCAACTTTGGTTCTTTTGATCATGTATGAATGCTCCCTAGTCTTACTATTATTTTTATGCTTACAGCTTGTACAACTATTGCTGTACTAGTGTTGCAGTCGATACTGAGGATTCACTTTAATTCCGTCAACGCTCAAAATATTAACCAACAGAAAGTTATTGTTAATAAATATGGTGCCTTGTGTTTAATTTTATAGATGTTATTTTTTATAATACTTAATTTATACAATATGTCAGGCGTTAAGACTTAGTAATGACAAATAAACAGCTGCTAATACTGTTAATAAATAACAATGCAGAAACATATCGAGTATCGATAAATGTGACGCAGATCACACTTTAGCAAATAGCTATAACCACAACTTAGAACAGAATGTTGATTAACTATTGTTAAAAATGCATAGCTATAAACATGAGCAACTAACCTGACACTTAAAACCCTAAGATAAATGTGCTAAATCAGCACATAAGGAAAGATGCAGTCAGTATCAATTGTAATATTTATGCAAAAAAAATATTGCCACACACTGAATGGAAACAATATATCTACAAAAAATTCCGCATAACGCGTCTGTTAAAAAGATAACTAAATCGATTATTTATTTTGAGGATTTAATAAGCTAAACCCTATTTGTAAAGTTAAGTTAATCTAAGTAAAAAGCAGTTCCAATAAGTAAATCGGCCTTTTATAGTGCAAAAAACACACCGAGTAGATACATTTGTTAATAAATATCGGTTTAGCTAATTAGCTATAAATAATCAGTATTTATGTAGATATCATTATTTCTGTATTAATAAAAACCTAAAAATGGCTGTAATACGTGCATTAATTGAAACAACTTAATAATGACAAACCGATATATGTATACTCACAAAAATCCTTACATCCTCTACAATGAACGTCTCTTAAAACATAGTCTTTTTTGTTCAAGAGTCGCTTTTACTTCACCCAAATTGTACACAAAGGTAAATTTTAACCATAAAAAAGCGACCTCTTAGGTCGCCTTTCATTATCGGTATTATCAAGCAGATGGCTATTCGGGTTTGATCAACTCAAAATGCTGGTATGCCCGTGCGGTTGCAATTCGGCCGCGGGGCGTACGTTGGATAAACCCTTGTTGGATCAAGAAAGGTTCTAACACATCTTCGATGGTTTCACGTTCTTCGCCTATGGCCGCGGCTAAGTTATCTAGCCCAACGGGTCCGCCCATAAACTTGTCAATAATGGCCAGTAATAGCTTGCGGTCCATATAATCGAAACCTTCACTATCCACATCTAATAAGTCTAAAGCGTGTTCGGCCACAAACTTGGTGACTGCGCCATCATGCTTCACCTGCGCGTAATCGCGCACGCGGCGCAGCAATCGGTTGGCTATTCGCGGTGTGCCGCGTGAACGGCGTGCGATTTCAAATGCGCCTTCGGCATCAATATCCAGCTCCATTACCTGCGCCGAACGCGTGACTATGGTGCTTAAATCTTTGATGTTATAGAACTCAAGCCGCAGCGGGATCCCAAAACGCGCCCGAAGTGGTGAGGTTAATGCCCCTGCCCGTGTTGTCGCGCCCACTAGAGTGAACGGCGGTAAATCAAGCTTGATAGAACGCGCCGCCGGTCCTTCACCTATCATGATATCCAGCTGATAATCTTCCATCGCAGGATACAAAATCTCTTCTACCACAGGGCTTAATCGGTGTATTTCATCGATGAATAACACATCACCGGATTCAAGATTGGTCAGAAGCGCGGCGAGATCCCCCGCTTTTTCAAGTACGGGCCCCGAGGTGGATTTAATGTTTACCCCCATCTCGTTCGCCACAATCATAGCCAAGGTAGTTTTTCCCAATCCTGGCGGGCCGTAGATCAGCATATGGTCTAAGGCTTCGTTACGATTCTTCGCCGCTTGAATAAACACCTTAAGCTGCGCCCGAGTGTCATCTTGGCCAGTGTATTCATCGAGCATTTTAGGGCGCATTGCCCTGTCGATGGATTCATCTTGAGCTTGGATCTGCGGCTGGATGAGTCTGTCTGCCTCAATCATTGTTCTTCCTTCTCGCAGCTTTCATCTTAATTATCATCATTATTCAATTAAAGCATCGACTTAAGGGCAGCTTTGATCAGAGTTTCTGAATCCATACCTTCTTTGTAGGCTGCAGAAACTGATTTACTCGCCTGCGGCGGTTTATAACCCAGCGAAATTAAAGCTGAAATAGCGTCTTCTTCAGCACTATTGACTGTCGGCGCAGGAGAGTAATTAGATTGCAGCACAAACTCACGCTCTGAACCTGCTGAGGCTTCCATCAAGCTCTTGAGCTTATCGCGCATTTCTACTAGTAAACGCTCGGCGGTCTTCTTACCCACACCGGGTAATTTCACTAAGGTCACTATGTCATCGCGCTCAACACAACCCACAAATTCTCCGGCTGTCATGCCAGATAAAATGGTCAGTGCAAGCTTGGGACCCACGCCATTGGTCTTGATCAGTAAGCGAAATAAGGCTCTTTCCTGTTTAGTGATAAAACCATAGAGTAACTGTGCATCTTCACGCACCACAAAGTGGGTGTAGACCATAGTTTCATGGTTAACTTCAGGCAGCTCATAAAAACTGGTGAGCGGCATCTGCAACTCGTAACCCACACCATTAACATCGATCAAAATTTCTGGTGCTTGTTTCTCAACTAACACGCCCCGTAAACGACCTATCATCTGTACCGTCCGTATGTTCTTGCCGTTGCCCGGCCACTCAATGCAATTAAACTCTGGCTGGTGTGATAATGACACACAGCAACACCGAGTGCATCTGCGGCGTCAGCTTGTGGGGCTGCGGGTAATTTAAGTAGTTGTTGGATCATGTGTTGTACTTGGGCTTTCTGTGCTCGCCCCGTACCAACGACTGCGCTTTTAATTTGAGTCGCACTGTATTCCGCCACAGGTAGATTGGCGACCGTGGCGGCAACAATCGCCGCGCCACGTGCTTGGCCAAGTTTGAGCGCAGAATCGGCATTTTTTGCCATAAATACCCGTTCAATCGCAAATTCGTCCGGTTGATACTGACGAATAATTTCAGTGATCCCATCAAAAATTTGCTTAAGCCTGCCAGGAAGCTCTTCAGACGAAGTGCGAATACAGCCACTGCCGAGGTAAATCTGATGCCGTCCCTGACATTGGATCACGCCGTAGCCTGTGATCCGCGAACCTGGGTCAACACCTAAAATAATTGCCATTACATGCCTTATATGGGATCTGAATGTTCGTCTCAGTTCCTAGATTAGCGAGTGTTCTAGGTTAGCGTGTGCGAGCTGAAATTGGCCTACATTGACGCCCAAATCCAGCTCACAGTCAATCTAACCTAGGCTTGCCATCACGTCATCGGAGATTTCTGCATTATGATACACTTCTTGCACATCGTCATGATCTTCAAGGGTATCAATAAGGCGCATAAATTTTTCGGCGGTGTCTAGATCAAGCTCAGCTTTCGTCGAGGCTATCATAGCGATTTCAGCGTTATCTGCCACAAAACTCGCTTTATCGAGCGCATCTTTCACCATATAGAAATCAACGGGATCGGTGAACACATCAATCGCGCCATCATCATAGCTGACGATATCTTCCGCACCCGCTTCAAGCGCCGCTTCCATCAATGCATCTTCATCGGTTCCCGGCGCATAGGATAACACCCCACGCTTAGTGAACAGATAAGAAACCGACCCATCCGTGCCTAAGTTACCGCCCGATTTACTAAACGCATTGCGCACACCGCTCACAGTCCGATTACGATTGTCCGTCATGGTTTCGACCATCACAGCGGTGCCGCCTGGGCCATAACCTTCATAGAGAATGGTTTCGAGTTGCTGACCTTCCAACTCACCGGCGCCGCGTTTAATCGCGCGCTCAACCGTATCGCGGGTCATATTGCCGCCAAGGGCTTTATCAATGGCGACACGTAATCGTGGATTGGAATCGGGATCTGAGCCGCCTTCACGGGCTGCGACGGTTAATTCGCGAATGAATTTAGTAAAGAGTTTACCGCGTTTAGCATCTTGAGCTGCTTTACGGTGCTTAATGTTGGCCCATTTACTGTGACCTGCCATGGGAAGTCTCCTTAACTGAGGTGTCATCGCATAGCTTATCAAGAGCCGAGGTGTAATGGATTGAATAACGGCTATGTAGGATTGAACTAACTGATATTGATAAGCAAAGAAATGACGGTTCACTAAAACAGACCGAGGCTTGCGCCTCGGTTTTCGGTACGACTAAAAATAACTGATAAGGACTAATGCTAATAGACTAACGCCAATCGACTAATGCCAATCGCCTTTCACAAAACGAGCTACACAACGTCGACTTGAATAAGGTCGATTTGCATAATATCGATTTACAAAAGTCCTCTTACGAAAGATCAGTCTTCAGTTTTAACGGCTTTCTCAACCACGGCAATGCCAAGTTCAGCTAACTGCTGTGGATTAGCAAATCCTGGTGCGTTAGTCAGCGGACAAGCGGCTGTAGTCGTTTTCGGGAACGCCATCACATCGCGGATTGAGCTTGCGCCCGTCATCAGCATGATGATGCGGTCTAAACCAAACGCTAAACCTGCATGTGGCGGAGTACCGTAACGCAGCGCTTCTAACAAGAAGCCGAACTTCTCTTTAGCTTCTTCGTCGGTAATACCCAAAATACGGAATACCGCAGACTGCATTTCTTGGTTGTGAATACGCACTGAACCACCGCCTAATTCGCAGCCGTTTAATACCATATCGTAAGCATCAGAAACACGATTTGCTGGGTTAGCTTCAAGTTCTGCCGCCGTTACGCCGCGCGGAGCGGTGAACGGATGGTGAACAGCGTGGAAATTGCCGTTGATTTTCTCAAACATTGGGAAGTCAACCACCCACAGTGGACGCCATTCGCCTTGTAATAAGTTAAAATCTTCGCCCGCTTTAAGACGCAGTGCGCCCATAGATTCGGCAACCACTGTCGCTTGGTCAGCACCAAACAGGATAATATCGCCAGTTTGCGCGCCAGTGCGGCTGACGATTTCATTGACTATGCTTTCGTTTAAGAATTTCAGCACAGGTGATTGAATGCCTTCTAAGCCAAGGCTTAGGTCATTAATCTTCATCCACGCTAAGCCTTTAGCACCATAGATGCCAACAAACTTCGTATAATCATCTATTTGCTTACGAGACAGTGCAGCGCCGCCTGGAATACGCAGTGCAGCAACACGGCCTTCTTCGTCGTTAGCAGGACCAGAGAATACCGCAAATTCCACTTCTTTGAGTAAATCGGCAATGTCCACCAGCTCTAATGGGTTACGTAAATCGGGCTTATCTGAACCGAAACGACGCATCGCTTCGTTGTAGGTCATGCGTGGGAACTCGCCCAGATCGACGTTCAGCATTTCAAGGAACAGACCGCGCATCATCTCTTCGGTTTTCGCCATCACTTGCTCAGAGCTCATGAAAGACGTTTCGATATCGATTTGGGTAAATTCTGGCTGGCGGTCGGCACGTAAATCTTCATCACGGAAGCATTTTACGATTTGATAGTAACGATCAAAGCCTGACATCATAAGCAACTGTTTAAACAGCTGTGGCGATTGTGGCAAGGCAAAGAACTGACCTTTATAAGTCCGGCTTGGTACTAAATAATCGCGGGCACCTTCTGGGGTTGCCTTCGTCAGGATTGGTGTTTCTATGTCTAAGAAACCGTTTGAGTCGAGGAAACGACGCACAGAACTGGTCACTTTAGCGCGGAAAATTAATCGCTGCGCCATTTCTGGACGACGTAAATCTAAGTAACGATACTTAAGACGTTGCTCTTCGCTGTTGTTCTGGTAGTTATCCATGCTCAATGGCAGTGGATCGGCAGCGTTGATGATAGTCAAGGCTTGGCCTAAGACTTCAATCTCACCCGTCTTCATTTGACCATTGACTTGGCTGTCAGGACGGGCGCGAACTAGGCCTTTAACCTGAACGCAAAATTCGGCGCGCAGCGTGCTGGCGACATTGAACACCTCAGGTAAGTCTGGATCATAGACCACTTGGATCAGACCTTCTCTGTCTCTTAAATCTAAAAAGACAACGCCACCCAAATCACGGCTACGATTAACCCAACCTACCAAGGTAACTTCTTGTCCAACGTGAGACTTATTGACGTCTCCACAATAATGACTGCGCATCTAACTCTATCCTTTATCCGGAAACCGGTGCTTTGGAAATAATCAAAACGAGATAAAAGCGGCATTATAGTAAAATAATGCCGATTACCAAAGTACTTCACACTTAGGCGGTGAAGTATCAAACAGTTTTACGCCCTTGACTAGAGGCGAACGCACTATCTGAGCATGAGCGTTCAAAAAAACATCAAGCAGAGCGATAACAACGCCCGCCGCAACTTTTTGCTTGGTACATCAGCTGATCGGCTTTTTTCAATAAGCCTATCGCAGTATCACCATCGCGGGGGTAAATCACCACGCCCATACTGACCGCTATGCTGACACTGACGCCTTGAATAAGCAAAGGGCTCGACAGTGCCTGTAGAATATTATCAGCAACTTGGGTTGCAGCATCGAGATCTTGCACACGATTTAGCAGGATAACAAATTCATCGCCGCCAAATCGCGCCACGGTATCTGATCCACGGATAACCTTGGTTAACTTTTGGGCAACCTGTACCAGCAATTCATCGCCAATCGGATGACCATGTTGATCATTGATTTGTTTAAAGCCATCCAGATCAATAAATAACAAGGCAAAATGCGCTTGCTCGCGCTGATGGGACAGCAAAGCTTGGGCTAATCTGTCATCGAGCAAGGCGCGGTTAGGTAACTGAGTCAAAGCATCGTGGTTCGCCACATGCAGCAAACGTTTTTCAGCGACTAATCGCTGGGTGATCTCACGATTTAAGCGGCGATTCACTAACAACACTGCCACCATCACTAAGCACAAAATAATCACGCCAAATACGATATAACGCAGCCATAGCAGATATTTAGCGCTCTCTGTCGCGACAGAAAATGACACCCAACGCGTATAAATTTGCTGTTGATGCTGAGCGTCAATCAAGGCTAAGGCTTTGTTAATCAGTGGCACCAGCGGCGCAAACTGAGGATAAACACCAATATGGCTATGCTGATCGGCAAGATCACTCAGCAGCGACATTTTCAGCGTCGGGTAGTGGCTGGTTTTAAGTTCAGACGCCAACGTCACCACTTTATCGATAAACACATCCGCATTGCCATTCGTCACCGCCGCCAATCCCGCCTGCGTATTTGGCACTATCACTAACTTGAGTGAAGGTTCAAGACTCATCAATTGCGCCACCAAATGATAGCCTTCGACCACAGCTACCCTTTGTCCTGCGAGCTGGGCAATATTGAATACCGAGACTTGCTCCAATTGCGACACTAATGCCCACGGCGATGGCCAATATGCCTCACTAAACGCTAAACGCTGCTGGCGCTCCGCCGTTTGGGCGACACTGCCGGCTAAACTTACCTCGCCCTTTTGCAGTGCGTCGATTAACGAATGCCAATCATCAAAGGCAACGGGCGTCAGCTTAAGTTTGAGCTGTTCCTTGAGTAATTTGACGATATCGCTATTGATCCCCGCAAACTCGCCCTGCTCATCCATAAACTCCATCGGCGGCCACTGCTTTAAATAGCCCACTTTAAGCTCGCCTACACTTTCCACATAGGCCTGTTCTGCAGGGCTTAGGCTGACATGGCGCTCAGCTTGGGTAAAAACATGATCTTTGGGATTGAGCATCCATTTATTTTCAATATCGGCAAACTCTTGATTGCTAATATTGTTAAAGCCATTGGCGATCCGCTGTGTCAGGCCCGGATCATCACTGCGAGTCAGCACATAAATGTTGGTGCTAAATTCGAGATTGGGATACTGGCTAAAGTCAGACCAGCCTTTATTGAGCAGTAAATAATGGGATGTCCATGCACCCGAAGCCACAAAACCAACAATCTCGCCCGATCTTGCGCCCGCGACCATGGCATCCATATTGTCGTAATAGCGCAGTGCCATTTGGGGTAAGGCTTTACGTAACTCCACCAGATAAGGCGCCGTCGGCACCACACCAATACGTTTACCTTTTAAGCTGTCTAAATCGGTCAACTGCTGCTGAAAGAGAAACAAGCGGCTCTTAACTGTATATAAGTGCCAAGCCCGATTAAGCCCAGTTTTGACATCATCACTCTCTGGATAACCAATGTGCGCATCGGCAAGACCTCGGCGCACATCATCCACACTGGAGTTCATATCGCCAGAAATAAAATCAACGGCGATACCCGTTTTCTCGGACCACAATTGCCACATGTCCACATACAAGCCATGGGGTAAACCATCGACCCCTAAGTCCACAAAAGGCTCGGCGCCCAGTTGCATGGAAATAACAATCCCAGCTTGTTGACGTTGATAGCCAAGCCATCGTCGCTCCGTTTGCTGGATAAAGTGCGGATCGAGCGCGGTGAAACCTTTATTAATCCTGTCAACTAAATCAAGATTGCCCTTTTTGACCGCAGGAACGAACTGCATCGCCTTTATCTGGATTCGCGCCGTATTGGGATAATTCGCGGCAATCTCTTGGGATGAAGCGGGATCTTTCAAATAACCTTCTAAGCCCGCAAACACCATAATCTCACCAGCGGCAACCCCAGCGAGTAATTTCTCACGACTTTCGTAGCGTTTAAACACGAGCTGAGGTTCGATACGGTGCAATTCTGCTTCGTGGGATGAAGCCGCCACCACACCAATTTGAAAGGGAATGAGTTCTTTAATGGACTTTTTACCCTGCAGGGATTTATGCAGATATAAAAAAGTGCCGACATCGGCGATGGGCTCAGCAAAGTCGAACTCTTGCTCACGCTCTGGGGTTTTCCCCATGCCGATATGCACTTGCGCCTTACCTTGCCGCAGTTGATCAAGGGATTCGTGCCAGTGGCGCGCCACAAAAACCACTTGGGTATGGCTTTGTTTCGCCCACTCTTTCCATAAATCGACCAGTAGTCCGGTCGGCTCACCATCGTTGTCGACATATTGATAGGGAAAGCTATCTTCACCCATCACCACGATTAATGGCTCGTCGGGCAATGGACTTGCCTGCCCTGTTATGCTCAAAAAACAGCTGCACAAGATCACGATTAAGTGGATCACAAACTTCAAGTTGAGCCCTTAGTACTTGATGTACATGTAACGATTTTGTTATCTATGGCGTATTAGACAAAAATTTATCGCAAATTACCAGTATGAGACTTGCTGCTAATCGATCGGATTCGTTAAAATGTCGAGTTGAATTCCCATGAAAAATCTCAGATGAACGTTTCTCAAGACACTATCTACGCTCAAGCGAGCGAGCATATTAGCGATTTCCAGTTTGATAACCGTGTAGCAGGCGTGTTCAGTGACATGATCCGTCGCTCCGTGCCTGGATATACGCAAATTATCAATACCATAGGCGATTTTGCAGATCGTTTCGTCATGCCAAATACTCAAATTTACGATTTGGGTTGCTCACTCGGCGCCGCGACCTTAAGTATTCGTCGCCAAATCCAAGGCCGTCAATGCCGCATTATCGCCGTTGATAACAGCGAATCTATGGTTGCCCGCTGCCAAGAGAACCTGAATGCCTATGTCAGTGATACAGACGTCGATCTGGTTTGCGGTGATATTCGCGATATCGATATTCAAAATGCCTCACTGGTGGTACTCAATTTTACCTTGCAGTTTTTACCGCCAGAAGACAGAGAAACCCTGATAGCCAAAATTTATCAGGGCCTAAACCCCGGTGGGATTTTAGTGCTGTCGGAAAAAATTCGCTTTGAAGATGCCCCGATCCAAACCCTATTGGAAGAGCAACATTTAGACTTTAAACGCGCCAATGGCTACAGCGAACTCGAGATCAGCCAAAAACGCAGTGCGCTGGAAAATGTCATGAAGCCTGACACCTTAACCACGCATCAACAACGCCTAACCAGCCAAGGCTTCAGTCACTTTAGTCTCTGGTTCCAATGCTTTAACTTTGCTTCTATGGTGGCCATCAAGTGATCAGCTTTAGCTCGTTTTACCAACAAATCGCCGATTCAAATCTACAACACTGGCTCGAAACCCTGCCGAGCATTTTAGGCAAGTGGCAACGGGATCATAAACACGGCAACTTGCCAAAGTGGGAAAAAGTGCTCAACAAGCTGCACTATCCTGCACCCGACCAAGTGGATTTTGTCGATAGCGTGACCGTCGGTAGCGGCGAGCAACTTAGCCCTGGCGAAAAAGAGAAGCTAGAAAACCTACTGCGCCTATTTATGCCATGGCGTAAAGGCCCCTTCCACATTCACGGTATCCATATCGATACCGAATGGCGCAGTGACTGGAAATGGGACCGCGTTAAGCAGCATATTTCACCGCTGAAAAACCGTACTGTGCTCGATGTCGGCTGCGGCAGTGGTTATCACATGTGGCGCATGTTGGGCTCAGGTGCCAAACGTGTCGTCGGTATCGACCCTTCGCCGTTGTTTTTATGTCAATTTGAGGCGGTAAAACGGTTAGCGGGCACACATCACCCTGTGCACCTGTTGCCTCTTGGCATTGAAGAGCTGCCACCGCTCGATGCATTCGATACGGTTTTCTCCATGGGCGTTTTGTATCACAGACGTTCGCCTATCGATCACTTGTTACAACTGCGTGATCAGTTGCGAACCGGTGGTGAGCTAGTGTTAGAAACATTAGTGATAGATGGCGACGAAAACGCCGTACTCGTGCCTCAAGATAGATATGGCAAAATGAATAATGTATGGTTCATTCCGTCCGTTGCCGCGCTGATGCTCTGGTTAAAAAAGTGTGATTTCACCGACATACGTTGTGTCGATACCGATGTCACTGCCCTTGCTGAGCAACGCCGTACCGACTGGATGCCCAACGAGTCACTGGTTGAATACTTGGATCCTAACGACATCACCAAAACGGTTGAAGGTTATCCTGCGCCCAAACGCGCCACGATTATCGCGGTGAAGAACCAGCCTAATCAGGATTTAATCAGTTGATCTAATATAAGATTTACCGCTAACAGGAAGCACTATGCTTAAGCAGCTGCTCGCTATTGTCATTGCCACCACTCTTGGGGGATGTGCAATGACAGAACCGACCACCCATGCCACAGTTCCCGTAGATGCTGCCACATTCAATACCCGTTTAGCCCAGCAACAAGACTCGCTGATTGAGGTCATCAATCAGCGATGTCAACCTCAAGATACGGCGCCTCTCGTGCAACTGCACGAGCAAGTGCAGCTACTACAACAGCAAGTCGCGAGTCTAGAAACACCCAAAGCTAAAACCGTTGCCGTGCCCAAACAATGCGCCCGCACGCCCTTAGGTGACAAGTTTATCTTAGGTGAAGTCGAAAGCGTGTTTGTGGATGAACTCAACACGTATTTTGCCACCCGAATCGATACGGGCGCCGAGTCTTCCTCTCTCGATGCGCGCAATATCACCCTGTTTGAGCGCGATGGTAATCAATGGGTACGGTTTGAGGTATTCACTCAGGGGGCAAACACTCCGCCACAACAGTTTGAGGCCAAAGTCGTGCGCTTTGTCCGCATTAAACAAGATGCGAGCGAGAAAGAAGATCGCCGCCCTGTGATCCACGCGCATCTTAAAATTGGTCAATATGCTGCAGAAACCGATCTCAACCTCACCGACCGCAGCCACCTCGATTATCCGTTACTACTTGGACGCAAGTTTATGAAAGACATTGCCGTAGTCGATGTCAGTCAACGTTACGTCCACGGCAAAGTAACACACCAAGTGACTTCGGCGCAGTGAGCACGTTTTGAACTAAATGGCCGAACTCAAGAGGCGTGAGAACCAAGAGCGATGAATGTCAAAGCTAAGCGTCAGGCGTTGACTTTGTATCAGCTTTCTATCAGTCACGCCGCTCAAACTCACCGTTCACAACGAGAGCTTAAAATTATTATTTTTCGACAACTTAACACGCAAAAAAATAGCTCAGCCAACGCAGGCGTCGTGACTATCACACTAGTGACTATCACATCAGTTTTTTAATAGACAATCCCGCGTTGGCATAACACTGAGTAGACGTAGCACTAAGTGACTAAACACTAAGTTGACCTAATACTAAGTTGTCCTAACAAGAAGGATCCATAATGCACTCACGCAACCCTTTCTATATCTTGGTGGCAGTGCTCTTTATTGTCGGCATCGGCGCCAGCATTTACCGCGGCGTCGAGCATAACGTGCCCTTTTTGCCCGGTAAGCAAGTTCAAAGCTGGGCCGTGGAAGCCAAAGTCAGTTTTCAAGGTACGGGTGAGCCTGCAGAAGTGTCTTTCTCTTTACCGCAAGATCCTGCCTACCAAGTGCTGGTCGAAAATGCCAGTTCACCGGGTTACGGTTTAACCATCAATCATAATGACAACGATCGCCGCGCGGTTTGGTCGATACGCCAAGCCCTAGGCACACAGGATTTATATTACAAAGTAACACTGGTGTTGACAGGGCATACCGAAATGCCAGCGACTCAAACACCCGCAGCGCCCGAAGCCTATTTATGGCCCGCGACTGAACAAGCCGCCGCAGAGCAAGTGATTGCAGATGTCTGGGCTCGCAGCGCGAGTAATATCTCCTTCGCCCAACAATTGATGGCATCGATAACCGAGCCTAAACGCAGCCAGAATGTCGAGCTATTGCTCGCAAGCCAAACGCCAACCCAACTGTTTTTACACATGCTACACACTAAGGGCATTCCTGCGCACAAGGTCAGCGGTTTGTATTTAGAAGATCAACGCCGTCGACAGCCCTTATCGCCCTTTGTTGAAGTCTTTCACGACGGTCAATGGATACTGTTCGATTTAGTCAAAGGCAAACAAGGTCGCCCCCAAAACCTGCTACTGTGGGAGCGTGCAGGCCACTCAGTGCTTGATGTCATGGGCGGCGTTAACTCGCAGGTGAACTTCGCTATGCTGCAGGACACCCGTTCTGCCCTTGCGACATCCATCGACATGATGAACAACAATGCGCTCGATTTCTCCCTCTACCAATTACCCCTTGAGGAGCAAAGCCTTTTTAAAGGGATCTTGCTGATCCCCATCGGTGTGCTGATGGTGGTATTTTTGCGGGTGATGATTGGCATTAAAACCTCAGGGACTTTTATGCCAGTATTAATCGCACTGGCCTTTATTCAAACCAGCTTACTCACCGGATTAATTGGTTTTTTGCTTATCGTTTCCTGCGGACTCGTCATCCGTTCCTACCTGTCCCATTTAAATCTACTGCTAATCTCACGGATATCGGCGGTGATCATCGTGGTGATTGGGATCATCGGCGTATTTACACTGCTTTCCTACAAGTTTGGTTTGAGTGAAGGCTTAACCATTACTTTCTTCCCGATGATTATTCTGGCGTGGACCATAGAACGCATGTCGATTCTGTGGGAAGAAGAAGGTCCGAGGGAGGTTATGCTCCAAGGTGGCGGCAGTTTGATGGTTGCCACCTTGGCCTACCTCGCCATGAGCGCAAGCTGGGTACAACATTGGGTGTTTAACTTCCTCGGGATTCACTTAGTGATCTTGGCCTTAGTATTACTTATGGGGCAATACACAGGTTATCGTCTGCTCGAGCTCAAACGCTTTAAATCATTGGCGGGTGCATAAACATGGGGTTCGCTTGGCCGTGGGAGCTACGCAAAAATGGCGTGCTTAATATGAACCAACGTAATATCGATTACATTGGCCGTTACAATCCGCGTAAATTTTATAAACGCGTCGATGATAAGTTGATCACTAAACAGCTGGCCTTGGCGAATGATATTGCGGTTCCTGATCTGATTGCGGTCGTACGCGAACAACACGAGATAACGCATATCCCTGAACGCATCTCAAGCCGAAGTGGATTTGTCGTCAAACCCGCCAAAGGCTCGGGCGGCAAAGGTATTATAGTGATCACTAAGGTCGATAATGGGCGCTACTTTAAACCCAGTGGCCACGAGATCAGCGCCTCTGAGCTTAACCGCCATGTCTCCAATATTCTCAGTGGGTTATTTTCACTCGGCGGTAAACCCGATGTTGCCATTATCGAAGGCCTAATCGAATTCGATCCTGTGTTTGAAGGCTACAGCCATGAAGGAGTACCCGATATACGCTTGATTGTTTTTAAGGGATTTCCCGTGATGGGCATGCTGCGTTTATCAACTGCGGCATCCGACGGCAAAGCCAACTTACATCAAGGCGCTGTGGGTGTAGGCGTTGACATTGCCACCGGAAAAGGGTTACATGCTGTGCAATTTGATAGACAAATTGAGTTTCATCCCGATACAGGTAAAAAACTCACCGACATCATAGTGCCCCATTGGGAAAGCTTGCTCCATACAGCTTCCAGCGCCTATGAAATGTGTGAAATGGGTTATCTCGGCACTGACATGGTGCTAGATCAAAGCAAAGGCCCTTTACTACTTGAACTCAATGCGCGCCCGGGACTGGCGATTCAGATTGCAAATGGAAAAGGTATTTTGCCTCGTCTTAAGCATGTTGAAGCCATGTCATCTCATTCTATGACAGTTGCAGAACGTGTTGCCTATGTTAAAACCCACTTTACTGGTTAGCCTGCTTGGCTTAAGCCTTTATGCTACGAATGCCGCCTATGCGGCGCCAAGTCCTGTTCCCCTCTTGGTTGAGCAATGTCTGCGTTTGCCAAACATTGAGCTCGCGTCAGCCTTCGCCAACGCGCGCTTAACGACGGCGCAATTAACCTTGGCCCAGCGCGCGCTTATTTTTGAGCAACAGACGATTGGGCTTAATAATATCAACGACAGGCTCAACTATTATCGTGGGTTTAACTTACCGAGTGAAGAACGCGAAGGTTTACTGCAATGCCAGTTACACCTCGCCGATACCCTGTCGCAACTTCTCAACCAAGCAGAATTAAGCCAACTGGCTTACGCCTTAGCCCAAGGTAATGCTGAACAAATACTGTTGAGCCAACAGCTTAAACACTTGCTACAACAGCATTGGAGCGCCGAGGAAAAAGCGAAACTGCATACGGCGCAGGCCAGCATAGGCCAAGGGTTAGGCAGCCAACAATTTAGTCTTGCCTTCAATGACAACCAATGCCAACCCGAAGCGACTCAGCAGCAACATCATCTGCATAAAGAAGAGGATAAAAGTGACGAGCCGAAGCGCAGTAGTGCAAAGCAAAGCGATTTTTCGGGCACTATCGTCAGCTACTTACTGACACAGGAAAACGCCGTATGTCGCCAAAATGTATGGCAGGCTTACCAAGCCAGAGCGAGTGAAACCAATCAAACGGCATTACAGCGAATTGCAGAGCAGCGCCAACAAGCCGCCACTGCCGCAGGCTTTACCGATTACAGCGCATTAGCGCTTAGTTCGCAGCAGTTATCATCCCCTGAGTTGGTCAAAGCCTTTCTTGATAGCCAAACCCAAGATTTGCAAGTGGCTCCCTGGGATATTGGACGTACACTGTCACAACAAGCATCAGCCAAAGGCCCCACATGGCAGACCTCAGACGTCTTGAGTCGCAGCTTTAGTTATCTGCAAGTGTTTGGTTTGCAGTTTGAGACCATAGCAACCGCCAACGCCGAGAAAACACCAACCGATCCTAATCGGCCGCATATCGTCAGGGTCTACCACCAGCAAAGATTGTTGGGTGAAATCTATGTGGCGTACAACCATAATCCACAGCAAAGTAGTCAACAGCAGACATTGCGCCAAAGTGTACTCGGCCAGCAATTTGGACAACAGGCGTTGGATCTTAAGCCGCAGTTGAGTAACTACAAAGACATTGAACAGTTAACCGAATCCATCGCAGAAGCAGTGACTTCCCTTGCTAAAGCGAGCCATTTCTACCTCAACAATGCCATGGGGCAGAGTCAGGATAGCCATTTTGTGGCGAGTCTCTGGTTAGCTGAAGTGCTGCGCCATCAACTCTTTCCGCAATTTGAGCAAAGCTATTTACAAGAGCGTGAAACACTGGCTAAAGCTTATTCGAAACAGCTCAAAGTCTTTCGCGCTAAGGTTGCAGTCAACTTTTATCAAGATGTAAATTCACAAGTCTATCCGGATCTCGGTGCAGAGTTTAGTGCTAGCTTCGGCCAAAATTGGCCGCAAACCAAGGATTATCCCTACAGCTTCAATGCTATCGCCAACGAAGGGCCGCTCTACTACCAATCGCTCTGGCAAGTATCGTTAGCCCAGCTGATTGATCAAGCAACATTAGGCTGCCAAGACAAACTTCAATTATTCAATTTGTTAGTCGTCAATGAAGACGCTTTAAACGTAAGTGAACAATTGAATGCCATCATTGGTGCGCCCGTTGATAGCGCTTCGCTGATCCAAAGGATCTCCAATAGCGCCGCTTCGGAGCATACTGGTAATTCTGACAATCAAGCTTTCAACGCCACAGGTTCTTGTGCGTTTTAAAAGTGAATGCATAAGCTGTGTTTGTGACTCGCTCGGGCGCAAACACAGTTAATCGTCATGATTCGCCTCTCGAACACCTCAATAACTTAGCACGACATAGCTAGCAGTATGTCGTGAGAATGACTGACTCTATGATATTTAATTGAAAAAGTCGTAAGAAGTGGCCACTATAAGCCTCAATCTATCGTTTTTTTGAGATTATAATGACTCGAGCTAAATCTACCTTAGAACAATGGCGTATTTTGCAAGCGGTGGTCGATTTTGGCGGCTATGCCCAAGCGGCCGAAAAACTCAACAAGAGTCAATCGTCACTCAACCATGCGGTTGCCAAATTACAGCATCAGTTAGGTATCGAACTACTCGAAGTCAAAGGCCGTAAAGCCTATCTCACCCAGCAAGGCGAAGTACTGCTGCGCCGCTCACGGCATGTCACCCAAGCCGTCAACGAGTTAGAACAGCTCGCGAGTAATCTCGAGCAAGGGTGGGAGCCGACACTCACGATTGCCCGTGAAATTATCTATCCGATGGAAAACTTAGTGTGTGCCCTCAATGCGTTTCTGCCCCACAGCCGTGGCACTCGCATCATCATGCTGGACTCTGTGATCACCGGCACCCAAGAGCTCATTCTGCAGAGTAAAGTCGATATTGCTATCTGTGCAGGGGTGCCGCCCAAAGGGTATTTATCCGAACCTTTATGTGAACAAGAACTCTACCTCGTTTGTCATCCAAGTCACCCACTCGCTGACTTAGGTTCGATTGAAGACGATAAGCTACTGGCACAGTATTTACAGTTAGTGATCAAAGATACCGGCGTGCAATCCAATATCGACATAGGCTGGCTCAAAGCTGAGCAGCGCTGGACCGTTTCTAACTTCCACGAAGCAAAAGTCATTTTAAACCAAGGTATTGGTTTCTGTTGGATCCCATCTTTTTTAGTCCAAGAGGAATTGGCATCTGGCAATTTAGTGCGTTTACATCTTGATGGCAGTCAAAAACGCCGCATCATGTTGAGCCTAGTGATCCCTAATAGAGATCAACAAGGACCAGCATCCAAACTGCTTGCCTCTTTGATTTTAAAACAGCATGGAATTGAACCGACAAATAACAATTAATAGCATGATAACCAAACGAGTTCTCAATTCGAGTGAGCAAGACGCTAAGAGCCTAGTGCTGACGCTTGCTTAGTGCTTAGTGCTTAGTGCTTAGTGCTTAGTGCTTAGTGCGAAAGAATAAATGCAGAGGGGTTGCTTGAAAAAAGAGAATGAACAGCAGAATGGGCATAGTTAAGCCTAATCTTACACACTAAAATCAACATAGCGCGCTGGTTGCTGACCCAGGTATTGCGGCTGAATAAATCCTGCTTCCTGCGAAGCATCATCCTCTGCACTTGACTCACTCTGCAGTGACGCACTGCGATTCTCAATCGCACTGATGCTTGAGGGCGACTCGTTTATCTCGTTGGTATCTTTTGCTGCCAGAGTTGGCAGAACAGTAGCGGATTGCGCATTATTAAGCAGCTCGTTTACAGAGGCTAGATTAGAAGGCTGAATATTGACTTGCTGCGTTACGTCAGCACGGACTGAAGGTCCAATACTGGCTTGTGCAACAGCAACATAATAACGACTTGCGGTACTATCTGGTCTTGGAATAAAACGTGTCGCTAAATCAGCAGAAGTTGATGCTTTTCCAAATGCTAAGGTTGCAGTCGGTGGCTCAATGGTTTCCACTGTCGTTGGGGTATTAACTGAGCCGCTGGCACTCGAAGTTCCTGACGGAGTTTCCGAACTAGTATTAGAGCTAGTATCAGTCGTCACTGCGGTTTTGGCCGTCTGCGCTTCAACCCTTTGAATGAGCTTATCGACTGCATCTGATACTGGTGTTGAGACGGCATTTTGGGGCTGAGCAATATTCCCTAACTCGTCAACGTTCCCCGTTACTACGGGTGTGTGTTCTTGCAACGGCGGTAGCGCTTTAATCTGCGCATCGGCGCCCACTAAGGTTTGGGTTGTTTGCAAGTCTACAATCTGTTGTTGCCGCTCTTCAGCAAGCTTCACCTTTGCTTCATTCATTTTTTGCAAAGCTTCAGCGGCAACGCGAATATCCGCAGATGAAGGATCAACCGGAGCCATTGCCGCCGCGTACACTTGCTTCATTTTGTTTATTGTTGCGAGTGGATCGCCTCCGACAGCAGAAACATCGATCTGCACTTCACCATCGGTAGCATAACGTTGGCCATCGGCACCCTTCTCATACTTAAAACTCGGACTCTGAGCATATTGCCCGCCGACTGTAGCATGGGCATGTTCATGGGCTTTAACCTCAGAGTCTCTGGCCTTAAGTGAATCAACCTGTTGTTGCTGTTGCGCCTGCGCTTTTTCTTGGGCTTGCTTTACTTGCTCCTGAGCCTGCTGTGCCTGTGATTGCGCTTGTGATTGTTGTTGCTTTGCTTGTTCCGCTGCCACAGCTTGCTGTTTCTGCGACGCTTCTTCCTGTGCTTGCTTTTCAAGCTGATTATCGTTTTTAGCAAAAACATCGGCTAAGGCTTGCTGACGATCATCTGGGTTAGACGCTATAGCAGGATCTTCTACCTGACTAACTTGAGCCTTAGCGTCACCGAAAACCTGGGTAAATTGTTCCAACACTGTCGGTTGAGCAACTTCATTGCGAGCGGATTGATCTGCTGCTTGTGCAGAGTTTGACTGCTCAACAGTCCCTGCACGCGCAGCTGAACTATTACTACTTATACTTCCAGAATTTCCAGAACTGTTATCTGAAGACGTAGAGGGGTTAACTGCCGCTGCGCCAGTAAAAACAGTTTGTGGCCCAAACACTGCGGCTAAATCAGGCGTTATGGGAGAAACACTGCCCGTACTCGATGGATTAAAAGCGGGAAGCTCTGTGCTACTCGTGCCAATTGATGAACTCGGAGGCGTAAAAATATCAGAGGGAATACTGCTCGTGACACTAAGACTTGGGCTCGTTGTAGAGATGGCATTTGCGCCAAGGCTACTTCCTATAGTTTTCGTGATTGATGAAAATACCAGAGTCGACACAGGTGCGGCAATTTGTCCCCCACGCACACCAGAAATGGATCTTGGTCCCGTTAATAAGCTAAAACTGGCATCGGCATGTAAACTCGCCCGATCTTTTAACCCATTGACTTGAGTAGCATTGGTTTTAGGAAGAGTAACCTGCGGCCTTGATTCAGCAAAAGGACTGGCCTTTAGTGCTTGGCTTGCGCCATTAAACGCTGGTAGTACAGGCGAAGCAGCATCAATGCCAGCGACATTTGAACTTATGGATGTCGCCGTATTTGTCCCGTTGAATAAAGGCGTTGATGATATAGCTGCAGGCGTTGCAGAAAATGTTTGAGCGCTCGATTGCAATGAACTAGCGGCCAAAGAACTCGCATTAAAAGACACATTTGGTGATGAGTGGAGAGATTGAGAAACGTGAGTTGCTAATGAAGCAATAGGCGCGGCTTGAACCGGAGCGGTTGAGGTTCCAGTAAAATGTGGTTCATAGGCACCACTCGCTTCAAATTTTGCAGAGCCTGCAGTGTGAGCGCTGGCTCCTTGATAAGTGCTATTAGCGTGACTCTGGATTAGGCTCTGGCTTTGAGTCTGGCTTAGATTCGAGCTTAGCGTCTTATCATATGTCGAAAATGAAGAGGATGGCGCTCCAACCTTAGGTGATAGCGCCACAACCGACATGATTTTTACACCTTAATATTAATGATCGAACCTATCGTTTCTGAATCTGTTTCAATCACTTCTGTTGAGGCTTCACCTTGTCTTAATGACTCATTTGCTGCCAGTAATGCCGACGTTTTATCGGGCTGGGCAACATCTCTGGCAGGCTCAGCCGGAGTTGCACTTTGCGTCTGTGTAGGTTTAGCCACATCTATCGTTGCTTGAGTGAGCCCAGATTGAGCACTTTGCAAGCCTTGCAGACCGGATGAATAAGCAGATTGGATTTGCATAACGGTATTCCTGCACGCTGTGATTAATGGGTCAATTATTGACCAGTAACGTGCAAAAGTACAGATTTTATCCGCATTCTCAGCATTTATTTACGTCCAGATTTATCCTGTGATCCAATTAGCTTCCCAATCCTTAAATACGGGATTAAAACCCTGCCGTTGCATCTGTTCGATAACTAGCTCGACACTGCGATCATCGCTTATCTCAAATTGATCGAGTTGACTGTCAGGCGCTTGATAGCCGCCCGGTTGTGTCGAACTGCCCGCACTGATTTGAGTAATCCCAAGTGGTAAAAGATTATCCCTCAACTCAGGGCTTTCCCTTGTCGACATGCTGATGTCAAGCTGTTGATTAAAAATTCTAAATGCGCAAATCATTTGCACTAAACCTAGATCCGATAGCATGACTTTTGGGGTGATCCCGCCAGTACAAGGTCGTAACCTTGGTAGCGAAATACTAAAGCGGGTACGCCAATAGCGTCGTTCTAAATAGTCGAGATGATATCCCATCATTAACGCATCTAAACGCCAATCATCCAGCCCCAGTAATACCCCAAGACCAATTTTATCAACGCCCGCCGCCGCAACTCTGTCAGGTGTTGCTAAGCGATAGGTAAAATCCATTTTTTTCCCCCAGGAATGGTGACTAGCATAAGTCTCGGGTTGATAGGTCTCTTGATAAATCATCACAGCATCTAAACCTAGCGCGACTAACTGGCAATAATGGTCCTCACTCATGGGCTGAACCTCCATCGCCACATGGCTAAATTGCTGCTTTACCAGCGGCAACATTTGCTTGAAATAATCGATGCCGACCTTAGTTTCATGCTCACCTGACACCAGTAAAATAGAATCGAAGCCCCTATCTTTGATAATGGCCATTTCGGCCATCAACTCCTGCTCATTCAAGGTCTTGCGTTTGAGTTTGTTACTCATGCTAAAGCCACAGTAATCACACTCATTAGCGCACAGATTCGAGACGTATAGCGGTAAATACATGCCCAGATTCGCGCCAAATCGCTGCCGCGTTAGCGCCGCAGAGTGCTGCGCTATGGTTTCGATATAAGGTTCCGCCGCAGGTGATAGCAAGGCCAGTAAGCTACGTAAATCCCCTGCTGGACTCACCAGCGCCCGCTCAACATCTTGGGCAGTACAAGAATACAAATCGAGTAACAGTTTATCCCGTGGGATGTTGGCAAATTCCGCTACAAAACTCATTGGTTTAAAAATCCCGTCAGAGGACTGGTATGTACCGCGCCCGTTTGTACTCGGCCAAGCCCAGCTTCAAAGGCCCGTCTACCGCATTGCACCGCCTCTTTAAAGCACTCGGCCATCACTATCGGCGACGCGCTGCTGGCGATGGCGGTGTTGACGAGCACCGCATCGGCGCCCAGCTCCATTGCCCGCGCAGCCTGCGAAGGTGCGCCAATGCCGGCATCGATCACCACAGGCACCCGCGCCTGCTCTATGATGATTTTTAAAAAGCTTTCAGTGACTAAACCTTGATTACTGCCAATCGGACTCGCCAGTGGCATAACCGCAGCGCAGCCTACCTCTTCCAAGCGGCGACAAAGCACAGGATCGGCATGCACGTAGGGCATCACGATAAAGCCTTTCTCACAGAGGATTCTAGCCGCCTCTAAGGTTTCTATCGCATCGGGCATTAGGTACTTAGGATCCGGGTGGATTTCGAGCTTAATCCAATGAGTTCCCAGCATTTCACGGGCAAGCTCAGCCGCAAACACCGCTTCCTTGGCGTTTCTCGCCCCCGAAGTGTTAGGCAATAGCCGTACACCCGCTTGGCGTAACGGCGTGAGTAAATCATCAAGCCCCATTTTAAAATCAATTCTTTTCATCGCAACTGTCACTAACTGCGATTTTGAAGCCGTTATCGCCTCAAGCATCACTTGGCTATTGCTGAATTTTCCCGTTCCGGTAAATAACCGTGATTCAAACTCCACATCGGCAATCGTTAACATACTAGCCTCCCGCTACAGCTGAAAAAAGTTCTAATTTATCTTCATGTTGGCAGAGAATCGATTGCCAGCGATTACGCGGAACCACCTCTGCATTCAACACGATAGCGACCGAATCGAGGGCTATATCTTGCGCGAGGATCACAGCCGCGAGTGAAGTCGGTTCCGTTAATGGCTGCGGGACATTATTTATGTGAATTAAAATCATATCAAACCTCCATACTTTATAGTTTGCTGGGCTTATCGGATGATGAACAAACCTCTTTTGGACCACATACGTCACAATGGGGATCCCGCGTTAATGTCGCCGCTGTCCATGAAAGTGATTTAGCGTCGAAGCGCCAAAAACGTCCAAACAAGGCACTTTTAGGTTCATCACAACTATCCATACTCAGCAAGAGTTGCATGGCCATCAAAGATTGCATTGACGCCATCACGCCCACGCTCGGCCCGAGTACGCCTTGGGTACTGCAGCTCTGCGACACTCTCGTCTGTGCGGGGAAAATACAGTGATAACAACCACCAGAGGGGAACCGCATTTGGTCGACCGCGAACAATTGGCCGCTAAATGCCGCGATTGACGCGCTGACTAAAGGTAAAGCCGCTTCGATACAGCTGCGATTAATGGCTTGGCGAGTCGCAAAGTTATCTGTGCAGTCAAGCACTAGCACTTTTTTGCCCTGTTGTTTTGCCAGTAAAATATCAGCAAAATGAAGAACCGATGTCGCAGCATTAAATGCCGTTTCATAGGCAGTAACAGTGCAATGCGGTGCTATGCCATTGAGCTTTTGCTTGGCAACTCGCGCTTTATTGAGCCCAATATCGGCATCGTTGAATAACAATTGTCTTGGCAGATTTGATACTTCAACTTTATCCATGTCGATTAAGGTCAAGCGACCAATACCTGCACAAGCCAGATACTGCGCCGCCAATTGTCCTAAGCCGCCAAGACCGATAATCGCGACACCAGCGTCGGCCAGTTGTAATTGCCCGGCCTCACCGACTTCTGGCAATAAGACTTGCCGAGAATAACGGATGAAATCTGAATCACTGAGTGTACGAGCGCATTGTGTACCGTCGCAAAGAACCTCTGCGTGAGCAAGCGGTGGGTTTTTACTCATGCTTTGCACCCAACCCATGCTTTACAGCCAGTTCTTCAGACAAGCTACATTGCTCCCAAGCTTGGCTCAGCTCTGCAAACGCTGCGACTGGATCCTTAGCTTTCGTTATTGCGCGCACCACAGCAATATTGCCCACCCCCGAGGCTTTCACCTTTGCCAGATTATCTAAATCAATACCGCCAATGGCGACCAAGGGATAATGGTCTTGGAGTAACGCCACATAATGTGTAAGTTTTGCGAGCCCTTGGGGCGCCGAAGGCATTTGCTTCGTCGTAGTTGGGAATATATGTCCAAGCGCTATGTAGGATGGCGAGTATTGGTGCGCCAATAACAGCTCGAAATAACTGTGGCTCGATATGCCTAGCGCGAGTCCCGCTGCTTGAATGGCCGCTAAGTCAGTAACGGCGAGATCTTCTTGGCCTAAATGTACCCCCAAGGCACGGTATTTTATCGCTAACTGCCAGTGATCATTGATAAAAAGCTGTGCATTAAAATGCTTGCCTAAGGCAATGGCCGTTTGAATTTGAGCTTCTAATTCGGAGCCAATTAACTCCGGTTCGCCTGACTCACATCTACTTAGCGCAGACTTGCCTAAATCAGATTCAGCTGGCGCTGCAGTAGTTAACTCGCTGATGTCAGTTTTTATCCGTAACTGCACAGTTTTAACGCCTGCCGCTAATAAACTTTCCAGCATGGTTAAGTCACTCACCACGGGATAAACACCAAGCTCGGCATCGAGCACTTTAAAACCGTGGGATAAAATATTTTGAGGTGGCGTCGAGGCTATTCTTACCTGAGCGGTTGCCTGATCTGTTGCGGATAAAACTGTTGCAACTAAATCACTTCTAACATCAAGATGTCGATTGAGGTGATGACGAATAAAATTGCCATCACACAGATTTATCTTGGCATAGCGGGACAAGTTATTAGGCCAACCCGTACGGGCCAACGGCCCTGGACCTTGCCCTAAACCAATCGCCGCGCTTAAGCCTTGACTCACATAGGCTTTGGCAACCACCACCGCATCTTGCAATACAAAACCCTGCGCTAACACGGCGGCAATGGCCGATGACAAAGTACAGCCACTACCATGGTTATGACGGGTATTAACCCGCTGGCTGGCTAACCAGAAGCGCCCATTTTGATGCAGTTTAGAGCTCGCGCGCACTTGACGACAAACTAGATAATCCTCGGCAAGCTCAAGATCCCAGCCATTACTCTTGTAAGCGATATCATGAGCGTTAGTCTGAGTTTGAGCATGAGTATCAGCAAGAATGTCAGTGCAACCAAAGCTCACATCGCCACCTTTAGCGAGCACACTGCAATCAAGGCTCTGGGATAAAGCCAGTGCCGCGGCAGCGAATTGCGCTTTCGTTGAAACATCACTGTGAGTTAACCGCCCAAGTTCAAGCACATTGGGCGTGATAAGTTCGATTAAACCTTTGAAAGGCTTAAAATCTAAGGCTGATTTGGCCGCACTTTTTATATCCTGACAGTTATCGACTGCTAATGCATCGCCACAACTGGCGACCATCACAGGATCGACAATCACAGGCACAGATGGATAGTGGATTTTAAAACTCGCGATCCAATCTGCCAGCAATGCCACTTGAGTTTGATCTGCCAGTAAGCCGATTTTAATTGCTTTGGGTGGCAAGTCGGAAAGTAGAGTCGTCAGCTGAGCCATTAACATCGCCGCTGATACGGGCTCGACTAAAATGACCGCCACTGAGCTTTGCGCCGTCACTGTGGTGATCACGCTGCAACCGTGACAGCCCAAATCTTGAATTGTCGCCAAGTCCGCCTGAATACCGGCACCGCCGCCACTGTCTGAACCAGCTATGGTCCAAACAAACGCGGGACGCTCGGTATTCATGGGCGCATTATCCCCATGAATACCCAACATAATTAGGCTTCCTCAGCTTCGGCGACAAGCTTGTCTTTCACGTGATAGATCTCGGCGCCCGAAGCAGCAAATTGTGCCGATTTTAGCGCCATTGCCGCTTCCAACTCCTGCGGCGTCTTGACTGTGACTTGCATGGCTTGGTCAGCAGCTTCAACTTGATCCGCCTTCGCTTGTGCCGCCTCTAAGCCAGCGGCATAGGCGCGCACATCTTGGGTGATTTTCATCGAACAAAATTTAGGGCCGCACATAGAGCAAAAATGCGCGACTTTAGCGGATTCCTGCGGTAAAGATTCATCGTGATAAGCACGTGCGGTTTCAGGATCGAGTCCTAAGTTATATTGATCTTCCCAGCGGAATTCAAACCGCGCCTTTGCCAGCGCATTATCACGAATTTGCGCACTCGGATGACCTTTCGCCACATCGGCGGCGTGGGCGGCAATCTTATAAGCAATCAAACCTTGCTTAACATCTTGTTTATTCGGTAATCCTAAGTGTTCTTTTGGTGTGACATAACACAACATAGCGCAGCCGTACCAAGCAATCATGGCCGCGCCTATGCCGGAGGTGAAATGATCATACCCAGGTGCGATATCGGTGATTTGCGGGCCAAGCGTGTAAAACGGTGCTTCATCGCAGTGAGCTAACTGCTTGTCCATGTTTTCTTTAATGAGCTGCATCGGGATATGTCCCGGCCCTTCGATAATGGTTTGTACGTCGTATTCCCACGCGATTTTGACTAGCTCACCTAAGGTTTCAAGCTCTGCAAACTGGGCAGCATCATTGGCGTCGGCAATTGAGCCTGGACGCATACCATCACCTAAAGACAGGGATACATCGTAGGCGACGCAAAGCTCACAGATCTCACGAAAATGGCTGTAGAGGAAATTTTCCTTATGATGGCTCAAGCACCATTTGGCCATGATTGAACCGCCGCGGGAAACGATCCCTGTAACGCGTTTAGCCGTCATCGGCACGTAACGAAGCAGCACACCAGCATGAATAGTAAAGTAATCAACACCTTGCTCAGCTTGTTCAATCAAGGTATCGCGGAACACTTCCCAGGTTAAATCCTCTGCCACGCCGTTCACTTTCTCCAGCGCTTGATAAATCGGCACTGTGCCGATGGGCACTGGCGAGTTGCGGATGATCCACTCGCGGGTCTCGTGGATATAACGCCCCGTGGATAAATCCATTACCGTATCTGCGCCCCAACGGGTTGACCAGACGAGCTTTTCCACTTCTTCCTCGATGGAAGAGGTCACCGCAGAATTACCAATATTGGCGTTCACTTTCACCAGAAAGTTACGCCCTATGATCATAGGTTCGGCTTCGGGATGGTTAATATTCAGCGGAATAATCGCGCGGCCACGGGCAACTTCGGCGCGGACAAATTCGGCGGTAATCGGTTCGCCGACTAAGGCACCAAAAGCTTCGCCCTTGGCTTTACGATTGAGGATTTCATCCTGTACTTCGGCAAGTGCCATGTTCTCGCGGATCGCCACATATTCCATTTCGGGAGTGATAATCCCTTGACGGGCATAGTGTAATTGGCTGACTCGTTTGCCCTGCAGCGCTCTGCGTGGGCGGACAATGGCACTCGAACCCGCCTCAAAACGCAGATGGTCTAAACCGTCGTCAGCGAGTCTTTGTTGGGTAAAATCTGAGGTCGCGCAGGGTAATTGCTCTGTATCGTTGCGGGCTAGGATCCAGTTTTGTCTTAATTTACCAAGGCCTAGACGCACATTGATATCGGCCTCAGGATCGGAATAAGGTCCGGCGCAATCGTACACTCGGATTGGCGGATTTTTCTCCATGATAGGCGCATCATCTGTTCCGCCGACAAGGGTGTCAGTCTGCAGGATTTGCCGCATGCCAACGCGAATATAGGCACTTGAACCTTCGAGATAAATCTTTTGTGAATTAGGATGTTGCAGTGGCGCTAACGTATCGATAAAGGCTTGGGCCTGCGCGCGGGTTTCGCGGCGACTCGGCGCCTTAGGCACGATTGATTGACTAGACTCAGCCGATTTATTAGGGATTGTCGATTCTGGCGCTGTGATTTCTGTCGCATTGGCAGCTACAGCTGGGTTTTGGTTTGAACTGGACATAAGCAATCTCACGTTAAAAAATGGAGTTGCTTGTCTGGAGAATTGAGTTGTTGATAGCTGGACATGGCAATCAACTTTTGTGGCCAACACTGGCTTCAAAAATTGAGTTACCCTGCTCAATAACAATTAAATCTAAACATTAAGGCTTAAAACATTGCTGAGTTAACAGGTGTTCAAGCCGTCTATTTTGGCGATTTAATATGTGTTATTACGCTTGTTTCCTTCGCAGGTTTTAACCTGATCAGGTTCAACGGATCCCGAATAAACGGTCTCAGCCAAGAGGCACTCCGACAAGATGAGTGCGCAGTATAGACAGAAGCGGCAGCAACAAACAAGGAAAAAAGTAATTAAAAATCTTAACTACCAATCCAAAATAAAGATTCATAATTCATTGTTTTTAATTGATTAAATAAAATTAAACTAAAAAATATATAATAAGCATGAAAATAGATCATAAAAGAAAGTCACTATTTATGGGGTTTGAGCATCATTTTATTTAATCGAGATTGAATGGCATCATCAATAGCTTGATTGATTTTTTTGCCACTGCAGTCAAATGGGAAACCTAAATTTTCGGCGTAAGGATTAACTTGAGTGCCGACTTGTACCACGCGATAACAAGTATCCCCTTTACGCACAATACGATTTGGATCTAAGGGTAAATCTAGACTCGTTGTGCCACCGAAATCATCGGCGTTAGGGACAAATAACACTTCCATCTCAGGGCTCATTTCACTCATATTCGATTTCCGGGTGAATTTATCGGCCTGTTCAATGACGAGATCATCGAGCGCTTGCTCGCGCTGACGTTCAAAATATTGCTGGGTGAATAAACTCATGCTTGAGCTTGTCGCTATTGTGCTCTCACCTTCTGCTGCGGGCGAACTCTTAGCGCCAAGCTGCGGCTTTATTTCTGTGGTATCAAGCGTATTAGTTGGTTTTTTTGCCGTCACTTCCGCGGGCTGTACTTCACTTTGGGCACTTGATTGAGATTGGCTCGATTGAGTGATGTCCGGTTTAACCGTATCTGGCTTCACTTTTCCCTGATCTACTTTTTCAGGCATGACCTTTTCAAGTATTGGCAGAGGCTTAACTTGAGTTGCAGGCGTGGGAACAGTTGTAGGCGTAACAGAACTTGTCATCTCAGTCTTATCCACGGCCTTGCTCTCTGTTTCTAGCGCAGCGCTTTCAGCCTTCTCTACCGCGGGAGCATAAATAAAGTAAGCTTTAAGCGCCGTCACTTTAGGGCCCCGACTTTCAGTTTCTGTTAATCCAAAGGGATTTAACTGTGGGCGCCACAAAATGCAGATAAGTAAAAATAAACACGCATGCACTAAGAGCACAAAAAATAGCAGACTTAATCCTTTGAAATACGGCTGACGAGCACGTAAAACTGATCCCGTCTCCAATGCCTGATCACTGGTTTGTATTATCCTAGACAGTTCAAGTTTTGATTCAGACTCAGCAACCAATTTATCTTGATGTTGATCTTGATGTTCAGTATGGATTTCTTGCAGTACCAAATCTCGGGCCTGCTCTTGATATATAGCATGGGTGTCATGCTCAGTGACTAAAAGGCCTGCACCGCGATTGAACGCTGACGGCACGGCAGTAGTGGTAAAAACAGGCGTTTGGGCAGTATCCAGATCACCGAGGTGATGATCAAATGCAATAAAAGTCTCGCCTTCTGGCGATGTGACCGAAAAAAGCAAAGCACTATCAGTATCATCTCCAATCGCTATTGCTGTAGGAGATACTGTCAATAAAGGCGCGGCTTTGGGTTGACGTTGAAAAGGCAAAATCCATCCTTAGGTTTTGTGTAGTCTCAATTGATTTCGATGATGCTTAACGTGGAACAATTGCACTCAAATCCAATATCGAGTTGCTGAATATTGAAAGAGAATTATCCAATGATTGCATTTACTTGCGAGTGCTCAACGCAGATTAGAGGAGGCAAACAGGGTAAAGTTCAACGCGAATGCAACACGTTACAAGCGCAGTGCTTATGCCAATGCTTAGTAAGACACTTGTCAGTCGAGACAAATAAGGCTGGGAATTGAGATCACAATCGCGCTAAATTGATGGGAAAATGCTTGCTAACTCTTACGTCTTGAAGCGGATAACATCATCAATGCGATACGCTGACGGGAATGCAAGACGGCGTTAAAAATCTAAAGGGCGAAAACAATAGAAGCCAGCCATATATTTAAGCTTACAAGTGTACGCTTAAATATGGTGATTTATTTTTCTAACTGATAGACTCAGTCATTATCGTTTGCGAGTGTGTATCTACTATGTCGAGTCAAAGTGTTATCGAACAACAAAACCCAGCTAAAAACCCTGCTAAGTCTGGGCCGTATAGTATTAAAGAAGAAATCGCTAATAGCGTATCCCATGGCTTAGGCGTCATCGCAGGCATAGTGGCATTGGTACTGATGTTACTCAAAGGGCAAGATCATCTAACGCCAATTCAACTAACGGGCGTTGCCATTTATGGTGCGAGCATCATTGTGCTTTTTCTATGCTCGACCTTATACCACAGCGTTAGCCATTCAGGCTGGAAACATAAACTTAAGATCGCCGATCACTGCGCAATTTACTGTTTGATTGCAGGAACTTACACACCTTTGATGCTGATAAGCCTACAGGGGACGCAATCGATAGTGATTTTAACGGCGATTTGGTCGCTTGCGATTGGTGGGATCCTATTTAAGACGCTATTTATTCACAAATTCAAAAAGTTAAGCTTAGTCTTGTATCTCGCCATGGGTTGGCTATGTGTCACTGTGATGGGCGATTTAACGGCGGCCATGTCGGAGTTAGGTTTTAATCTATTGATCTTAGGCGGGTTATTTTACACTTTAGGTGTTGTGTTCTACGTCGGGAAACGCATTCCATTTAACCATGCCATTTGGCATTTGTTTGTGCTTGGCGGTGCCATGAGTCATTTTCTGTGTATTTATCTGACTGTTATTTAAATGGCTATGATTTACCTGATGGTGATTTAACTGGCTCTTATTTAACTGACGGTGATTTATCTGTGGGTCAAAGCTGAAAGTCGTTAATTATCTATTCAAGCACTTCCTCAAACGTTCTCTCGAACATCGCAATCAAGTACGGCTATTCAATTCAGTAAATAGCGACGCTAATAGCGTCGCTTGTTCTGCTCTGCCACACTGGCGCCAAAGCGCAATAATGCACTCTGCAGTGCACAAGCCTCCTTCTTGCTGATTACGCCGCAATATAAAAGCGGATTCAGGCATAAGTGGCGGCAAACTAACTCGTGCAGCCATTTTAAGATAGGCGCTCTGGCGCAGCATCTTACGCGCCTCCTGCCATGTCGCATCTAAAATCACCACTTGGCTCGGCATTCGCTGTTCTGCTATGAGTGTGGATTGCGCAGGCGCTAACAACATTTGTGCGTTCGAGAGCGTCGACTCAGCTAAATCCGTATCTAAGGCATTTTGATCAATGGGCACAGCGGGCTCAGTATCACTTGCAGGAAACAACAATTTAGCCTGCTGCGATGCCAACATAGCCACTAAATCGTTATCAGGTGCCGTTCTCGACCAGACGATGCTTTTCACCTCTTCAGGAAATGCGGCTAACGCGAGTTGGCCAGTATTTGTTTTGCGGCTTAACTCGCGTTCGTGGGTCAATAAAATAATCTGCATTGCCTTCCTTGCTGCGGCAAAAGAATGAGAAATAACATTAAACATCTAGCGATGTTAGGAACAGGCTCGAAGCTGTATCAGCTTAAAAGATCAGGTTGAAATAACGACGTTTAATCGCTAACCAAACCCTGCTCACTCAGTTATGTGTGAAATAAAATCATATATTAAACACATGATTTTAAAGTGATAAAACTTAAAAACATTCCAACACTATCTGTTTTAGCAGAAAAGTTTCACGCTCTATTGATTGGCCTTTATGGGGATGATTGCGCTGAATGTCTTCATTATGGGCGATAGCTTGATGAATATTAAGCCATTCAGGCCGCATGCCATTTTTTATCTCATGGGCTTCTAATCGAGTCTCACCTAAACCACGCTCGCCCAGTGCGGTGTCGATACGGCACACGTAACAGAATGACTCCATGTGCACTACGTTCGCCCCTTCACGGTACCAAGGCCGAAACTCTTCGTAACGGCCAAAGGGCGCTAACACTTGAATGTCTAGGGCGCCGGTTTCTTCCTGTAGCTCGCGGATCAGTCCATCTTCGAGGCTCTCGCCGTCGTCAATCCCGCCGCCGGGTAAGCTGTAATCGCGATATTTTTGGGTATAAAGCAGCAAAATGTCTTCACCCGATAACACAATCGCGCGGGCAGCTCTGCGATAAAAAACGCGTGCCGTCTGTAGGTTTACCGCTGGATCTTGGGTGGTTCTCAATAAACGCATAGTCGTAGCCATTTGCCGAAAAGGAGTCGCAGCATAAACGAAAATGTGCCAAATGCAGATCAAAAACTGTAGCAGAGGCAATAATCACACTCAGTCCAGTCCGAGTGATTGATAGATTTTAGCGATTACAAGCTTAATTATTAACGGCTTAAGCTAAAATCGTTTTACCCATGATATTAACAACGAGATCGCGATGCATCATCTCTTTCGTATGATTCTCATCGTAGTTGCTCATCTTTGCTGCCCATAGTAATGCCCAAGCGGCAAAATGCTCAAGAGCATTCAAACTCACAATGCTCACTCAAGAGCTGGACCAATTGCTGCTGATAGGCATCAATAATCTCTGGTGTTTGCTTATGCGTGGGCATGCGTTGGTAATGACCAATCACCTGCGACAAATAACGCTGCGCTCGCGGCAAACTT
Organism: Shewanella sp. SR1; assembly: GCF_020447145.1. Taxonomy (NCBI): domain Bacteria; kingdom Pseudomonadati; phylum Pseudomonadota; class Gammaproteobacteria; order Alteromonadales; family Shewanellaceae; genus Shewanella; species Shewanella sp. SR1. The sequence goes on along the minus strand of NZ_JAJAEF010000025.1, from coordinate 31,997 downwards.
GCTTCATCTAGCATCTGCCACATTAACGAACCTGTAGCACTGATAAGCAGACCATTTGGAGCCGCGATTGTACTGACATGGAGGATTTCGTAGAAACGTTGATTCTCTTCCAATAAATGTTCCGACTTAAGCCCTAGCCCTAAGGCAGTGAGTGATTGCCTGACATAGTAATTATGATGCACGGGACACAAAATGAATTCGAGGTGCCGCTGTGGGTGCAGGGCTAGAATTGCCCGCACTAAGTCCACCAGCAGTTCACCACCCACACCAGCGATGATAATCAACTGTTTATCCTTGTCACTGGTTTGCGCGAGCGGTAAAGCCGCAACATCAAGGCAATGCACTTGCCACTGAGTATGACGACTTAAATTTGGATCCATGTCTAGGTTTAAGTGTGGGTCTAAGTTTGGATCTAAGTGTGAATTTAGGCCTGATATGTCAGCGGGGAAGAAACGCTGTAAACGCAGTTCAAGCGCCTGCATCAGCGAAGGGACACAATCGACAAAGTGTACATGGCGGGCAGCGCTCCTTTCTAGCAACAGCATACCGAGTAAACCATGATCGCAGCAGCAATCCCAAATATGATCGTAATGACCACTGATCATGCTGTTTATCTGTTGTAAACGTTGGCTAATTTTCACGGTTTGACCTTACTGCTGCGGCTCCAAATACTATAAATCCCACTGTAAATCCCACGCTAAATTGCATTTTTAAGCAAAAAGAAAGCGCGCATATTACCCGAGTCAAAAGCAAACCACATCTTTTGTTCGTGCCCTCGCAATGCTTCTCGTCACTTCTGTTACGTCACGCCTTAATGTGGTGAATACGTATGCAGGCCGTTGCGGTTAAAAAGCCATCGCCACTAGTATGCTGTGAGTCACATTCATTATAAAAACAAGGATCAAGGAATGTTCATCAAGACCTGCCCTATTCAGTTAATTGACGGCTCGCGTTCAGCGCGCCAAAAGCTATCGCAAGCGCTATTGAGCCCTACGGTTATCGCCCTTGCGGTTACGAGTCTCTTTAGTGCCAACGTATTTGCCAAAACCGTTACCGTCAGCTCACCCAACCAACAAATTCAAATCAGCTTGAGTGACGATACTGGCCGCCCTGAATATAAAATCGATTTTCACGGCAAGACAATCATAGAACCGAGCCGCTTAGGCTTAGTTTTTCAATCCCTTGGTGAACTCGGTCAAGGATTGCAGATTAACAGCAGCGAGAAAAAAAGTGCCGATGACAAGTGGCAACAACCTTGGGGCGAGCAGGAATGGATCCGCGATCAGCACAATCAACTGACCGCAGTATTAAGCAACGGCAAGGTGCAGCTCGAAGTCGAGTTTAAAGCCTTTGACGATGGTATTGGCTTTCGCTATCACTTAGCCCAACAAGCCTCCTTTCCCGCTAATTCGCCGATCTTAGTTACAGACGAGTTAACCGAGTTCAATGTCGGTCAAGCCGATAAAGCCACCGCTTGGTGGATCCCTGCCCGTGGCTGGAATCGCTACGAATATTTGTATCGCACCACAGCGCTGAAAGAAGTCGATAGAGTCCACACGCCCTTCACCTTTAAACTCGCGAACGGTACGCACTTAAGTATTCACGAGGCCGCCTTGGTGGACTTTGCCGCCATGACCTTAGATCAGCAGCGCGATGGCAAGCTTAAGGCCGATCTCACGCCTTGGTCCGATGGCATTCGCGTCAAAACTCAAGTGGGCTTTTATACGCCGTGGCGCACCATTCAAATTGCCGACAACGCGACTGGGCTACTCAATTCGCACCTTATCCTTAACCTCAATGAGCCCAATAAACTCGGCGATGTTGCTTGGGTAAAACCGGGGAAATACGTCGGTATTTGGTGGGGAATGCACTTAAATGAAAATACTTGGGGTTCGGGTCCAACCCATGGCGCCACCACCAGCGAAACCGAACGCTACATGGATTTCGCCGCTAAATATCAGTTTGATGGTGTATTGGTAGAAGGTTGGAATGAAGGTTGGGACGGTGACTGGTTCCACAATGGCGATCAATTTAGCTTTACTAAGGCCTATGCCGATTTCGATCTGCCCGCCATCACAGCCTACGGGGCGAAAAAAGGGGTGCGTTTAATCGGCCACCACGAGACAGCAGGATCAGTCACCCATTATCGCGATCAAATGGCTGATGCCTTTGCCCTGTATGAGAAGCACGGTGTGACCCAAGTCAAGACGGGCTATGTCGCTGATGGTGGCCAAATCAAGCGTATCGATGACAAAGGCATTACCCGTCACGAGTGGCACGACGGCCAGTTTATGGTGGGCGAGTATCTGCACAGCGTCACAGAAGCTGCGAAACACCATATCAGCATCAATAGTCACGAGCCAATCAAAGACACGGGTCTGCGCCGAACCTATCCAAACTGGATCTCCCGTGAAGGTGCCCGCGGCCAAGAGTACAATGCCTGGGGTAGCCCACCAAATAGCCCTGAACATACGGCCATGTTACCGTTCACCCGTATGCTCGCTGGCCCAATGGACTTTACCCCGGGGATTTTTGACTTAGCACCTAAGGGGTTAGATGCGCAAAACCGTGTGCAAACCACTTTGACCAAACAGCTCGCCTTGTACGTTGTGCTCTATAGCCCAATCCAAATGGCAGCGGATCTGCCGCGCAATTATGAAAAGCACTTAGATGCCTTCCAATTTATCCGCGATGTGCCCACAGATTGGTATCAGAGTGTCGCGCTTGCCGGTGAAGTCGGCGACTATGTGGTCTTTGCCCGCCAAGCGAAGGATCAAGGTGATTGGTACTTAGGCGCACTCACGGATGAAACCGCGCGCAAGGTCACGGTCAAACTGGATTTCCTCTCCCCGAATAAACGTTATCAAGCGCAGATTTACCGCGATGGCGCAAAAGCCGATTGGAAAACCAATCCCTATGATTATGTGATTGAGACTAAAGAAGTGAGCGCTAAAGATAGTCTAAACCTCGCACTCGCCAGCAGTGGCGGTACGGCAATACGCTTTAAAGCACTTTAGATTTCATCGTGTTCAGTTCAGCGCGCTAACTTAATTGCTTAAGCGAGTGTGAAAATACAGAGTAAAAAACAGAAAGTCACCAAGGATGTACCTTGTCCTTGGTGACTTTTATTGCCAGATAGCACCGGTTTATCCCAATACAAAACGTAAACGTTAATCCTCTTCGAAGCGTCTTAGCAGATGTTGGCGTAAATTCAGTTGGTGCCCAATAGGCCGACAAATCGGTATGAACCGAATACACAGGCTTTAAATGCACTCGCAAACTAGCCAACACCACAGACTGTTCAATCCAGCCCAAGGCAAATGCGTACAATCAACACAGGTGCAAAAATGCCTCAGTTAGATTAATCTGACCTTCCTTTACTTGCTTATGGTGCTCGTCTTGCGGTACACAGCCGATTTATTAGAAATGCGCAGCTTTAAGCGTTTCGAGACCGAACTCGCGCACTTAGGCTTTACGCATTTTAAACCCTTAGCGCCACTTCGCCCTTGGGTGCAGCGCTACTTTCATTTGCGCGTAGCGACTGATTTACCGCAGAGCATTGAGCAGACATTTTATCCGGACGGCGGCACTAGCCTGCATTTCTATTTCCCAACGCCAACGCTAACTCAAACGCTCAGCGGCGAAGAACCCCAAGTGTTGTTTCACTGTGGTCAAAGCCGACATTCCCACGCCTTTTTGCTAGGAATCGAGCTGCTGATAGTTCGCTTTCACCCCGGCGGCGCGTTTCATTTACTCGGCATTGAACTGCAAGATATTAAGTCTACGACATCAGTGACGGCTATTGATGCGACGCAATTGCAGCTAACAGGATTGGATCAACTGCTATCACAACTGGCGCAAACCAATCAACCAGCCCGACGCATCGCATTACTTGAGCATTGGCTATTGCAACTCAACCAGCGGCAATTTACTGCGGCCTTATCTCGGCATGAATGCGCGAGGATTGGCTTAGTGCAGGCGAGTTTGCCAAAGCTTATTCAAACCCAAGCCAGTTTAGAGGATTTCTACGGACAACTGCCCCTAAGTCGTCGTCAGTTTGAACGAAGATTTAAACAAGAAACCGGATTGTCGCCAGCGCAGTTACTGCAGTTAAACAGAGTCAAAGTCGCCCGTAACCTACTCAGTCAATCACCTAACCTCAGCCTAGTGCAAGTTGCATTCGATTGCGGATTTTACGATCAAGCCCATCTACATCAACACTTTGTGCGAGTGACACAGCAAACGCCAGGACAATACAAAAAGCGTAAAATGTCGCAAATCTCCAATCCTACGTCGCGCTAACCGCTTAGATTGAAGCCTCAGCTTATAGGAGGCTTTTATGTCAGAACGTATACCACGCCAGCAAATTTATCAGCTACAACCCGCACTCGCCAACGCACTGTTAAGCTTAGACAAAGCAGCCGGCGACTCCCACTTTGCGCCATTACTGGTGCATTTAGTCAAGCTCAGAGCATCGCAACTCAATGGCTGCGCGTTTTGTCAGCGAAGGCACGCCGAGGAAGCCAGAAGTGACGGTGAAGAACAGCTGCGTTTAGATTTACTTGCCGCTTGGCATGAGGTCGATGGAATCTTTAATAAACGGGAACGTGCAGCGCTGCTCTGGACAGAAATCTTAACCCAAGTTGCTACAGCACCCGTGCATGACAGTCAGTATGCGGCGCTTGCAGAGCATTATTCCGAGAAAGAAATTGTCGACCTCACCAGCTTAATCATTGCCATTAATGGCTGGAACCGCATCGCGATCGCCTTCCACTTGCAACCCATATAGCAGCAAATAAATGGACAATAAAAAGGGCACCTAATGCAGTGCCCTGTTTGTTGGTATCACTATGCCGTTGGTATCGCTATGCCGTTAACTTAACGTCAGCGCCACTATTTTAAGTGGATGATTGTCATCGAACGAGGGGAAATCTTCATGGGGATCAAGCCAAGTGTGCGCAGTGACTGTACGACCTTGTTTTTCAACGCAGCGTACTAAACTGTCAAACCATGCTTGGCGCTCAACTTTCGCCACATTGTTGCAGCAAACGATAGTGCCGCCGACTTTAGTCGCCATTAATGCAGGCTTAAATAAACCTTGATAATCATTGATCAAATCGACAATACCGAAAGCACTCTTGGCATAACGCGGCGGATCGAGGAACACGAGATCAAACTGGGTTTGCGGCAATTTTGGGTAGCTCGGTAATTTTTGATTGCGTCGCCCTCCCACACTTAAACCAGCCAATTGGCGCAATGCCGGAAACGCATCACTCTGCACAAACTCACACACATTGGACACCTGATTTAACGCCGCATTCGCCTTGCCCGTGGCTAAAGCAAAGGAAGAAAAATCGACGTTCATCACCCGAGTCGCGCCGCCGATGGCTGCTGCTGTACCAATGCCGCAAGTGTAAGAAAACAAATTCAGCACGGTTTTATCTTGGCTGTTTGCCCGTACATATTCACGACCAATGCGCATATCGAGGAATAACAGCGGATCTTGCCCTTCATGACGCAGTTTAGTGCTGAACTTGATGCCATTTTCCTGCATGACTCGCTCAGAACTCGCGATCTCTGTCAGTGCGGGTGATAACGCGTTCAATACGCGGGAATTGCCTAATGAGCGGTCGTTATACACAATCGGCAAATCGGCCTGTTGCAGCAAAACGGCGCTAACATCGGCTAACTCTTCATCGGTTAAGGTCTGATGAAAACTCTGCACTAGCCAAGCATCGCCGTAACGGTCGACATTCAAGCCACTCACGCCTTCTACTGTGCCATGGAACACCCGAAAACAATCGGTTTGATCCTGTTCTGCTTGTTGTAAAAAATCATGGCGTTTCGCCAGAGCCGTCGATAACAGCGTTTGAATAGACATAAAAAGCGGGACTCGCGCAGCGGAAACCTGCGTAAGGTTTCAAGAAGGAAAACGGCATAATAACAAACTAGGTCGCAGAATATCGGATAAATTCACCAAAAGAGCGCTAAATTGCAGGCTTTGGCCCGATCCAACAAAGGCGCGACGAACTTAGCATAGATCTCTCGATATCACGGTTGGATAAAAAGTCAGATACCGCTCATGCTGATCAGTTTGGATAATCATTAGCTGGAACTGTAGCGCTCGCGTTTAGCTAGCGTCAGTGCGCTCTTAACCTAAGCCGTTTTCTGAGTGCCCTTTCATTCTTAGTCCATCTCAAACTCACTTCACCCGTTTGTGATTTAGTTCACTGAGCCCTTGATGTATAAGGCTAAAGCATGCAGATGGATTTTCTAACGGCAGCAGATGTCCATATCGCTTATCTTCTAAAAATACTGTATCCGGCGTGAGCTGTTGCCAGCGCTGCCAGGTCGCTTCAGAAAAGAACACTGACGGTTTCCCTCGGATGGCGACGCAGGGAAGCTTTATCTGCTTCAATATCGATAATACATTCGGCGGTTGAGTGTAGTTATGCGCTTCCCATCGTTTAGGAAACTTCAACATGAATTGGCCATCATTGTTTTGATAAATCCCGAATTGAGCTAAGGCGATAAAAGCCTCATCATCAAAGCGTTTGTATAGCTTACTCATTTTGCAATATTCGATATATTGCTCCCGAGTTTCCCATACATCGCGCTTCTTTAAGGTGTTTTTTGCGGGCGCGGTCAGATTCATTAACGATTTAGGCATTAACTTAGCAAACCAAGCGATAGGGAGCGATACCATTGCAGGTTCAATTAGTATCAGTGCTTTAAACAAATCAGGTCTTTTATTGGCGGCAAGAATGGTGCTGGTTGCTCCCATTGAATGGCCAATTCCGACAATCGGCGCACTGCAATGCCGCTCAATATGCAAGATCAAGTCATCGGCATAAAGCTGCCAATCTCGGCGCTTAGGTGGCATACCGGCATCAGGCCATGTCGGCCTTAACTCAAGTGCATTAAGGCTAAACACTCGCTTCAACTTGACCAATAAGGGCGCATAAACGCCTAATGGAAAACCATTGGCGTGGTAGAAATGGGCGGGTTCGCCAATATCTGAAAAGGTTTTAAAAACCTGAGCCTGTTGTAATTCAGTCCAAATTTGATCCATCAAATCCCACTTATCGAGTCCCACTGTTATAGTTCAACGGATTCAATCGTACCAATCTAAGCAGCTAGGCACCTTACGCTCAAGCTACGAAATCTAACCTGCCGATATTAGCCTCCACGACGGCCTAAAAGGTTATTAAATCACTTCAATTAACTGCTCTAATCCGGGCGCGGTTTTAGTCGGCACAAACTCTATTACCTCAAACTCGGCAATATCGGCAATGCAGAACGGATCTTGCTGCAAAATGGCCTCTAGCGCCGCGCGACTCTCAGCCTTAGCGAGAATGACACCGCCAGTACGTGGCACTTTACGACCCGAGGCAATAAAAGTCCCTGCGGCATAATACTGCTCAAGGTAGGCAATGTGTGCGGCTAAATGTAACTCCACTTCGGCAATAGGCTTTTTATAGGTGAGCGAAACAACAAACATAGGTATCCTCTTATTCACAAGTTTGGGGCATAGGGTTCCCCCAGCTGACTATATAGTGCGGTCCTAAAGTGTCAAATGAACTTAGCTTCCTGCAAAGTTAAAAATAGCCAACAGCAGGTTGCGCCCCTGTTTACCAGAAGTTATCAACCCATGATGAATACGTATGTAAGCAGTTGTGCACAAATCCACGCCGAGGCTACTATAAATCCGCTAGTTTCACCCTCTGCTTGTGGGGTTTGAAATCTGTGAGGTCGTTTCTGATAGGGTTATATACAAGGATTGCTATCAGGCTTAAGTTCTTTCTGCTGACTGGCTTTGAGCCACTCTTTTGGACTGACTGCTTTAATTAAGGTTTAGGTCCAATTTAGAAATGAATTTATTGGCGAATATACTTCTGAGGGAGAGGTATATTCGCTATTTTTTCACGGAGTAGACTCATTCATAGCATGCGCGAAACCATAGTGAACAAGCTTTGAATCAGACTCTTAGCAGTTCTGAGACGCGCTGGCTTTTACTGGATACCTTTGATACAAACCTCTTAGCAGTGATGAATAGCGATCCACATAAAAGCAAAGTACAGTGCCAATCCATTGCTCGGCAAAACAATTAAAACAATAAGCACTCAAGGCAGAAATACTGCCGGCAACATAAAGGAAGTTCAATGTCTTCGAATCATCAACAGGCTAACCAAAAAGATAGCCATCAAGGTGTCGCGACTCAGGCGCCGCATTCATTCAAGCAACAACCTGAGCTGAATTTCTGGCAAATTTTTAATATGTGCTTCGGTTTTTTAGGCATTCAATTTGGTTTTGCCCTGCAAAATGCTAACGTCAGCCGCATTTTCCAAACCTTAGGTGCATCTATTGATGAAATCCCCATTCTGTGGATTGCCGCGCCGCTGACGGGTTTATTGGTTCAACCTATTATTGGTTATTTGAGTGATAAAACCTGGGGACGCCTTGGCCGTCGCCGTCCTTATTTTTTGATTGGCGCGATTTTTACCACTCTTGCTATTTTTATCATGCCGCACTCGCCTACCCTGTGGATTGCCGCGGGCATGTTGTGGATTATGGATGCCTCGATCAACATCGCCATGGAGCCGTTTCGCGCTTTCGTTGGTGACAATTTACCGAAAAGCCAGCGTACCCAAGGCTATGCCATGCAAAGCTTTTTTATCGGCATTGGCGCTGTGGTCGCGTCAGCTTTACCCTATATTTTGACTCACTTTTTTGCTGTCGCCAATACTGCACCAGCGGGTGAAATCGCCGACTCAGTGCGTTATGCCTTCTATTTCGGTGGCGCAGTATTATTGCTAGCGGTCACTTGGACTGTCGTATCGACAAGAGAATATTCCCCCGAAGAGTTAGCCGCCTTTAACGCAAAACAAGTCGATGCTGAGGATGAAACTTTAGCTCGCACTCGTACCCGTAAGGATTATCAATTTGCGTCCTTCGTGTGGATGGGTCTCGGCGCCCTGCTCACCTTCGCTATTTGGGCGCAGGATTTAGATAAGCAACTGTATATCTTAAGCTTAGGGATTTTCGCCTTTGGCCCATTGCAACTGTATTGCGCGCTGCGTTTGGGCAATTCACAACCCGCTGAACGCAATAAGCTCGGCATGGTATTTAGCGTGGTCGATGACTTATTCCATATGCCCAAAGCCATGCATCAACTGGCGATAGTGCAGTTTTTCTCTTGGTTTGCGTTGTTTGCCATGTGGATTTACACCACAGCTGCCGTGACGTCTTACCATTTTGGCAGTAGCGATGTGTTGTCCCAAGCCTACAACGACGGCGCAGATTGGGTCGGCGTGCTGTTCGCCTCTTACAATGGTTTTGCCGCGATTGCCGCGATTTTCATTCCTATGCTGGCTAAGCGTATCGGTATCAAACTGACGCACACAGTCAATATGTTCTGTGGCGGTATAGGCTTGATTAGCTTCTTCTTTATTAAAGACCCAAGCCTGTTATGGCTGCCTATGATAGGTGTCGGTATCGCGTGGGCGTCAATATTATCTGTGCCCTACGCCATGTTATCGGGCATGTTACCCCCGCAAAAAATGGGCGTTTACATGGGGATCTTTAACTTCTTCATCGTGATCCCGCAGCTTCTTGCCGCCAGTGTGCTGGGTTTAGTGCTCAATGGTCTGTTCGATGGTCAACCTATTTATGCGCTGATTACTGGTGGCGTCTTGATGATGTGCGCTGGTATTGCCGTACTTTTTGTTGAGCAAGAGATTGCGGATCAAAATGGCCAAAGCGCCGCCGTAAATAGCAAAATCAACTTAACCACAAAAGCCGCAAACAAAGTTAACTGATAACAGTTCACTGAGAGCAGTTCACTGAGAGCAGTGACGCCCAATGAGGTGGTACTCAATTAAGCTGCGCCCATTTAAGTGCTGAACAGTTAAGTGAGACTTTTTAGATGCTAAGCCGTTAGTAACAGGCAGTTAGATGCTAGTTCGTTAGATAACAGTCAGTTAGTCGACATACATCCAGATACGTTAAGCGCGGTGAACTCGGCAATTTGGCGATTCACCGCAGCATGAAGCCTTTATATCAATTCAATCACTATAAAAATATAACCATTATTTGGGGAGAACGAGATGGAATCGAGTCCTACACCGCAGCAGGATCTGCACACCAACCAAACCCGTCACGCGCAAACGTTAACAAGGCGTAGCCGCCTAGCGCTTGCCGTCGCCGCAAGTCTATTAGGGACAATAGGATTCACAGCCTGTTCACCCACATCGAATTCAGCCACACCAAGCATGAGTGTCAATGCCGCATCAAATGTGCATCTGGTTGCGCCCGGCGCACCGGGTAAAGCACCGACTTGGGCATTTTCGGGTAAAACCGGTATTGGAACGTCGTACGAGCCTTACACCCAAGGTCAATACCAAGATGCCAAGCAAAATCCCATTAGCCGCGTTTGGTTCTCCCTCGCCCAAGGTATTTTAACCGAAACCATGTATGGTCTGATCCATAATGCGCAGCTCAAAGAACTGCAATTTGTGGTCACGGGTAATGGCTTTGTCGATACCGAAAAAGATAACACCATCAGCAGCATAGAATATTTAGATACCGATGCTAAGGGTCGCCCGCAATCCCTTGCCTATAAAATTATCAATAAAGATGTTGAAGGTAAGTATCGGATTGAAAAGCATATCTTTACCGATCCCGACCGCGACACCCTAATGATGCGCGTCACCTTTACCGCCTTTGAAGACGGCATTACGCCGCATTTGTATGTCAATCCGCATATCGATAACGCGGGCGCCAATGATATCGGCCGCATCGACACTCATACTGACAATCATGCCAACACTCATGCTAGTAATCAGGCGCTGGTGGCCTATACCGCCGCCAAAGACAGCAGCGTGATGACGGTGAAATCCGATCTCAATTTTGTGCAGGCAACGACAGGCTTTGTCGGCGTCTCTGATGGCCTAGCCGATTTGGCCGATAACGGCACACTCGATACGCCCTATCAAACGACTAGTGCGCAAGATAAATCGACCGTTGGCAATATCGCCTTTACTGCGAGTTACCCTACGCTCATCAAAGCCAAACCCGTCACCTTTAATCTCGCCATAGGTTTTGGTAAAGATGAAACCCAGAGTTTAGCCAATGCCGATGCCACCTTAACCGCAGGTTATGATGCAGTGCTGAGCGCCTACAAAGGCGATGCCACCCATGTCGGCTGGCACGATTACTTAAGCTCGCTGCCCGCCATCGCAAACATGGCCAACAACACCACAGATAGCGGTAAGCTACTGTATACCAGTGCTATGGTCTTGAAAGCGCAGGAAGATAAAACCTATGCGGGCGCACTGATCGCCTCGTTATCCAATCCTTGGGGCGATACGGTTTCAGCAGCCGTGCCGAGTACTGGCTATAAAGCGGTATGGCCGCGTGACTTTTACCAATGTGCCATGGCATTCCTCGCCATGGGTGACACGCAAACGCCCAAAGTGGCCTTCGAATACCTGAAAAAAGTGCAAGTAACCGAAAAGACGCCCGGGTTTACGGGTACGCCGGGTTGGTTCCTGCAAAAGACCCATGTGGATGGCCAAATTGAATGGGTTGGCGTGCAGCTCGATCAAACCGCCATGCCTATCATGCTCGGCTGGAAACTCTGGCAAGCGGGTGTGCTCACCCCTGATGAGATCAGTCACTGGTATCAAGAGATGCTAAAAGGTGCAGCGGACTTCTTGATCAGTGGCGGTGAGGTCAATCTGGATTGGAATCACACTCAAATCACCCCGCCTAAAACCCAGCAAGAGCGTTGGGAAGAACAGGCTGGTTACTCCCCCTCAACAACGGCCGCAGTGATCGCCGGTCTTGTTGCCGCGAGTGACATCGCCAAAGAAGCTAAAGATATTACTTCAAGCGCCCGTTATCTTGCTGCCGCCAAAGACTTAAGTAATAGTTTAGAAAAACACTTAGTCACCACCCAAGGACGACTAAAAAACAGTGCAGGCGTCAGCGCGCCCTACTATTTACGTTTGAGCCCAAATGGCGAGCCAAATACTGGCGATACACTGGCGGCGAATAACGGTAAAAAAGGTTTAGATCAACGTCAGATCCTCGATGGCGGATTTTTAGAACTAGTACGTTATGGCGTGCGCGGTGCAACTGATAAGCTGATCAATCAAAGCCTTCAATTGATTGATAACACTGAACTTGACTCTAATTTGCGCCTTAAATATGAGTTTACCGCTAAAGATGGCAGCAAAATCCCCGGCTTTAGACGTTATGGCAACGATGGCTACGGTGAGGATACGGTTTCTGGCAAGAATTATGCGGAGTCGGGCAGCAACAGCGCCAATCAACGTGGCCGAGTCTGGCCCTTCTTCACCGGCGAGCGCGGTCATTTTGAATTAGCACTCGCCCAAGCAAAAGGCGAACTAACAGGCAATAACGCCCAGCAAACCAAGCAGCAGTTGGTAAACACCTATGTGCAGGGCATGGAAACGTTTGCGAATGCGGGCATGATGTTAGCCGAGCAAGCGTGGGACGGTGTTGGCGATGTCACTCGCTACCATTACCAACTCGGACAAGGCACCAACTCAGCCACGCCGCTTGCCTGGACCCATGCCGAATACATCAAACTGGTGCGTTCTATGACCGACGGCCAAGTCTGGGATCACTACCCTATCGTCCCAGCGGCATTGAAATAACGAGTTGAAGTGGCTTTTTGAAATAGCGTATTGAAATAGTGTTTTGAAATAGCGCATTGGAAAGTGTGCTGAAATAACACGCTAAAACAGCGCATGAGCTTAACGATGCTTTAGCTTTAATAAATTAAGGGCTAGAACAACTCACAAATGTTGTTCTAGCCTTTTTTCTATCTGGCTGTGACCTATCCGACTCATGTTATTCCAATGCTGTTCCATTCATGCTTTATCAAAAGGTTACATCAAGCACATCACCAAAATAACGTCATCATATTTTTATATCAGCAACTGACCATTAGCCATTCCAAATCGTTAGCTTTAACATCACTTTAGAAAAATCGGAACTCAGCATTCGTAATGCCTTGAATGCAAAGGCCACAATCGATCATACATTGTTTTAGTTGTTACCCGTCACGGGGTCAGAAAACCGATTCACCTTGCTTTTCATCGGCTTATGCTGCGGATAATCTTGCGGCGTGCAACCAAATTGCATTTTAAAAGCTGCACTGAAACTGCTGACGCTCAGATAACCTAGACTATGTGCCACCCTAGTCGTGCTCTCTCCTTGGCTTAAGCTTTCAAGCGAGTTTAATAGACGAAACCTTTGCCGCCATTGTCGATAAGTGAGCCCAGTTTCAGCTTTGAATAGTCGCTCAATCGTTCTCACACTCGCGCCGCCCATTTCGGCTAACTCGGTCAGGGTGTAATTCACTGTTGGGTGCCGGATCAACTTTTGGATCAAGCGGCTGAGTCTTGGATCTGAGCCCGCGGGTAAATGGGCATCTAGGCTGTCCAGAGTTTCGAGCTCATCAATGGCGACCAAACCCAGCCGATGCAGTTGTCCACTGTTCATAAGATGTGAACTCTCACAAAGTTTGAGCACCAGTTCGCGCATCAGCGCTGTCATCGTCACCATCACCACTTTTGTATCCTGTGACCTAACATCATAGCTAGGATCAATATAGATATTGCGAGTGTGGGCGTGGGTTTCGCAGTTCACTTGATGGGGCAAATTACAGGGGATCCACACCGCATGGGTTGAAGGTACCACCCAGACGGCATTTTCACTGCGGACACGTAACAAGCCTTTGGCGGCCCAAAGTAGCTGCCCCCGCGGATGTGAATGAGGCTCAATGCCCGCTTCCGCCGCCATATTGCGAGTATGGGTCAGTACAGGTCGATTGGCATCTGTGATAAACGCCACGTCACTGGGCGTTAACAATGTCGCTTTAGGAACAGGTTTTGACATATTACCCTCTTAAAACGCCAGACCAAGTCAGTTATCTTAGTTGGCATCTTTTACGTATTCAACCCAATAGGTCGGTAAACATGAAACGTTTTATTGGCGTTAAACCGCTAGCGTTTTTCAGTGCACTGTTGATCGCTACTTTACTTGCACTTTTTCCGCGGAGTCAGCATCCCGCGGTGTTTTCCTACAGCGCTGGCGTAGTATTAGTGACCTTGATGTTTTGGAGCACAGGTTTTTTCCCGCCCTTTATGGCGGGGTTAATATTTTTTACCCTTGCCACCATTTTCAAACTCATTGAGCCGAGTGTACTTTTTTCAGGATTCGGCTCGACTGCGGTGTGGTTAATCATTTCAGGGTTTGTGATTGGCAGTGCCATCACTCAGTCTGGTTTAAGTCGCAGAATGGCCAGTTTGATTGCCCCCATACTGACCTCAAGTTATCCACGCTTGATTGCGGGTTTGGTCTTTAGTGCCGTGCTGCTTGGCTTTGTGATGCCCTCATCCGTTGGCCGTGCGGTGGTCATGGTGCCAATTGGTATGGCGTTAGCTGAGCAAGTCGGTTTTGCTCGTGGTAGTCATGGGCGGATAGGCATTGCGACCGCCTTGGCACTGGCGTGTAACATGCCCAGTTTTGCCGTGTTGCCCGCGAATATTCCCAATATGATATTGGCGGGTTCCAGCGAGAATCTATTCAATATCCACTTTGGTTATACCGAGTATCTCTTACTGCATTTTCCGATCCTTGGTTTGCTCAAATCAATATTGATTGTGGTGCTAGTCGTCTTCCTATTTCCTGCAAAAATAGATGAAAATCGGCCTGAACGCATTATTGAAACAGAAGCTTATAACCTTGGTATGCAAAAGAAAGTCACAGTATTACTTGCGATAACGTTGCTGTTTTGGGTGACAGACTCACTGCATGGGATCAATCCGGCATGGGTTGGACTGACCACAGCTATCTTGTTATTGCTCCCCAAATGGGGAGTGCTTGAGCCTAAGAGTTTTAATAGTTCGGTGGATTTTGCGACCGTCATTTTTGTCGCAGCGGCCTTAGGTCTGGGAGCATTGGTCAATCAATCTGGACTTGGCACTGCGCTAGGCCAATTGTTCAGTGAATGGCTACCATTGCAGCAAGGGGCATGGTTCCTGAATTTCATGTCGTTGTCGCTGATGGGGACGCTGACGGGATTAGTGGCAACGGTTCCAGGTGTGCCGACAGTGTTGTCCCCCATGGCGGCAGATTTTGCCAATGCAACTGGCTTCTCCACCCCAGCGGTATTAATGACGCAGGTGATCGGTTTCTCAACCGTGATTTTTCCTTATCAGGTTGCCCCGTTGATTTTGGCGATGCAATTATCCCAAGAGCCCTTAAGCAAACTACTTAACATCACCTTACCGCTGGCGGCAATCACTCTAATTGCACTTATCCCACTGGATTATCTATGGTGGCTATGGCTCGGTTGGATTAACTAAATTGCGTTAACTAAAGTGGGCTAACTAAAATGCGTTAACTAAATTAAATTGACGAAACACTCACCCTTGGCGGTATTCATGCCGCCAAGGGTACTTTAGAGCAGGCATCATCAATTGCCCAGCACCTCGACACTCATCGCTCGACAGCGCATACGATCAGCACACAGCTTAAAACAAGTTCGACTTTGCGTTTGGGTCGATAACACAACTGTCCCCACATAAATTATTTCGATAAGTTTCATTGTTAGACTATACTGTTCATACGTACAGTATATTGTGATTTATTATGATGATCCTAGGCCGCTTCGCCAAACATACCCAATATCGGCTCTCGCTATTTAGCTCCTTGATTGCCGCAGGATTTCCGTCACCAGCCCAAGACTATGTAGAACAAACATTAGATCTCAATGAGTTATGCATCAAGCACCCCGCCGCCACGTTTTTTGTCAAAGTCCAAGGGGATTCGATGATCGACGCGGGGATTTTCTCCGGTGATATTTTGGTGGTGGATCGCTCATTACAGCCGGCCCACGGGGATACCGTTGTCGCAGCGGTGAACGGTGAGTTTACCGTAAAGCAATTACAACTGCGCCCTGTGGTGCAATTGCTGCCACGTAATGCCTTATTCTCCCCGATTGCCATCAATGATGAGTCTGAGTTAAACATCTTTGGGGTGGTGACCAACGTGGTGAAAAAGCTCAAATGACGCCCTCACTATTCGCCCTCGTCGATTGCAATAATTTTTATGCATCCTGTGAGCGGATGTTTAGGCCAGATTTAGCTGGCAGGCCGATTGTAGTGTTATCCAATAACGATGGCTGCGTCGTCGCCCGCTCGGCAGAGGCAAAACAACTTGGCATCAAGATGGCGGTGCCTGTGTATCAAATCGCAAACCAACTCCGCCAGCATCACGTCGCGGTATTCTCCTCCAACTATGCACTCTATGCCGACATATCAAATAGAGTCATGACCACCTTAGAGCAAATGGTACCGAAAGTAGAAGTGTATAGTATTGATGAAGCGTTTTTAGACCTTTCTCGTCTCGATAAATGCATTGATATTCATCAGCTTGCCTTAGATATTTATCAACGGATACCGCAGTGGATTGGGATCAGTGTTTGCGTCGGCATTGGACCGACAAAAACCCTCGCTAAACTGGCAAACCATGCCGCGAAACGTTATCCCGCGACGCGGGGCGTGGTTGACTTGCGCGACCGTGAACGCCAACGACGGCTGATGGCGCTTATCCCTGTCGACGAAGTCTGGGGAATAGGCCGTAGGCTTACAAAACGCTTGAACATCATGGGTATAAATACCGCGTTGCAATTGGCGGATGCGCATCCAAAGCTTATCCGCGACACCTTTTCTGTCACCGTTGAGCGCACGGTACGCGAACTTAACGGCATTGCCTGTGATGACATACAAGAGGTCGCCGCCACTAAGCAACAAATTATCAGCTCCCGATCCTTTGGCAGCCGTATTGATAATTTAGAAGCGATGCAACAGGCAATCAATGAATACACTTTTAGAGCCTGTGAAAAACTGCGCTCCGAGCGCCAGTACGCTAAAGCGATGTCAGTATTTGTGCGTACTAGCCCTTTTAGCGATGCAACTCCCCAGTACAGCAAATCACTGTCGGGCAGTTTAGTTCGCCCCAGCAATGATACGCGGGATTTTGTCACCCTTGGCCAAAGCCTACTGCAACGCATTTGGCGTGAAGGTCATGCCTATGCAAAGGCCGGTGTCATGTTAGGGGATTTTTTTGGTACAGGCGTGTTTCAGCTCGGATTATTCGATGACGTCACGCCTAGGCCTAAAAGCAAGGAGTTGATGCAATTACTCGATAAAGTGAACCACAGCGGTCATGGAAAAATATGGTTTGCAGGGCAAGGTATTGACCCGACTTGGGGAATGAAGCGTGAGCACCTTTCTCCTCGTTACACCACCCAATGGGCACAATTGCCCATAGTGAAATAATCAACAAATCCAATGGCTAAATGACCGCCTGCGAATTACAGACCCCACCTAACGCTAAAATCCATATAACACTAAAACCCATCTAGATCTAAAAAACATATACCGCTAAGCCCCGTTGGGTGTTAACGCTAAAGTGGCATTAACACCCATCAAGCTTTGGCTCATTCCGCCTTAACACTCTTCATCGCTGAGATCTTCAAAGTACCAGTAGCCTAGATTCACCCACTCGGTAAGTTGCGTGAGCAAATCAGCATGGGCTAACCAAGGGGCTAAGGCGGCTTTATCTAACTGATTGCTATCACATAGTAATGGGATCACTGCGGCCAATTCGGCTGAAAGCTGATACTTATCACCATTAATATAGACAACGCCCTGTGCCACATTAATATCAAAATACAAACAGCGCAGCCCGCCGAGGCGAATAAGCGGCTGCTCATCGAGCCAAGCGAGCACTTCGTCTTGCGTGATGTCCAATGGCTCATCGGGTAAATCTAAGGCGCATTTTGACTGAGTTAAATAGCGGCCCGAAAACTCGCTCACCAGTTCATCGGTCAGCATATTGGTCAGTTGGGTGCGTAACCGCGCTAAATCGCCATTATCGACACAACCACTGCGGGTGGTCAGCTCGCGGTCTGGATCTGAAATCTGCTGTGCGCCTAAATCCTGTTCAGACAAATGATCGGCCAAAGCACTTATCATATCTTTGGCAGAGGCGGTGCGATAACCCACAGAGAAACTCAAAGACTGCTCTAAGGTTATGCCGTCATGGGGGAATCCAGGGGGAATATAAAGGATGTCGCCAGGCAACAACTCAGTATCGATAATCGGGTCAAAGGCTTCGGTGTGCAGCAAAGCGGGATGGGCGGCAAACTCTTTGTGCGGCCCCAGATCGCCCACACGCCAACGGCGACGTCCGGAGCCTTGGCAAATAAACACATCATACAGATCGATATGCGGCCCCACGCCACCGCCAGGCGTCGCAAAACTCACCATCACATCATCTAAACGCCAGCGCGGAATAAAATCGAAGCATTGGATCAAGGCTTCCGCATCGGGCACCCAGTTATTCAAAGCTTGGACGATCAGAGTCCAATCCCGTTCACCGAGATGATCGTAGGAATCAAAGGGACCAAATTCCGCCTGCCATTGGCCAGCTTGTTGGTACACCCGCCGAGATTCCACCAGCTCATCCATGGCTAAGCCAGCTAATTCTTCGGGCGAAACTAAATCTTGAAAATGCTTGAATCCTTGGCGGATCACCAAGGGTTTTTTCTGCCAATACTCTGCTAGAAATTGCGCGGGCGTTAAGCCGTTAATATCGAGTTGCATGGGTTGCTCACAAACCAAACTGTTATTCATAGCAGCAAATGCTAACAGGAAGCGAAACCAAGAAAGCTCGACCGGATCAACAAAGCATTAAGTCTTTTGTCAGCATCAATGTGATAGTGAATTTACTAACGTATTGAATTACAATCGGCTTATCAAAAAGCATTTCGCCACAAACAGCGCTAATGCTGACACATCATTTATTGAGTCCATGTAAGATCTATGCCTACATCAGCTGCTAACACTTTGGTCGTGCTCGACTTTGAAACCACGGGGCTGTCGCCCAATCAAGGGGATCGCGCGATTGAAATCGGGGCTGTGCTGATTGAAGACGGCGTGATCACCCAAAGATTTTCTGAGTTAATGAACCCAGGATTTAGAATAAGTCGCTTTATTGAAGACTACACTGGGATCAGCAATCAAATGCTCAGGGACGCGGCGCCCTGCAATGAAGTGATGGCGCGTTTTGCGGATTTTATCGCCGATCACAATTTAGTTGCCCACAATGCGGCGTTCGATCAGCGCTTTTTAGATGCGGAGTTTGCCCAAATTCGCCATCGTTATCTTGGGCAATTTGGCTGTTCCTTGCTGGTGGCGAGACGTTTGTATCAAGCGGCACCCAATCATCAGTTAGGTACTTTAGTGCGCTATAAACAGTTACCAACCGATGGCACTTTTCACCGCGCCTTAGCCGATGCCGAAATGACCGGCCATTTGTGGCTGGCTATGCTGGCAGACCTTCAGCAAGAGTTTGGACTCTGCTCACCGACCTTTGAGTTACTGCAAAAATTAGCGAAGAAAACCAAAGCAGAGGTGCCGAAGTTTTTACGCCAATACGCCGTCAAGTGATCTAAAAAGCAACGCAGCTAAGAGGTATCAAAAAGCAAAAAGCCGATAAATCCAAGGATTATCAGCTTTTTGTTTCAATAGGTACGATTTAACTATTCAATCGGTTGCCAACAAATAGCAGTATGCTAGAGCTACGAACGCCTAGCGATAATAGCCATCTATAGCGGCTTAAGCGGCGCGCTATCAATGCCGCAGGAGCTGCGAACCACTAAGGTTGTAGGAATAAGCTGCGCACTCACCTCTTGTCCGCGGATAAGTTTGAGTACACTGTCGACTAAGATCTCACCGGCTAATTGGGTGTTCTGCTTAATAGTCGTTAATGGCGGATTGGCAAAACTCGCCACCGGAATATCGTCATATCCGACTACAGCCACTTGCTCTGGGACTGAAATGCCCTTTTCTTTCAACGCCCGAATCGCGCCGATGGCAATCAAATCGCTGGCCGCAAATATCGCATCAAACTTAGCGCCTTGGGCAATCAACACCATAGCGGCATCGTAGCCTGAACTTTCGGTGCTGATGGCCGACACTTGCTTAGTGCGATCAACCGGGATATTCGCCGTTTGCAGCGCCTTCACATGGCCTAAATATCTGTCCCTAAACTCAGGGCTGTGGCTCGAAGCATCACCTAAAAAGGCAAAAGCGTTGCGGCCAAGGGAAATCAAATGCTCTGTCGCAATCAAGCCGCCTTGATGATTATCACAGCCAATCGACAACACAGACTTATTGTTATGCTCGGCGCCCCAAATCACAAAATGGGTATTCTGCGCTAACAGTCGCTCCAGCTTTTGCTCGTAATCCATATAGTCGCCATAACCGAGCAGAATAATGCCATCGGCTTTATTGCTGTCTTCATAATCGGCGTGCCAATCACTGGATAATTGCTGAAAAGAAACGAGTAAATCATAACCCTGCTGCGCCGTTGCTCGGGTAATGGAACCTAGCATAGACAAAAAAAAGGGATTGATTAAGGAGTCATCATTGGTGGGGTCTTCACACAATAACAGCGCTAAGGTATGGCTATTTTGGGTGCGAAGATTACTGGCGTTTTTATCAACCTTGTAATTCAGCTCTTTAGCAATGGCTTGAATACGTTGACGGGTCTCTAAATTGACTAACGGACTGTTTCTAAGGGCACGGGAAACCGTAGACTGGGATACGCCAGCACGATAAGCAATATCAATCGAGGTCGCTTTCGATGCCATAGAGAGGAGGTTACCTTAGTGATTATTTTGCGTCGATACTAAAACAGTTCCGCTAACTTGTATAGACGAATGCGTTAACATCCGTCTTACACTTAGATTTTCTGCTTAAATGCCAAGCTGATCGAGCAAATCATCGGCGTCATTATCAATGGCGCGAGTCGCAATGGCGGGTTTGTCGGCCATCTTCACCCAAGGCGAAACATTCGACGTTGAGTCCTTATTACTGCCTATCGTACTGTGCTGCTCTAACAGGCTGTCGGGGTCGAATTCTTCATCGTAAACAAATTCATCTAAACGAATGAACTCAGTTTTATCCATGGCAAATTCGAGGTAGAAAATATGATTATTTTCAGTTCTAAACGACACTCTACGGGCGACCGCATCATCTAAGTTAGCATCGATTGAAATAGTTAACTCTTTATTAATCGTCAACATTTTTGGCTGACTTTGGCTGATTGACGTTTGCAATTCTTTTGAAATTTTATTAATAAAATCCCCTAAAATTTGGTTCATCAACTCACCCATCACGTTACTCACTTCATCTGACGTATGCGAAAACGCCAACTCAGATTCAGGCATACCCATGTTCAGCATGTAGCGACGGTAGATTTCAATCGCCGCCGAAGATGAAAAGTTAATGACGACTAGGCCCGAAAAACCACCATCAAAAATCGAGAAACAACCGAGATCGGGTTTTAGACGCGTGCGCGCGATACTTTGTACCATACCTGCGTGGGTAACATTACTGGCACTGGTGCTAGAGAGTACGTGGGCGACTGAGTGACATAACTTCAGTAAAATATCATCCGACGTTACGATAGTATTTGTGGTCATAATCGATTCTCAAACTGAATAATGCATTAATCTTGCGCGTAAAAGCGTAAAAAATCAAAATTAAAACAATTGATTAGCCTAATTTAGCAAGGCCGTAAAGTTAACATAACGCTAACTTATTGATATTTAATAGGTCAGATAAAACCTGCAACGTGCAACGACTTAAAAAACTGCATAACTTAATAAGAACATGCCCCATAGTGCAACAGATTAAAATTCCCTATCATCATTTCCTGCTTTAGATCAAAGAAACTTATATTTTATAACGGCTTTTACTGAATTTATGTCACAGATGATTCAATTGAGATTGATTCGCAGGTATATTAAGCAACAATTATTAGCCTTTGAGAAACCCCAATGATCACGTTTTTGCGCCGATTTACCATCTTGCAACGCTTAATGATGATGCTTCTTATGGCCGCGATAGGGACTGTGTGTTTTGCCAGTTTTTCGATTAAGGAGCAGTACAGCAATTTAATTGAGCAGAAATGGCTACAGATAGACGGTCAACTCGCAAGCATGTTAAGCGTGATAGATATACATCGTCAGGATGCGCTCAAAGGTAAATACAGCGAAGAAGACGCCAAGAAAGCTGCCGCTGAGTTAATCAATCAGACTCGCTATTCTGGCTCAGGCTATTTCATTGTTATTGATGATAATAATCAAATCCTCGCCCACGGTGACAATGCAAGTCTTGTTGGTACCTCAGCATTAACATTTAAATTACCCAATGGCACTAATCCATTGGCCACTATGCTGCCATTGGTGCGGGCTAAATCTAAAACCACCCTCGAATACCCCATAGCCGATCCTATGACTCGCGCTATCGAAGATAAGCTCGCCGAAGCCCGTTACTACCCACAATGGGGCTGGACAGTGATGACAGGTGCTTATCTCAGTGACGTTAAAGCGAGTTTAAAGTCAGTTATTATCGATTACCTGATTATCATGTTTTTGATTTCAGTGCCGATTTTTGCCTTCTTCCTTGTGCTTAATCATTCCATCACCTCGCCATTGAATGATGCTATTGATGCCCTTGAAGATATTGCCCAAGGCGAAGGCGACTTAAGTCAGCGGATTAATGCCCAAGGTAAAGATGAAATTGCCCACCTTGCCCGCGCCTTTAACATGTTTGCACAAAAAATTGGCGACATGGTCGGCCATTTACAGCCCTTAGGCCAAGCGTTAGACACAGACGCAAAACAGCTCATGATTGCAGTTGAAGAGTCCAATCAAAGTGCTGAGCATATCCACAGAGAAACGGGCAGCGTTGCCACCGCTGTCAATCAAATGCTCTCGACCACCCATGAAATGGCGAGCAACACTCAGCAAGCGGCCGATGCGGCGAACAGCGTAAAAGAACAGGCGCAGCAAAGCCAAGTGGTGATTGACAACACGGTCAGCAACACTGAAAAGCTGGTGGCAGAATTAAAAGCCTCTGAAGTTATTACCCAAAAACTGGGCGTCGCCTCACAGCAAATCGGTAGCATTCTCGATGTGATCCGCAGCATTGCTGAGCAGACCAACTTGCTCGCCCTTAATGCCGCCATTGAAGCTGCGCGAGCGGGGACCCATGGCCGCGGTTTTGCTGTAGTTGCCGATGAAGTCCGCGCACTCGCCACTCGCACCCAAGACTCGACCAATGAGATCCAAAAAATCATTAGCGAGATCCAATCTGGTGTCGGCTCAGTAATGAAGAGCAACAATCAAACTCAGCTGCAATCCGATGAGCTGCAAGCCCAAGCCCACGAAGCCGGTAAAGCCATGGCAGCGATTCTGCAATTGATTGCCCATATCAGTGACATGAACACCCAATTAGCCAGTGCCACTGAAGAGCAATCACTGGTGACCGAAGAGATTAATCGAAATATTTGTAATATTTCGGAATTAACTGAAGTCTCAGTCAAAGCCAACGAGAGCAACAGTCATGCGGCTCAGTCACTGCAAGACATTAGCCAAGACATGTCACGCACCTTAGGCCAGTTTAAAATCTAACTAAAGTGTATGAGAACAGCATGACTTGTCGACTGGGGCGCCATAGGGCGCCCTTTTCTTCGGGTAAACCTTCTGGTAACGCTTGTTAACCGCTAGCTCACCAACAATGAATTTCAACGAAAAAATCCCATTAACCACAAATTCTCTGTCACGCTAACGTTTGATATGCGGTATGCTTTAGCCTTAAAAATCCAACCGAGACACTGCCATGCGAATGACCTTAGCCGTTCACCCTGAACAGTACACTATTCATAGCTTTAGCCCGAATGCCGTATTGCCCAGTGAGGTTTTTGCACAGGACATGTATTTCATTGGTAAAACCCAAGAAGGTTTATCTTTAGTCATTTCCAGTGAGATGCAACTCGACAGCCTAGAGCAAGAACCGGGCTGGTGTTGTTTTGAAGTGCTCGGGCCACTCGGATTCTCGATGACAGGCATTTTATCTAAAGTGTCTGGCACCTTAGCGGACGAACAAATCAGTATTTTTGCGATTTCCACCTTTGATACCGATTACATCCTCGTGAAAAATAATCGCCTCAAAAGTGCCATCGCCGCCTTGAAAAAACAGGGCTACCACATCATAGAATCGAAAGACGAAGTGTAATACCCCATTAAATATGAGCTCATCCACTATGTACGAAAAATCTGTCACCATTACCGCCAAACATGGGATTCACACCCGCCCTGCAGCTTTACTGGTTAAAGAAGCCAAAACCTTTGACTGCGATGTCATGGTCGAATGTAATGGTAAGCAAGCCAGCGCTAAGAGTCTGTTTAAGCTACAAACTTTAGGGCTATATTCTGGCGTCACGGTAAGAGTGTTTGCCGAAGGTGAACAGGCACAAGCCGCGGTTGAGAAAGTCTCCGAGCTGCTGATCACGCTAAGCTAGGCCTTTATCCTATTTACTAGTGCACTGATTAGCGCACTAATATCTAAGTGCCTACATGTAGGGCCTACCGACGAGGGATAAGTTGAAATGGATTCTGTACGTGCCAATAGTTTACATGCCAACGCTTTACAAACTCAACGCCACTCAACTAGACTCGCTAGCGCTAACGGGCACTCAGTTCAGTGGTTAATTTAGGAAGGGATATGTCAATAACGGGGATTATAGTGTCATCGGGAATTGCCTTTGGTCAGGCACTTCACCTTATTCACACCGAACACCACCTCGATTATCGTCCTATTCCCCTGTCGAAAATTCCCCAACAACAGGGCAAGTTTGCCAAAGCCTTGCAAGAGCTGCAGGCACAATTAACCCACAGCCAAGCTGCGCTCGATAGTGATTCAGAAAATTATCAACTGATCGAAGCCGATTTATTGTTATTGGAAGACGATGAATTAATCGAGCAAGTGAACGATGCGATTCGTACCTTACAACTGTCGGCAAGTGTGGCGGTTGAACGCATATTTGCCCATCAAGCCAACGAGCTGCAATCCCTAGATGATCCCTATTTAGCCAATCGAGCCCAAGATGTACGCTGTTTAGGCCAACGCGTTGTCGCCGCGATCAATGGTCATTTAAACCAAGGGCTCGAAAAACTCGACAGACCCACCATCTTGTTGGCGCAAGATTTAACCCCCGCCGAATTTGCCTTATTGCCGAGGGAAAACCTCTGCGGTATTGTGCTCAAAACTGGCGGTTTAACCAGTCATACGGCGATTTTAGCCCGAGCTGCCGGCATTCCAGCCATCTTAAGTTGTCAGTTTGATGCCGATTCGATCCCCAACGGTACGCCCTTAGTACTCGATGCGCTCAATGGTGAGCTTTGCGTTAATCCCAATCCAGATCAACAGGCAAGACTTACCGTCACCTTTCACCACGAACAGGCAAGACGGGCGGCGCTGCAAACCTACAAAGATGGCCCAGCGCAAACCCAAGATGGCCATATCGTGGGGCTTATGGCTAACGTGGGTAATCTCAACGACATCACCCATGTCAGCGATGTTGGCGCCGATGGTATAGGTTTGTTTCGCACTGAATTTATGCTGATGAACGTCAGCACCCTGCCCGATGAAAAAGCCCAATACAGCTTATATTGCGATGCATTGCACGCCCTAGGCGGTAAAACCTTTACCATCCGTACCTTAGATATCGGTGCCGACAAAGAACTGCCTTGCCTGTGCCAAGAAATAGAAGATAATCCCGCCTTAGGGCTACGCGGTATTCGCTATACCTTGGCACACCCCGACTTATTTAAAACCCAATTGAGGGCTATTTTGCGCGCCGCAAACCACGGCCCAATCCGCTTGATGTTCCCTATGGTTAATCAAGTAGAAGAATTAGATGAAGTGTTTGCACTGATTGCCCAGTGCCAAGATGCCTTGGAAGAAGAAGAGAAAGGCTACGGTGAACTCAGCTACGGTATCGTTGTCGAAACCCCCGCGGCGGTATTCAACCTCAATGCTATGTTGCCACGACTCGACTTTGTCAGCATTGGCACCAATGATTTAACCCAATATGCAATGGCAGCCGATAGGACCAACCCGCAGCTTACCCGCGACTATCCGTCCCTTTCGCCTGCCATTTTAGCGTTAATTAACATGACAATAGTCCAAGCAAAAGCAGCCAATGTGAAAGTGTCGCTGTGCGGCGAACTGGCCAGTTCACCACAAATTGCACCGCTGTTAATCGGCATGGGGCTGGACGAACTCAGTGTTAACTTAAGCTCACTGTTAGAAGTCAAAGCTGCCATTTGCCAAGGCAACATCCAACAATTTTCGGCGCTGGCGCACACTGCATTACAACAAGATAGAATTGCAGGTCTACAGCAGTGTATAACAAGCTATAAATAGAGACATTTATTCGTTATGCTGCATTACAGAACAAAAACAATGACAAAAACAAGCAAAAGAGGCTCTAGATTATGGGATTTTTAAGCCGAATAAGGCGCTTGGTATCGGGTCAGACTCAGTTAGCTGGCGGTATCATGGTATATGCCCCCGTTTCCGGCGATATCGTCGCTATTGAAAAAGTCCCCGATGTGGTTTTTGCTGAGAAGATTGTCGGTGATGGCATTGCTATCGCCCCAAAAGGCGAATTAATTCTTGCGCCTATCGACGGCACCATCGGAAAGATTTTTGAGACAAATCATGCCTTCAGCATTGAGTCTCCCCAAGGTTTAGAATTATTTGTGCACTTTGGCGTCGGCACAGTCGAGCTGAGGGGCAAAGGTTTTAAACGTTTAGCCCAAGAAGGCCAAGAAGTGAAAGTCGGCGATCCGATTTTGTCTTTCGATATTGATTATCTTAAAGACCAAGTCGACAGCCTACTCACCCCAGTCGTGCTGGCAAACATGGAAGACGTCAAATACCTAGACAAGGCCCAAGGCAGTGTCACCGCAGGTAAAGACGTGATCTTTACGGTACAGCTCTAATTTAACCGTTTAACATGCATCGGTTGTGTTTTGAATAACAAAAGGCTGGCTCATAATCATGAGTCAGCCTTTTATGTTTTTGAAAACCGAGCCTTCACACGGTATTTGAATTCGCCAAGCTGTAGCAGTCTCGATACACAGCATTTAGAACAATCCATTTCGGTCGTTTTCACGCTCAGCCATCACGTTAGCTGCAACGAACTGATACATAGCTCTAGTACACTAATCCGCTTTAAACATGGCAAAATCGGGTCGCGGTAGTCTATCTAAAATACTGTACAGATAAATCACCAATACCGAGAGTGCGGCGCCCGTCAAAAACAGCCACTGACCGCCAAAATGATCCAATATAATACCGCCGCCAAGGGGCGCGAGCGCAAAGCCTAAGTCATAGAATGAGGCGGCGCCAAAGTAAGCACCCCGAAGATGATCAGGGGCTAAGCGGTCGATATGCACATTCATAGTGGGGAACAAAATCGTCTCGGCGACGCTCATCACCACAATTGCGCCTATCCAACCCCAAAATAGATCCAGCGGATTAAATGCCAGCCAGATTTGTGAGCAGATCAGTAACAGCAATCCGATTTGAATCCGTTTGACGAGCGGAAAACGGGCCATGAGTTTCAATAGCAAAAATTGAGTTGAGATAATCACCATAGCATTAGTGAAAATCATGCCAGAGATTAACGTCAGCAAATCAGGCGCACCAGCCCGAGTGAGATATTGGATTAACGAACTGTCCATTTGGGCATAAATGAACATACATAAAATATTGGCGAAAATTAAACATTGCAGCAGTTTATCTTGCAATAGAATGGCGACAATTTGCTTACGGCTCACGACTGCCGCTTTTTTCGTGCTAGCCTCAGTATCACTCGATAAGCCATTCACGCCACGATTAACACCATCACTTGTCATGTCATTTTCACCGTCACTTGCACCATCACTTTCAGTGCCACTCGTAGCGTCACTTAAATTATCATTCGATGAGGCGCCAGCCGCCAAAGCAACATCCTGACGGGTTTGATGGTTAAATCCCCAATATAACAAGGCTAACAATACGGCAAAGGCCACTGCAGTAAGGTAGAAACTGGACTGCTTGCCCGTAAGACCAAGCCATACCCCAAGCATAGGGCCAACGGCGCAGCCCACGTTGACGATGAAATACAGCGACTGCATCGCCAATTCGCGCGTCTTAGGATCGGCAATGATGTCGCCAATAGCCGCCGATGTCAGTGGTCGCCATAATGAAGTCGCCATAGAGCAAAGGGTCATCACAACCACATACCCTTCGACAGAATTGGCTTCAGCCAATAACGAAAACGAGATGATATAGAGGATGCCCGTCAGGTACATCAGCTTATGACGACCTATTCTGTCGGACAATGAGCTACCAACAAAGCTCGTAAATACCGAAATAATCGCGGCGCTGGACAAGACCATGCCGACCTCAGTGGCACTTAGCGCGAATTTCTCATATAAAATAACGGCCAAAAATGGCCATACCATGTAATAACTGCCACGGGTGATAAAAGACCCAAACAAAAATATCCACATTAAGCGCGGAAATTGCTTAAATCGCTGCCAAGAAACATCGCTGTGCATTTTAATCCTTTAAAAATCGCGCTAGAGTCAACGCCAGATATCAAGCTGATTTTAATGAGAAAACAATATATAACAGGCAGCTTAAGTTAAACAAGTGTAAAAGGAGATATGGAGTAACCAAGAGATAATTCATCCAGTAATACAGCAACTGCAGCGGTAGCAATTTAACAAAAATTACAACCTAAAATGGGACCATAAACACTTGTTGATCACAAAAACTAAAAAATAAATATGACGACTTGTTTTAGAATGAAATGATGACTATACCTCTAAGAAAGCTTTTTGATATTCAAGAGGAAAAACAATGAAATTTAGTCATAAGATTGTAGCTGCATCCTCTATATTACTTTTAGTCACAGTAACGCTGTTAACATCCAAACAATACTCTTCAATTCAAAATGAAATGAAGTCACAGGTTGAAGCCAGTGTTACCGAAATTGTCGATGGGGTTAGAAATACTGTTTCATCGGAAATTGAATCCCGTAAACAAATGGCCGCTTACACGACAAGTCTATTGGAGCAAGATCTCAGCCCCACACATATTACTTCTGTTATTACTCGTCCAGTTGTTAAAAACACCTTTATACTTGTCGGATTCGGCTACGAAAAAGATGGTAGCAACATAAATAACAACCCTAGCTGGGACCCTGGTGCTGGATGGAACCCACGAATTCGTCCTTGGTACATAGACGCAAAAAAATCCGATAAACTGATTATCACTGCGCCCTATGCTGACTCAGCATCTGGTGAAATTCTCGTCTCAATTGCAACACCGGTAAAAGATAATGGCGAGTTCATTGGGGCTATTTTCTACGATGTCAGCCTCGTTGGTCTAGCCAAACTCGTCAATGAAGTTAAACTCTTTAATGCAGGCTATGTCTTTATTATTTCTGGAGATGGCACGACAATCGCGCACCCAGAGTCAAAACGAAATGGCACGCCAATGAGCGACTATTTGCCACATGTTGAAGTGACGGAGAAGCCACAAAAAGTCACCATAGATGGTAAAAATTATACCTTAGATTTCTCTCGAGTTTCAGGAGAGGACTGGTATGTCGGCGTTATCTTAGATGAAGATATAGCCTATGCTGCAGTCACAAACCTACGCAATAGTTCTATTCTCTATTCCGTTATTGCCTTAATCATCAGTATCACAGTACTACTATTTTTGATTATCCGTTTAATGCGTCCATTACAAATCTTAAACGATGCGATTCAAGATGTTGCCTCAGGAGACGGCGATCTAACCCAACGCTTGAATACACAAACAGATGCTGAATTCTCATCTTTAGCCATTGGATTTAATACATTTACGACCAACCTACAACAACTGATTATTGAATCTAAGTCAATTGGGCAGCTCATTCACCAAAGCTCAGAGTTGACATCGTTAGAGTTACAACAATCGACAAATGCCATGAACTCGCAGATGCATGAATTAGAACAACTTGCGACAGCGATGCACGAAATGGCCACCACGTCTTCAGACGTGGCCCGTAATGCTCAAGGGGCGTCATCCGCTGCAAAAGAGGCTGATGAAGCGACAAATGTGGGTTCCAAAGTCGTCAGTGATACCACAAATGCTATTAACGCTCTGTCATCAAAAATCGATATGGCTGTCGCTGAAGTAAACACCTTAGGGTCAGCAACAGACAATATTGCCACTATATTGAAAGTCATCAATGACATTGCAGATCAAACGAATTTATTAGCCTTAAACGCAGCCATTGAGGCAGCAAGAGCAGGTGATTCTGGTCGTGGTTTTGCTGTGGTCGCAGATGAAGTCAGAACCCTCGCCCAAAGGACTCAACAATCTACAACTCAAATCCGTAACATGATAGAGCAACTCCAAACAGGAGCAAGGGCTGTTGCAGAGGTCATGAGTCAAAGTAAAGATAATGCAAAAGATGCGGTCACACTCGCCCAAGGTGCGAATACCGCGTTAGACAAAATTCGTGAAGCAATATTGCAGATCAGCGATATGAATCTACAGATTGCTTCTGCAGCCGAAGAACAAAGTTTAGTTGCCGAAGAAATTAATAATAATACCATTAGAATTAAAGATTTATCTGTCCAAGTATCAGACACTGTGATTCATGCCAATACGGCTATGCATACGCAAACTCAGCACATCAAAGAGCAAGATACCATCCTTAATAAATTCATTGTTTAGGTATAGTAAGTCATGGATTCATCCATGACTTACGGTGGAAATCTTAATAAAGGTACTCATCATGAGCAGAATCGCATTGTTCGTACTAGGCACTATTCTTCAAATACCGCTACAGGCTAATGCCCAAGAAACGGAAGAGTCAGATCGACTGCAGCAGCTAGAGCAAAGAGTGAAGGAATTGGAGCAACAAGCGAAAGCTGCACAAACCAGTCCATCAATGCAATCCTCCTTACGCAATAGCCACTTTTCTCTCTACGGCTCGCTGCGTCCAACCTTAGAATACCAAGACAAAGCAAACGATGTATGGGATATAGGTGATGCCCTCTCTCGTTTAGGGGTCAAAGCTGATACCGAGTTTGCCCCAAATTGGCATGCTATTGCCCAAGGAGAATGGAAGATTCGCCTCGATGATAATGGTCGATTCGGTGAGGCGCGCCTCGCATTCGCCGGAATAGGCTCTCCCTTTGGTCAGATAACCTTTGGACGTCAACGGCCAGTGCAATACACTTTAGTCGCTGAGTACATTGATATATTTAATAATGCAAACAGCCCGTTTGGTTACAACCAAGAGAGTCCATTCTTTGTTAATAATGCTTTGATATACGAACTGAAACTCAAACCCGTTACTGTAATGGCCTCTGCAATTTTTGATGGCAACTCTGGTGGCAGCGGCGCTGATACTATTAATGTCGGCGCCGGTTTTGACAAGAATGGATTACACTTAGGCGCCGCATATTTACAACAAGATGTCTATGCCAACGCGAATAGAACTGGAAAAGAACAACTGACAGGCGCGGTTATCTCATATGAGTTTAGCTCTGGTATATATGCTGCTGTTGGCTATCAGGCTAAAGATTACGAGTTTGAAACTGCAGTCAACCGCACTGGTAGTACTTTTGACAGTGCACTGGCTATCCCTTTTGCTAACGCCTATAAGCTAAAATTAGGGTATTTTTGGTTTAAAGATGGGATAGAAGATACTAGCAGTCAGGATTATGATGGCTATAACCTCACCTTAGAATGGCAAATTGCGGCAAATGTCCGTACACATTTAGAATACTTACAACAAAATAATGATCAACGCAAAGATGACACTATTATCGCCTTAGGCATTCGCTATGATTTTGATTTAAATTGGGAGTTCTAGGGTCTGTTGATCTTTGCTGTACAAATGTTGTTCAGCAATACATCGGCAGCCACATTAACATAAACGCCAGTGACACCATACTGGCGTAATTTCTTGCTAGCTTGTCA